>JAFQTU010000013.1 GCA_017408905.1 Mailhella sp. | reverse complement strand
GGAGGGCACTTTCTACAGAAAGGGCCCTCCCCCTTCCCCAAATTCTCTCTCTCTCTCCTCCTACCTCTCCTTCAGCCTCGGGTCGAGGAGGTCGCGGAGGGATTCGCCGAGGAGGTTGTAGCCGAGGACGGTGACGAGGATGGCGAGGCCGGGCCAGAGCGAGAGCCACGGGGCTATTTCGAGCACGTTCTTGCCTTCCATGAGCATATTGCCCCAGCTTGCGTCGGGCGGCTGTACGCCGAGGCCGAGGAAGCTGAGGGAGGATTCCACGAGGATAGCGCCTGCCACGCCGAGGGTGGCGGAGACCAGCACGGGCGCGAGGGCGTTGGGCAGGATATGCACGAAGAGCAGGCGGGCGGAGGAAGCCCCGGCCAGTTTGGACGCCGCGATGAAGTCTCGCTCGCGCAGGGAGAGGGTTTCGGCACGGACGAGGCGGGCCACGCCCATCCATGAGGTGAGGCCGATGACCACCATGATATTGGTCAGGCTCGGCTCGAGGAAGGCGATGACCGCGAGGATGAGGAAGAAGGACGGGAAGCAGAGCATGACGTCCACGCCGCGCATGATGAGCTCGTCGGTCCAGCCGCCGAAGTAGCCGGAGGCGAGGCCGAGGACGATGCCGATGGCGGTGGAGATGCCTACGGCCACGAAGCCCACCCAGAGCGAGACGCGCGCCCCGTAGAGCAGGCGCGAGAACACGTCGCGGCCGAGGGCGTCCGTTCCGAGGAGATGCTCGGGCGAGGGCGGCATGAGGATATGGTCGAGGTCGAGGGCGGCGGGGTCGTACGGGGCGAGCCACGGGGCCAGCAGGGCAAGGGTGCTCATGGCGAGCACGATGGCAAGCCCGGCAAGGAGCATGGCGTGGCGGCGAAGGTCGGGCTTCATGCGCGGCCTCCTTTCTGCGCCGAGTGGCGGATGCGCGGGTCGGCAAGGCTGTAGCCGAGGTCGGCCAGCATATTGCCGAGAAGGGTGAGCACCGCGCCGAGCACGAGGTTGCCCATGATGAGCGGGTAGTCGCGCGCCATGACGGCGGCGTAGAAGAGCTGGCCGAGGCCGGGCAGGGCGAAGATGGTTTCTATGATGACCGAACCGCCGATGAGCCCGGGCACGGAAAGGCCCAGCATGGTGATGACGGGCAGGAGCGCGTTGCGCAGGGCGTGGCGGCCTATGACCTGCGAGGCGGGCAGGCCCTTGGCACGGGCGGTGGTCATGTAGTCCTGCCGCAGGACTTCCAGCATGGACGAGCGCAGGAAGCGCGACGTGCCGGCAATGCTCCCCACAAGGCCCACGAGTATGGGCAGGGCAAGGTGCTTGGCAATGTCCCACGCTTTGCCCAGCGGGGAAAGCTGGGCGTAATCCATGCTGGTAAGGCCGGAAAGCGGGAGCCAGCCGAGGTCGATGCCGAAGTAGAGCATGAGCAGGAGCGCCAGCCAGAAGCTGGGCATGGCGAAGCCGAGGAAGACCAGCACGGTGAGGGCGCGGTCGAGGAAGGAACCGCGCTTCACTGCGGAAACGATGCCCACCGGGATGGAGATGAGCAGGGTGAGCAGGAGCGATATGACGTTCATGCCCACGGTAAGGGGCATACGCTCCAGAATCTTGTCCATGACGGGCCGCGCATCCGTGGAGAGGGACACGCCGAAGTCGAGGCAGGCAAGGCGCTTCAGCCAGCTCCAGTACTGTTCGAGCAAGGGGCGGTCGAGCCCGTAGAGCGCGTTCAGGCGTTCGCGCACCATGTCGCCCGCCAGCGGGTTCAGGCTGGTCTGCATATCGGTAGGCGAGCCCGGCGCCAGATGGATGACGAAAAAGCTCACCAGCGTTATGCCCCACAGCACGGCCAGCATCCACAGCGTTTTGCGGATGCCGCGCAGGGCAAGGGCTTTCAGGCGGCCCGGCTCATGGCCGGAGCGTGCGGTCTGCATTCTTCACCTCTGGGGGAAGGCTCAGGCCTGCGGGGCCATTGCTCCCTGGCTGATATCGTGCTGCATCCATGCGGCCACGGCTTCGGCTTCCTTGTTCCACGCGGCCGGGGCAAGGCGCAGGGCGAGGAACTGGCGGAACATCTCGTCCAGCATGGCAAGGCCGAGGTCGATGAGGTACATCTTTTCGAGGAACAGGCCTTCCGGGTCCTCGTCGCCGTCGTCGCGGGCCACCTTGGGCGTGCGCAGGGAATTGATGCTGAAGTCTTCGGCCTTGAGGCTGACCTGCCAGTCCATGCCGTCCTTCTCGAGGCGAACGAGGCAGCGCACCACCTGCTTGCCGGTGAGCAGGCCAAGGCGGGCTTCCCGCAGGGGGGAGAAGGAACCGACCACGGTGGCGGTCTCCTGGTTCTCGCCTTCGCCGCCGCGCACCACGATGCGCTGTTCCATGGCCACGGTGAAGGGCTCGCCGCTGTGTTCCGCGCCTTCCATGCGGAAGACGTTGCCGGTCTCACTGCGGAACCAGAGCCACGTAAGGAATTCCTGACCGAGTATGAGGTCGGTATTTTCGCCAATGTAGCCTATTTCTGCCATGATGCTAACCTCTTAGATAAACTTGGTGGACTGCACGTCGTCCAGCTTGGCGGAAATTTCCTCACCGAACATGGAAAGGGCCAGCGAGTAGGGCAAAAGCTGTTCGAGGCGCAGTTCGAAGGTGCGGGTGAAGAGGTCGAGGAACATTTCGATCATCTTGGTCTGGGTGGACGCGAAATAGACGCGCCCGCTCTGCATGTTCCACACCACCTGGAATTCGGCGGGGATGGGCAGGAAGCGGCCCATGAGGCGGAGCTTCACCTGCTCCTGAATCTCCTTCTTGCGTTCGCGGCCGATGAACTTCTTGCCAAGGGCCTTGATGCGCTCTTCCTCGTCGCGCAGGGCAAGGCGCACGTGCTTGCGAAGCACGGCGGGCGGGATGCGCCGCGTGTCGAGCCGCAGGGAGAAGGTGAGGAAGTCGCCCTTTTCCGGCGGGGAGAGCTTCCATTCGGTGTCCAGCATATCGTCGAAGCTGGTCCAGCCGAAGGCGCGTTCCTCGGCAATGTCGTCGATGTCGATAAAGGCGTACTGGCGGAGCTTCTCGGGGATGGAGGCCCAGAGGTCGGCGGGGATGTCGTCTATGATGCGGAAGCGCGTGAAGCTTGAACTGGCTTTCTGAAAACTCATGGTAGTTCCTTGTAGAAGGGGAAAGAGAGCCGGAAAAGTTTACGCCAAGGCGGGGCAGGGCGCAAGGGTATGTTCCGGGCTGGTCAGCGTTCGCCCTGCCTGCGTTCAAGGCGGCAGTGCAGGCCTTCGCAGCAGGGGCAGGATGAACCGTGGCCAAGGCTGTCGATGATGCCGCATCCCCGCCCGTGGTCGCCGGAGCAGGTCCCGCGCAGGGCTTCGAGGTGGGCCTTCAGGGTGAGCAGGGAATCTATCTGCGCCTGAACATTGGCGATATGCTTCTCCACAAGCTCGCTTATCCATGCGCAGGAAGGCGCGGGGGAATCGCGGAAGGCCAGCAGGTCGCGTATCTCGGCAAGGTTCATGCCGTGCTGGCGGCATCGGCGTATGAAGTGCAGGCGTTCCACGTCGTCTTCCGAATAGAGCCGGTAGCCGGAGCCCGTGCGCTCGGGCTGGCGCAGAAGGCCTTCCTTCTCGTAATAGCGAATGGTCACGACCTGCGTGCCCGTGGCTTTGGCAAGGTCGCCTATTTTCAGCGGCATGACGCCCTCCTTGTTGCGGCTATAGTAGCTATAGGCTGTGCGACGTCAAGCCCCGGCAGGGCGCGGGAACTTTTTTTCGGAAGAGGCTTGACCCTATAGCCGCTATAGGGAGTAGCGTAGGCTCATCAAGGAGTTTCCCAAGGAGTTCACCGTGGAACATCAAACGAAAAAGCCCGCTCCCTTCGGGCACAGCCTCGAAGCCTTTTCGAAGGGCGCGTCCCTTCCCGCCTCTTCCGTTCCCGCCGCCCCGGCCCAGCCCGGCCTGCTCAAGGTGCAGTGTACCTGCGGCCACTGCGGGCACGAGGCACAGCACGAACATCAGCATGAAGGCGGCCACGCCCACGAACAGCGCACGCCGTGGAAGAAGCTGGCCCTTGCCGGGCTCTTCGCCCTGCTGGCCGAGGCCGTGCACTTCGCGGAAGAGGGCGGCTTCCTCGCCACCGTGGATATCCTCGGCCTGCTTCCGCTGGTCTTCGCGCTTCTTGCCATCGCCCTGAGCGGCGTGGAGACCTTCAGGGCTGGCTGGCGCTCCGTGCGCCGCTTCGACCTCAACATGACGGCGCTGATGAGCGTGGCCGTTACGGGCGCGGTGCTCATCGGCCAGTTCCCCGAGGCCGCTATGGTCATGGTGCTGTTCAATGTTTCCGAAGCCATAGAAGAGCGCGTGCTGGAAAAGGCCCGCCGCGCCATCAAGGCCCTGCTGGCGCTCTCGCCGGAAAAGGCCTCGGTGCGGCAGGCCGACGGTTCGTGGCGCGAAACGGAAAGCCGCCTCGTGCCCCTTGGGGCGCTGGTGCGCGTGCGGCCCGGCGAACGCATAGCGCTGGACGGCATCGTGCGCGAAGGCCGTTCGGCTGTGGACCAGTCGCCCATCACGGGCGAGAGCCTGCCTGTGGAGAAGTCGCCCGGGGATACGGTGTTTGCCGGAACGGTGAACACGTCCGGCAGTTTCGACTTCGAGGTGACGGCCGCCGCCTCGGATACCACGCTGGCGCGCATCATCCATGCCGTGGAGGAAGCGCAGGCCAGCCGCGCCCCCATCCAGCGCTTTGTGGACCGCTTCGCCCGGCTCTACACGCCCTGCATCTTCGGCGCGGCCCTGCTCGTCGCCCTTGTGCCGCCGCTGTTCTTCGGGGCGGCGTGGGCGGCCTCCATCTACACGGCGCTGGTGGTGCTGGTCATCGGATGCCCCTGTGCGCTGGTCATCTCCACGCCTGTGACCATCGTGAGCGGCATGGCGGCGGCCACGCGCCTCGGCATGCTGGTGAAGGGCGGTTCCTTCCTCGAGCAGGGGCGGCTCCTGCGCGTGCTGGCGCTGGACAAGACCGGCACGCTCACCCACGGCAGGCCAAGGCTCACCAGCCTGCTTCCCGCGCCCGGCGTGGAGGAGGGGCAGGCCCTCGCATGGGCGGCCAGCCTTGCCAGCCGTTCCGACCATCCCGTGTCGCTGGCGATCGCCGCCGGGGCTGGGGCGCTGGAGCTGGAGGACGTGGAGGAGCTTGAAGCCCTGCCCGGCCTCGGCCTTCGCGGGAGCTTCGCCGGGCGGCGCTTCGCCCTTGGAAGCCTGCGCATGATGCGGGAGAGCGGCCTTTCCGACGCTCTGGAAGCCGGGGCGCTTCCGGCCCGGGCTCAGGAATGGGAAGGGCAGGGCTGGAGCGTGGTGGCGCTGGCCGACGGCAGGCAGGTTCTGGCACTCTTCGCCGTGGCCGACACCCTGCGCGAAAGCAGTGTGCAGGCCGTGCGCGAACTCCGGGGGCTGGGCGTGAAGACCGTGATGCTTACGGGCGACGACGAAGCCCCGGCCCGGCATATCGCCGCGCTTGCCGGTGTGGACGAATACCGCGCCCGCCTGCTCCCGGAAGACAAGCTCGCCGTGGTGGAAGCGCTGGTGGCGGAGTTGCAGGGCGGAACGCAGAAGGGCGGGGCGGCCCTGCGCGGCATCGACTCCCGGCGCGGCAAGGTGGGCATGGCGGGAGACGGCATCAACGACGCCCCGGCCCTTGCCCGCGCGGATATCGGCTTCGCTATGGCGGGTTCAGGCACGGATACCGCCATGGAGACCGCCGACGTGGCCCTCATGGACGACGACCTGCGCAAGATACCGCGCTTCGTGCGGCTTTCGCGCCGTGTGCACGGCATACTCGTGCAGAACATCGCGCTCGCCCTTGGCGTGAAGGCGCTGTTCTTCGCGCTGACCCTTGCGGGGCATACCTCCATGTGGATGGCCGTGTTCGCGGATGTGGGCGTGGCGCTCATGGTGGTGGGCAACGGACTCCGCGCCGGGTGGCGGAACGATTCATAACAAGGAGATTGTCATGGAATTCCAGCAGATACGCGGCGCTACCAGCATTGTGACCTTTGGCGGCCTCCGCTTCCTCATTGACCCGTTCTTCGCCCCGAAGGGCAGTACGCCGCCCATCCCCTCGCCGTACAACGATTTCCCCAATCCCCTTGCCGCGCTTCCCCTGCCGGTGGAAGAGATCGTGCGCGTGGACGCCGCCATCGTGACGCATATGCATCACTTCGACCATTTCGACGAGCACGCCGCCCGGGCGCTCCCCAAGGCGCTCCCCATTTTCGTGCAGAGCGAAAAGGAAGCCGCGGACATGGCCGCCCTCGGCTTCGAAACGGTGGCGGCGCTCCGGGACGAGGGCGTGGCCTTCGGCCCTGTCACCCTGTACCGCACGGAAGCCCTGCACGGTGCGGGCGAACATTCGCGCCGGATGTACGAGGCCTTCGGCCTGCCCGGCGAGGCCAGCGGATGCGTGTTCAAGGGCGCGGGCGAGCCCGTGTTCTATCTGGCGGGCGATACCGTGTGGTTCGAGGGCGTGGCCGAGGCCCTCGACCGCTTCCGCCCCGATGTGGTGGCCCTGAACGCCGCATGGGCGCAGTTCCCGGACGGTACGCCCATCCTCATGGGGCCGGGCGATATCCGCACCACGGCGGAACACGCGCCGCAGGCCCGCTTCATAGCCACGCACATGGACGCCGTGAACCATGCGCGGCTCGACAGGGCGGGCCTTCGCGCCTTCCTGAAGGGATGCGGCCTCGAAGGGCGCTTCAGCATCCCCGAAGATGGGGAAAGCGTGCGCTTCGGGGCGCAGGAGGGGTGCTGAAAGTTCAAGCAGAACTTCAACTTTCCAGCGTGAAGGAACGCCAGCCTCGTGCCGCGCAAAAGGGCTTGCTTTTGCAAATTGCAAAAAAATTCACGAGCCTGCCAGGGGCAGGGCGGCGTTCCGCACGGCGCAGAAGCGGCGCATCCTCATAGAATCTGAATGGTTGAGCAATTTGTTGCGTTTCCTTTCGTATCGCGCCTGCGGTATGGACGTGCTGAGAAAAAAGGGATAAGGTATATCCAATACTCTATTTCAGAGGGGGCTGTCCTCTCTCATATTCCAAGAACACGACCTGTACGGCCGTAAGGTTTCAAGTAACGTGAGGTGTTCATGAAAATCAGCCAAGTCGTCCTTCCCGTTGCCGGTTGGGGTACTCGTTCTCTTCCTGCCAGCAAGAACATCCCCAAGGAAATGCTTCCCGTCTTCAACAAGCCTGTTATCCAGTACGTTGTGGAAGAAGCCGTTCGCGCCGGTATCCAGGAAGTCATCTTCGTGACCAACCGCCACAAAAGCGTGGTGACGGACCACTTCGACCGCAATATCGAGCTTGAAGAACTGCTTGCCGAAGCCGGCAAGATCGAACAGCTCAAGGCCGTTCAGGAAGCCGCCAGCATGGTGGAAGTCATGGCCGTGCGCCAGAAGCAGCAGATGGGCCTTGGCCATGCCGTGGGCTGCGCCCGCTCCATGGTGCCGGACGACTACTTCGCCGTCATGGTGGGCGACGACTTCATCGTGGGCGACGATGCCGGCCTCGTCCAGCTCGTGGAAGCCGCCAAGAAGTACAATATGCCCTGCATCGGCGTGATGGAAGTGCCTGCCGACAAGATCGACAAGTACGGCATGGTTGCCGGTGAAGAGATAGAAGACGGCGTGTACAAGATCACCGAAATGGTGGAAAAGCCCGCCCTCGGCACTATGGATTCCCGCCTCGCCATCGTGGGCCGCTATGTGCTCCCCCGCGAGATCTTCAGCTATATCGAGTACGTGAAGCCCGGCAAGGGCGGCGAGATCCAGCTTACTGACGCCCTTGAGAACTACATGAAGGAAAAGGGCATGCTCGCCGTGAAGATGAAGGGCCGCCGCTTCGACGCCGGTGACTGGGTGGACTACCTCACCGCCGGTGTGTACTTCGGTATGAAGGACGAGAAGATCGCCCCCGCCCTGCGCGAATCCCTCAAGGAACTTCTCGACAAGTAATACTCCGCTCTGGTTCAGCACAGGCCCTCGGCAAACGGGGGCCTGTTTTTTTATGAGGTCGCGCCATGCTGGAATTCACCCGTGAAGGTATGCTGGAACTCACCAAGGCGCTGGTCCGCATCCCCAGCGTTTCCCATTCGGCGGCCGAGAACGACGCGGCGGACTTCATCCGCGATGTTCTGGCCGAAGAGGACTATTTCAGGGAACGGCCCGATTTCCTCCGCACCCTTCCCGTGGAGCAGGGCGGGCTCGGGCGCCGCGCCGTTCTGGCCTTCGTGCGCGCAGGCCGGGAGACAGCGCGAACCGTGCTCCTCAACGGGCATTTCGACGTGGTGGACACCGATGTCTGCGGCGACCTGGCGCAGGCCGCCTTCGATGCCGAGGCCTATACCCGCCTGATGGCCGGGCGCGATATCCCGCAGGAAGCCCGGGCCGACCTTGAGTCCGGCAACTGGCTTTTCGGGCGCGGCACTATGGACATGAAGTCCGGGCTGGCCCTCTACATGGCCTATCTTGCCCACATGGCGCGGCGGCGCGAGGAACTGCCCGTCAACCTGCTCTTTCTGGCCGTGCCGGACGAAGAGGGCAATTCCGCAGGGATGCGCGGCGCTCTCCCCGGGCTTTGCGCCTTCCTGAAGGAGCAGGGCGCGGAGCTGGTGGCCGCCCTGTCCGGCGAGCCCGCCTTCTGGACCTCGCAGTCCAGCGCCGGAAGCGAACCCTTCCGCATCTTCTACACCGGGACCACGGGCAAGATCATGCCCATGTTCTTCTGCGTGGGGCGCGAAGCCCATGCGGGCTACTCCTTCGACGGGGTGAACGCCGCCGCGCTGGCCGCGCAGACCGTCTGCCTCATGGACTGCCACCCCGAGCTCATGGACGGCACCGGGCCGGACACCCTCACCCCGCCGGTCTGCCTCAAGATGAAGGACCTGCGGGACACCTATTCCGTCACCCTGCCGGAGCGCGCCGTCTCGTATTTCAACGTGCTCACCGTGAGCCGCAGTCCCCTCGATATCCTCGGGCTCTGCCGGGGCGTGGCGCAGGAAGCGCTCGAGCGCACCCTTGCCCGCATCCGCGAGGCGGGCCAGCGCTTTCAGGCGCTTTCGGGCCGCGCCGATTCCCCTGTGCCTGCGTGGGAAGCTCGTGTTCTCACCGTGGCGGAGCTCATGGCCGAAGCCGGACTGCGTGCGGACGCGCCGGAACTCCTCGCCTTCCTTGCCCAGCTCCCGGCCAGCATGGACGAGCGCGAAAAAAGCATCGCCCTTGCCGACCGCCTCGTCTCGCTGGCCAATCTCAAGGGGCCTGCCATCGTGGTCGGCTTCCTGCCGCCGTACTATCCCCAGCGCCTGAACCGCCGCGCCAGCGAAGAGGAACGCCGCCTGCGCAGCATCATGGAAGAGGTCTGTTCCGAGCTCGAGTGCACGGTGGGCAGCGTGAAGCTGGTGGAATGCTTCAGCGGCATCATGGACCTCAGCTTCATGGGCTTTCAGGGCGAAGCGCAGGAACTTCAGGCCGTTGCGGACAATATGCCCGGCTGGGGCCATGTCTTCTCCCTGCCGATGGACGAGCTCCTCTCGCTGGATGTTCCCCTCGCCGGGCTCGGGACTTCCGGCAAGGACGCCCACAAGGACACGGAGCGCCTTGAACTCGCCTACTCCTTCGACGTCGCGCCGCGCCTGCTCGAAAAGGTGATTCGCAAGCTGGCCTGACCGGCCCTTGAACTCCCGCGCCGCCTGCCTTATACTGAACGCCGAAATTCCTTTTTCTGCCTTCGGGCATGGAGCAACCATGTTCACCATAGATTTCAACGGCAAGCCGTACATCAAGGCCGACAATGCCGCCCCCCTGTTCTTCATTGCCGGGCCGTGCGCCATGGAAAGCCGCGCCCACGCGCTGGAAGTTTCCGCCGCGCTCAAGGAGATCTTCGCGGAAGCGGGCATCCCCTTCCTCTACAAGTCCAGCTTCGACAAGGCCAACCGCTCCTCCGGCGCAGGCTTCCGCGGCGTGGGCATGAAGGAAGGCCTGTCCATCCTTGCGGAAGTGCGCGAAAGCCGTAATGTGCCCGTGCTTACCGACATCCACACCGCCGAACAGGCCGCGCCCGTGGCCGAAGTGGTGGACTTCCTCCAGACGCCCGCCTTCCTCTGCCGCCAGACCGACCTCATCCTCGCGGCGGCCGCCACCATGAAGCCCGTGAACATCAAGAAGGGCCAGTTCCTCGCCCCGTGGGAAATGGAGAACGTGCTCAAGAAGGCGCAGTCCACCGGCAACGGAAAGATTTCCCTCTGCGAACGCGGCACGAGCTTCGGCTACGGCAACCTTGTGGTGGATATGCGCGGCCTTGAGATCATGAAGCGCTTCGCCCCCGTGGTGTTCGACGCTACCCACTCCGTCCAGCTCCCGGGCGCGCAGGGCTCCTGCTCCGGCGGCCAGCGCGAGTTCGTGCCCACGCTGGCCCGGGCGGCCGCGGCCATCGGCGTGGCAGGCATCTTCATGGAAGTTCACCCCGACCCGGACAAGGCCCCCTGCGACGGCCCGAATATGCTGGCCCTCAAGGACCTGCCCGCCTTCCTGCGCCTCATCAGGGAATTCGACGCCCTTGCCAAGGGGGCTTGCGCATGAGCATCATAGCCGTCATCCCTTCCCGCTACGCTTCCACCCGCCTGCCCGGCAAGCCGCTGGTGGATATCTGCGGCAAAACTATGGTCCAGCGCGTGTACGAGCAGGTGCGCAAGGTCGCGCTTTTCGACGACGTGCTCGTCGCCACGGACGACCAGCGCATTTTCGACGCCGTGACCGCCTTCGGCGGCAAAGCCGTGATGACCAGCTAGGACTGCCCCTCCGGCACGGACCGCCTCATCGAGGTGGCAACGGCCCATCCTGCCGATATCTATGTGAATATCCAGGGGGACGAACCCCTCATCGAGCCCGAGATCATCGAGAAGCTGGCCCGCGTGATGCTGGACGACGCCGAGCTCCAGATGGGCACGCTCTGCTACCCCGTCAGCGCGGAGCAGGCGCAGAACCCCAACCTTGTGAAGGTGGTTCGCGCCCATAACGGCAACGCCCTGTATTTCAGCCGCAGTCCTATCCCCTTTGCGCGCTCCGGCGGCATAGCGCCGGAATACTTCGGCCACATCGGCATGTACGCCTACCGCCGCCAGTTCCTGCTGGACTTCGGCAAGCTCCCCTATTCTAAGCTGGAGAATACCGAAAAGCTGGAACAGCTCCGCGTGCTCGAAGCCGGTATCGCCATCCGCTGCCTTACGGTGCAGGCTATGGCCCCGGGCGTGGATACCCCTGAAGACCTCGAAGCCGTGCGCCGCATCGTGGCCGGGCGTGGAGAATAAGGAAAGCCCATGAAATATATAGAAGAAGCCCGTCAGGTGCTGAACGACGAGGCGCGCGCCCTGCAAGTGCTGGCCGAAAGCCTTGGCGAGGAGTTCGAGCGCACCATCGACTGCCTGCTCAACATCCCCGGGCGCATCGCCGTCACAGGCATGGGCAAAAGCGGCCATGTGGCCCGCAAGATAGCCGCCACGCTGGCCTCCACGGGCTCGCCCGCCTTCTTCATCCACCCGGCGGAAGCCAGCCACGGCGACCTTGGCATGATGACCGGGCGCGACGCCGTTATCGCTATCTCCAATTCCGGCAACACGGCGGAACTGACCGATATCGTGCTCTACGCCTCGGAAAACCGCCTGCCGCTCATCGCCATCACCAAGAACGCGGACAGCTTCCTCGGCAAGCACTGTGACCATCTCCTGCTCCAGCCCCAGCTCCACGAGGCCTGCCCGCTGGACTGCGCCCCCACCACCAGCACCACGGTGCAGATGGCGCTGGGCGACGCGCTGGCCATGTGCCTGCTCACGGCGCGCGGCTTCCGCAAGGAAGATTTCCGCCGCTTCCACCCCGGCGGTTCGCTGGGGCAGAAGCTCTCGCTGGTGCGCGACATCATGCACAGCGGCGAGGCCATGCCCTTTGCCCGGCCCGACACCCCCATGATGGACGTGCTTGGCGAAATGACGCGCAAGGGCTTCGGCTGTGTGGGCGTGCTGGAAGGGGGCAGGATAGTCGGCATCATAACCGATGGCGACCTGCGCCGCCACATGGGCCCGAACATCCTGGAATCCACCGCCGCCGACCTGATGACGCGCAACCCCGTGTGCATCGAGCCGGAAGCCCTGAGCGCCAAGGCCGAGGGCATCATGGAACAGCGCAAGATCATGTGCATGTTCGTGGTGGACGAAGAACGCCGCCCGCTGGGCATACTTTCGCGCCACGACTTGTAGGCCGTACCGTATTAAAACGAAAGGCGGTTTGTCCCACAGCGGGGCAGACCGTCTTTTTTTATGCGCGCGGAGTGGGGATTCAGGCTTCGGGGTGCTCGGTGCGGCAGGAGCGGAACAGGCCTGCGGCCTCGGAAACGAAGCGGAGCACGCTTTCACGTTCGCGGAGGGTAAGGCCGCGCAGGATGTCGGCCACCATGCTTTCGCAGTCGAGGTCGGCGCGGCCCTGCTCGAAGAAGAGTTCGGAAACGGGGCAGTGGAGGGCGTTCGCTATGTCGGGCAGGCGTTCGAATTTCGGGGCCATAGTGCCGCGTTCGATGCGCGAAAGCGACTGCTGGCCCACGCCGAGCCGTTCGGAAAGTTCTTCCTGCGTCAGGCCGAGCTGTTTTCTTTTGCGCTGGATATTCGCCCCGAATATTTCCGACAGGGATTTCTGCGACATGATGGCCTCCGTAAATGTTTCGACCATCATTTCAGGAGCGGCATGAGTAGGACAGTGTGTTATACGAGTATTTACTAGTCGTAAAAAGCGTGATAATGGGGAGGGCAGGAGTCCGCTTCCCCAGAGGGGGCGGGAGAATGTTTCACGCGGGCGCTCTGCCCGGAAATCAGGAGAATGGTCATGCTTACCAAGGGTGCCATAGGCAATCTGGTGAACCGCTATCGCGCAGTTTTGAAAAAATGTAATCTTATGAATACCTTCGGCTCTCTGGCCGTGGCTTCCATGCTGGTCATGGGCGGCGCTGGCGTGGCTGAGGCTACCTCCCATACGGAGAAGTGGGAAAACTGTGTTCACCTTGGCTCTGTGTATGTTACTGGTTCGTCTGCTAGTAATGTTCAACACACTGAAAATGAATATACTCTGACTACTTTTTCCTCTGACCATAACGAAGCGGCCCTTGAAGTTCGTAACGGTGCCTCTGCCGTCTTTGGTAATACGTCCTCTAATATTACTATTACTGGAGAAGGAAGTAATACTGGTATTGAAGTTGTAGGCAACATGGGTAGCTCTGAAGCGAGTAAGCGGGTTGCAAAGCTGGCGATAAACGGCAAATTACTGTCAATCAAGAATGTTTCAACTGGTATAGAGGTTGCAAGCAGAATCGATTTGGCTGATATACCGACGGGTTCGGCTTATGATCACATCCGCAATGCAACTAAGGATGCAAGAAATGCTCTTCGTTCTGTTATAGACATAAACGTTGATAAGCTCGAAATAAAAAATACCACGAACGCGCTGTCTGCGATGTCTTCTGGCGTGTTGAATGTTAACAAGGGTGATGTTGATATTGACGCTAAGAATGTTTTGCTGACTAGAGGTAGTGCTATAACCAACATTGGCGCTGCTGGCAAAACCGTCAAGCTAAAGGGTGACATCACTTTCAACTATGATGGAGAGTCCTCTAGATCTTCTGTTAATGCCGAGGTGAATCTTACCCTCTCGGGTGAAAATTCTTCTTGGGAGGGTGCCTCCACGGTTACTGGACAGTGGAGTGAGGCGGCACACGCTCCCTCCTCTACTCAGCTGGACGTAAAGAACCTTTCAGTATCCCTTGCCGATGGTGCTCGCTGGATTCCCACAGTTTACGAGGCATTTAGTATTACTGATGACGATTTAGCTCAGGAGAACGGCACGCTTGATGGTCGCATCGCCGTCAACAACGTTACTCTCGATGAAGGTGTTATCGTCCTCAAGTCGGGTGTCGAAGCTGACGTTGAAAACCTCTCTGGTAAGGGTGACGTTCGCGTTGAAGCTGATGGCGAATCCATGGGTACTCTTACGGCTGCCAACGCCGCCAATGCCACCCTTGACGTTCAGGCCGCTGACGCAGACGGCAACGCCCTGAACGCTGACCAGACCGATGTCGAAACCCTTAAGAAGGTCAAGGCTCAGGTGAAGGCCGAAGGTGCTGCCGTCACCGCTTCCGCCGCCGAAGGTGACGTGAACGGCGCTATCTCCATTGACGCCAAGGGCAACGTCAGCACCGCGAAGAACACCCTCATGGACGCCGCCCTCAAGCAGGCTTCCATCACCACCGTTGCCCTCGACAAGATCCTCACCAACGACGTGCGCAAGCGCCTTGGCGACATCCGCTCCGACAAGAACCAGACCGGCGTGTGGATGCGCTGGGACGGCGGCAAGCTCAAGGGCGACGGCCTGACCAACAACTTCAACACCATCCAGATTGGCGGCGATACCAAGGTCGGCACCAACTGCCGCATCGGTGTGGCTGGCTCGTTCACCCACGGCGATACCGACTTCGCCCGCGGCAACGGTGAACTCGAAGGCTTCTCCTTCGCCCTGTACTCCACCTGGATGGGCGAAAACGGCATGTTCGCCGACATCGTGACCCGCCTCGGCCATTTCAGCAACGAAATGAACGTGGAAGGCCGCAAGGGCGACATGGACAACCGCGTGTTCTCCCTCTCCGGCGAATACGGCTGGCGCTTCGACCTGTGCAAGCAGTTCTTCCTCGAACCTCAGGTGGAACTGGCCTACACCTACGTGAGCTCCGACGACCTCCAGCTCGGCACGGCCCGCTACGCCTTCGATAACGTGAACAGCCTTGTCGGCCGCGCCGGTCTCGTGGCGGGCTGGAACCTGCCCGACGACATGGGCAGCGTGTATGCCCGCGCTTCCGTGCTCCAGCAGTTCATGGGCGATGCCAAGATTTCCGGCTCGAACGGCAATGCCTACAACGTGCAGGAAATCGACGGCAACGATACGTGGATGGAATACGGCATCGGCGCGAACGTCAAGCTCACCGACAAGACCTACATCTGGGCCGACGTGGAACGCACCGCCGGTGCCGACCTCGACGAAGAATGGCGCGGCACTGTGGG
>JAFQTU010000063.1 GCA_017408905.1 Mailhella sp. | reverse complement strand
TATACTCACAAATTTCAGGGATTCAAGCGGACTTCAGAGGACAGCAAAAGACACTCTTCGAAATAAAAATCTATAATTTCCAAAAGTTATGGATTTTCTAGGATGTGTCTATACCCAAAGACTGCTTTTCTGTAGAAAGTTTCCTCCCCTCCCCCTGTACCCCCTCCCTTCCTTCAAAGACTTTTAATGGCAAAAGCCGCTGTGTTCATGGCACGGCGGCTTTTTTTTAGGCGAAACAGCTATGGTGATAACGCAGGCCAAAAAAGAAAAACGAGGGACGAATCTTGTGGAAGGCCTCCTCGCCGTCTGGGAATCCTCCGTACAAGCCACGCATCTTTTTTTGCGGGAAGGCGACGTGGAACGCCTGCGGCCTTTTGTCAAACAAGGCCTGCAGGAAGTCCCCCTCCTTTTCTATGCGGAGGAAAATGGTGCTCCATGCGCCTTTCTCGGTATGGATAGCGACAGCATAGAGATGCTCTTCGTAGCGGCGGAGGCCCGCGGCCGGGGCATCGGTTCGGCACTCATGCGGCAGGCGCTGGCCCTCGGCGCAAGCCGAGTGGATGTCAACGAGCAGAATCCACAGGCTCTGGGCTTTTACCGCCGCTTCGGTTTTGAGGTGAAATCCCGCGACGCCGTCGATTCACTCGGACTGCCCTACCCTATCCTGCACTGTACTCTTTCGGAAAAAGAGTAAAAACAAAACCTTGTTTTTGCGATAGGGGCTGTTCGTACAGGCTTCCTCGGTATGCGGACGCATTAAACGCATAGGCCAGCGTTTCCCGACGGTCTATCGGAAAACACTGGCCGTAAACATCATTCCTGATGGAGAGGAATCAGCGCTGTTTGGTGGAAATATTGAACGTGAGCGAATAGATCTGATGGAAGAAGTTCACATATTCCACGAACACATGGTCCGGTACGGAGATGCGGGCGGCGGAGTAATTGAGGATGCCCTTGATGCCGGCGTCCACAAGCTGGGTGGCGGCGCGCTGGGCGCGTTCCGGCGGAACCGTGATGATGCCTATCTCGATGCCGAGTTCAGGCACTTTGTCCACAAGGGTCTTGGTGCACTGCACTTCAAGGCCGTAAAGCTTTTCACCTATCTTGAAGGGGTCGCAGTCGAACGCGCCCACGATGGTGAAGCCATGACGGCGAAATTCCTGATAATTCAGCAGAGCACGGCCCATGTTGCCCACGCCCACGAGGGCGGCGCGCCACTCGCGGTTGGCGTTGAGGCAGGCCTTGATGACTTCCAGAAGATAGGAAACATAATAGCCCACACCGCGCACACCGAACTCGCCAAAATAGGCGAGATCCTTACGGACCTGAGATGCGTTCACATCGCAGGCGCGGGAAAGGGGCTCGGAGGAGATGACCTGTACGCCGTCCTTGTCCATAGCTTCCAGAACCTGCAGATACGTAGCGAGGCGCTGGATGGTAGCACGGGGGATATGTTCGTATTTAGGTGTCTGGTTCATGGTGCAGCTGCTTTTTTAAAAAAGTACGGGCAGGAAGAAGTATATCCTTCCTGCCCGATAATTGCAACTACATCTTCACGAAGAGG
The DNA here is from genome assembly GCA_017408905.1 of Mailhella sp. Classification (GTDB taxonomy): domain Bacteria; phylum Desulfobacterota; class Desulfovibrionia; order Desulfovibrionales; family Desulfovibrionaceae; genus Mailhella. The sequence goes on along the minus strand of JAFQTU010000063.1, from coordinate 35,189 downwards.
AGGATCAGAGCCACGAGCAGGGCGTAGATGACCAGGGATTCGATGAAGGCGAGGCCGAGGATGAGGGACTGGGAGATCTTGCCGGAAGCGTCAGGGTTGCGGGCGGTGCCTTCGCAGGCAGCCTTGATGGCGTTGCCCTGACCGACGGAACCGCCGGCGGCGGCGACGCCGATACCGAGAGCGATGCCAGCGGCGGCAAGGCCGAAGCCGCCGGTCACGCCGCCGTCAGCAGCGAAAGCCACAGCGGCGATGGAAACGAGCATGAGGGTGTTCAGAGCGGTAAGAATGATCTTGCGCATGGTGAAACTCCAATACAATTATAGTGTTGAGGCCGTTAGGCCATTCCCCCGAAGGTAAGGCGGCTTAGTGGGCGTGTTCCATAGAACCCTGGATGTAGATCATGGAAAGGGTGAACAGGATGAAGGCCTGCAGAACCTTGCCAAGCAGGAACAGGAAGTACATGGGAACAGTGCCGATGAGCACGCCGATGTAGATGCTGGTGCCGAAGCCGAAGAAGATGATAAGGGTCATTTCTTCAGCGAAGATGTTGCCGAAGAGACGGAGCGACATCGAAAGCGGGCGGGCCAGATGAGAGATGATCTCGATGGGGAACATCAGCGGGATGAGCGGCTTGCTGGAACCGGTGAAGTGGTGGATATAGCCGAACTTCCAGGTGCGGATGCCCACGTAGTTGTAGTAGAGGAACACGCACAGCGCAACGGAGATGGTGGTGTTCAGGTTGGCGGTAGGTGCGTCGCAGCCGGGCACGAGGCCCAGCAGGTTCATGGTGAGCACATAGATGAAAATAGCCACGAGCAGGGGCACGAAGCGGCGGCCCTTTTCGCCCATGTTGTTCACGATGAAGCCTTCAAGGCCGCCGATGAGCGCCTCGAAGAAGATCTGCAGCTTGCCGGGCACGATGTCGATGTTCTTGCGCACCATGTAGCCCACGATGGCAAGGATAGCCATGCCGAGCCAGGTGAAGAACACGTACTTCGTGTCGATGGTCATACCGCCGACCGTGACGGTATCGAGATTCAGAACGGTCGAGAACAGAAGAGGATGGGCGAGTCCGCCGGATGCTGCCATGGAGGCCTCCTGTGCAAATGTCTCCCGGCGTCAGCGCCGGAAAATCAACGAAAGCGGTATGATCGTCACAGAAGCGGAAAGCCCGGCCGCAAGGGCGACAGGACTGGCCTGAAACTGGACTAGTGCAAGATACACAAAAAATCCCGTTAAGAAAAGCCTCAAATACGTTCTGAGCAGAAGTCCTTTTTTCACAATGCGGGCAGTTGCCATGCCCTTTTTGTCGCTTTCCGGGATGACGGCTGGCAGGGCGTGCTGGATAAAAAGCGCAAGAGTGTAAAAATTCCAAGCTGATAGCAAGGCCGCAACACCTGCCCAGAAGCCCTCCATGCTCCACGGAACAAGCGCCGCCCCGAACAGAAAAAAAAGGCCTGAAAAAATTAAAAGATTCCGCGTGGCGGCGCGCAAAGGGGCATGGATGAAGCCCCTGCGCCACAGGAAGCGTTCCACTCGTTCAAAAATGCTCATATCTGCCCTTTTCCGGCCTTTTCCGGGCCGCTGCCTTCCAGCACCCGGCGTATGGCCTCGACGGTCTCGTCGAGTTCTTCCAGCTCCCTTTCCTCGGGAGAAACCGTTCCTGCAAGGATGGACGCCGTCAGAGCATCCGATGCCGCCCCTCCTTCCCTGACCGAAGAGGAGGCCGCCATTCCCTTTCCAGCCGCTTCCGACTCCTTGTGAACAGAAGGAACAGGCGGTGCGATTACCGCGCTTTTCTCCTCTTCGCGGGCCTTTTCACGGCTTTTTTCGGGCTTCACAGCTGCTTCTTCGCGCTTTTTCCTCTCCTCGTCGAGAACGGCGTTGCTCCGCTCAAGGTAGCGGGCGTCGGCCCACACGTTGCGGAAGCCTGCCGCAAGGCCGAGCAGGAGGCCGATGGAGGCCGCTATGGGCCAGGAGTCCAGCCAGTGGTCGATGAGCCAGCCGAGGCCGCCGCCCACGATGGGGCCGGAGACCATGTGCAGGCCCATTGTGCTGGCCGTGCCGAGCAGGCTGAACGCGCCGGGAGACTTTTCTGTGCTTTTTTCTGCCATCTTATGCAGGTCCGTATCAATTAAATGAGTTGGAGTTGTTCGATCTATGTGATAAGTATCGGCCTGTGCCGGTGGCGTCAATCAGAAAACCCTTTTCACGCAGGGGCCTGAAAATCGCTGTGCAGGCCCTGCGGCCTTCCGGCAGAACCCGAACCTTCAACGCTTCCCCGAGGTCACCATGCCCATTAAAACTGGCGATACCGTTTCTGTCCATTACATCGGCACGTTCAACGACGGCACTGAATTCGACCGCTCCCGCGAAGGCAGCCCCCTCAAGTTCAAGGTCGGCTCCGGCATGGTCATCCCCGGCTTCGACAAGGCCGTCATCGGCCACGAGATCGGCGACAAGTTCTCTGTGAACATCCCCGCCGCCGAAGCCTACGGCGAAAAGCAGGAACATCTGCTCTTCCCCGTGCCTCTGGATCAGGTTCCCGCCACCATCAAGCCCGAAGTCGGCATGCACCTGCACGTGGGCACGAATCAGGGCGAGCTTGAAGTGGTCATCGCCGAAGTGACCGATACCCACATCGTCCTCGACGCCAACCATCCCATGGCCGGCAAGGACCTCAACTTCGCCCTCGAAGTGGTGGCCGTCAACTAAGCCTTTTCCGGGCGCGTCTTCGCCCCTTCCGTCACAGCAATGGAGTTCGAATGAGTTCCTTCAACGCCCGCAGTCATGCCGTGCATTCCGTGGCCACCAACCGCCGCGATGCCGAGCATCTTGCCGGACCCCTTCCTTCCGAAGTCAGTCCGGCCGCCGACCCTACGGAATACTTCGGCTGCAACGTCTTCGACGACAAGGCCATGCGCCGCTATCTGCCGAAGAACGTCTATAAATCCCTGCGCAAGACCATCGACCTCGGCCGCCGCCTCGATCCCGCCGTGGCCGACGTGGTGGCCAACGCCATGAAGACCTGGGCCATGGAGCGCGGGGCCGACCATTATACCCACGTCTTCTACCCGCTCACCGGCCTCACCGCCGAAAAGCACGACAGCTTCCTCGACCCCGACGGCAAGGGCGGGGCCATTGCCCAGTTCGGCGGCAATGCCCTCGTGCAGGGCGAAGCCGACGGCTCCAGCTTCCCTTCCGGCGGCCTGCGCTCCACCTTCGAAGCGCGCGGCTACACCGCTTGGGACGTGACCAGCCCGGCCTACCTCATGGAAAGCCCGGCGGGCATGGTGCTCTGCATCCCCACGGTCTTCCTTTCGTGGACCGGCATCGCCCTCGACAAGAAGACGCCCATCCTGCGCTCCAATCAGGCCCTGAACCAGCAGGCCGCCCGCGTCCTGCGCCTTTTCGGCGTGGAACCCACCATGCCCATCAGCTCCAACGGCGGCCTTGAACAGGAATACTTCCTTATCGACGGCACCTTCGTTTCCGCCCGGCCCGACCTGCTCATCGCGGGCCGCGCCATCTTCGGCGCGCACCCCCCCAAGGGGCAGGAATTCGACGACCAGTACTACGGCGTCATCCCCAGCCGCGTGCTCGCCTTCATGGCCGATGTGGAACGCCAGCTCTACCGCCTCGGCGTACCGGTGAAGACCCGCCACAACGAAGTGGCCCCCAGCCAGTACGAGATAGCCCCCACCTACGAATCCGGCAACCTCGCCTGCGACCATAACCAGCTCATCATGACGGTGCTGCGCAAAACGGCCCGCCGCCACGGCATGTCCTGCCTGCTGCATGAAAAGCCCTTCGACTGCATCAACGGCTCGGGCAAGCACCTGAACTACTCCATCGGCAGCCCCGAGGTGGGCAACCTCTTCGCTCCCGGCGACAACCCGCACGAAAACGCCCAGTTCCTCGTTTTCCTGTGCTCGGTCATCCGCGCCCTGCACCGCCACGCGGGCTTCCTGCGCGCCTCGGTGAGCTCCGCTTCCAACGACCGCCGCCTCGGCGGCCACGAAGCCCCGCCCGCCATCATGTCCCTGTTCCTCGGCGACCAGCTCACCGACGTGCTGGAACAGTTCCGCGTGGGCCACGTCACCGGCTCTGCGGGCAAGCGCCTCATGAACGTGGGCGTGGACACCCTGCCCCCCCTGCCTGCCGACCCGGGCGACCGCAACCGCACCAGCCCCTTCGCTTTCGTGGGCAACCGCTTCGAGTTCCGCGCCGTGGGCTCCAGCATGTCCGCCTCCGACGCTCTCGTGGTGCTCAATACCATGCTTTCGGAATCGCTGGAATTCGCCGCCGACTTCCTCGAGAACTATATGCAGGGCGACAAGGCCAGACTGGGCGAAGCCGTGCAGAAGTTCATCGAGAAGGTCATGGAAGACGACAGCGCCGTCATCTTCAACGGCAACGGCTACTCCGACGTATGGCAGCAGGAAGCCGAACGCCGCGGCCTGCCCAACTACCCCGCCACGCCCGATGCCGTGACCGTGTACTCCTCGCCCGAAGTCGTGGCGCTCTGCGAAAAGTACAACGTCTTCTCCCGTCAGGAGCTCAAGGCCCGCGAAGACATCGGCCTCGAGCAGTACCTCAAGACCGTGCACACCGAAGCCTGCCTTGCCATCCGCATGGCCCGCACCCAGATCTACCCTGCGGCCATACGCTACCGCCAGGAGCTGGCTTCCAGCGCCGCGGCCTGCACCTCCCTCGGCATCCCGGCCAGCCTCGACACGCTGAAGGAACTTTCCGACATCATCGCCAAGTTCGAAGCCGCCCTGCACGTCCTTGAAGGCCGCAACGCCTCCCTTGCATGGGCCCCCGGCGAAGAAGGCCTGCTGGACAGCGCCCGCGAAGCCCTGACCACCGTTATCCCCGCCATGGAAGAACTGCGCCGCTGGGCCGACAAGCTCGAGACCCGCGTGGCCGACAACCTGTGGCCCCTCCCCAGTTACCTTGAAATGCTTTTCATGAAATAAGAGAGGTTGACGATGCGTATTCTCATCATTGGTTCCGGCGGCCGTGAGCACGCCCTTGCATGGAAGCTCAGCCAGCGCGCCGATGTGGAAGAACTCTACGTGGCCCCCGGCAACGGCGGCACGGCTTCCCTTGCCGTGAACGTGGCCATCAAGGACAGCGACATCGAAGGCCTCGTGGCTTTCGCCAAGGAAAAGGCCATCGACCTCGTGGTTCCCGGCCCTGAACTGCCCCTCACCCTCGGCGTGGTGGACGCCATGCAGGCCGCAGGCATCCCCTGCTTCGGCCCTGTGGCCGCCTGCGCCAAGCTGGAAGGCAGCAAGGCCTTTGCCAAGGAAGTCATGCAGGCCGCCGGTGTTCCCACTGCCGCCGCAGGCGTGTTCACCGACCGTGCCTCCGCCGACGCCTTCGTGGCCGAGCACGGCGCTCCCCTCGTGGTCAAGGCCGACGGCCTCGCTGCCGGCAAAGGCGTCATCGTGGCTATGACCGATGAGGAAGTGAAGGCCGCCCTCGACCTCATGTTCGACAACAGCGCCTTCGGCGACGCCGCCAGCACCGTGCTCATCGAAGAGTTCCTCGTGGGCGAGGAAGTCTCCCTCCTCAGCTTCTGCGACGGCACTACCGCCCTGCCCCTGCCTTCCGCTCAGGACCACAAGGCCGTGTTCGACGGCGACAAGGGCCCCAACACCGGCGGCATGGGCGCGTACAGCCCCGCCCCCATCCTGCCCGACGCCCAGCTCGACGCTATGGCCGACATCGTGACCCGCCCCATCCTTGCCGAAATGGCGCGCCGCGGCACGCCCTTCAAGGGCATCCTGTACGCCGGCCTCATGATGACCGCCGACGGCCCCAAGGTGCTCGAATACAACGTGCGCTTCGGCGACCCTGAATGCCAGCCCCTGCTCATGCGCCTGAAGAGCGACCTCGTGGACATCATGCAGGCCTGCATCGCCGGTGAGCTGGACAAGGTGGCCCTCGATATCGACGAGCGCTCCACCCTCGGCGTGGTGCTCACCTCCAAGGGCTACCCCGGATCCTATCCCAAGGGCATGCCCATCTCCGGCATCGAAAAGGCCAACGAACTCGACGGCGTGTATGTCTTCCAGGCCGGTACCAAGGCCCAGGAAGGCCAGATCCTCGCCAACGGCGGCCGCGTGCTCTGCGTCACCGCTCTGGGCAAGGACCTCAAGGAAGCTCAGGACCGCGCCTACGAAGGCATGGACTGCCTCTCCATGGAAAACAGCCAGATCCGTACCGACATCGGCCTCAAGGGCCTGAAGCGCCTCGGACTGGCGTAGTGCCAGACGCGGGGCTCTGCCCTGCACCCCGGCAGGGAGATGATCTCGCGTTGCACCCGTATCCGTAAGCTCACTTCGTTCGCTAACGGCTATGCTCGCTACGCGAGCACCCTGTTCGGGCGTAGCCTGCACCCGCATTTCTGAGCGTCGACCAGATCCGCAAGCGGCTCAGGTCGACGCTCAGCCAATGTGCGCGCATCCCTTCTGCTTCGCAGAAAATTTCTCACATTCCCATATTACTGATGGCGGATACGAACTCGACGGAACGTCGAGAAGTATCCGGCATCAGAATCATGGGGGTGTGGGGGAGATTATCTCCCCCGAAAAAACTCTTCCATCCCCCAAAGGATTCCGCAATGACTCAGGTCGCTATTTTCATCGGTTCCGCGTCCGACGATCCCATTGTCGGTGCCTGCGCCAAGGTGCTGAAGCAGCTCGGCATTTCCTACCGCTACACCATCACCTCCGCCCACCGCACTCCCGAGCGCACGGCCCAGCTCATGGACGAGCTGGAAGCGGAAGGCGTGCAGGTCTATATCTGTGCCGCAGGCATGGCCGCCCATCTGGCCGGTGCTGTGGCCGCCCGCACCATCAAGCCCGTTATCGGCATTCCTGTGGCCGGTTCTCCCATCGGCGGGCTCGACGCCCTTTACGCCACCGTGCAGATGCCTTCCGGCTTCCCCGTGGCCACCGTTGCCCTGAACGGCGCCAAGAACGCCGCTTGGCTGGCCGCCCAGATCGTGGCCCTGAACGACGAACGCGTGGCCGCCCTCATCCGTGCCGAACGCGAAGGCTACAAGTCGGCCGTGGAAAGCTCCGCCGCCGAACTCGAACAGCGCTACGCCTGAAAACTGAAGCGACGCGGGCCCCTGCCGCGCCATTTTTGCCGCGCCCACGGCGGTTTCCCCTTTACCTTATCTGAGGAGAGAATCCATGGAAGCCATCAAGCAGCTTGCCCGCGAACGCATGAAAGGAAAATGCCGCGTCTGCCCCGTCTGTGACGGCCGCGTCTGCTCCGGAGAAGTCCCCGGCATGGGCGGAGGAGGCACGGGCTCTTCCTTCCGCGCCAATGTCGAAGCCCTTGCCAAGGTGAAGCTGGCCATGCGCTGCCTGCACAGCGCCGCCATGCCCGACACATCCACCGAAGTGCTCGGCCTCAAGCTGGCCATGCCCGTCATGGCCGCTCCCATCGGCGGTGTGGCCTTCAACCTCGGCGGCCCGGAACAGAACCCCGTGGACGAAGCCAGATACGCCGAAGCCGTCACTGCCGGTTCCAAGCAGGCCGGTGTCATCGCCTGCGGCGGCGACGGTGTGCCCCCTGTCATCATTGGCAGTACCTGTGCCGCTATCCGCAATGCCGAAGGCTGGGGCATACCCTTCATCAAGCCCTGGGAAGGCGAGGAACTCTGGACCAAGCTCGAAAAAGCCGTGGCTTCCGGCTGCCCCGTGGTGGGCATCGACGTGGACGCCGCGGGCCTCGTGACCCTGCGCCTCATGGGCCGCCCCGTAGCTCCCACCAGCCCTGAACGCCTCGCCAAGATAGCCGACTTCCTGCATGAACGCGGCGTGAAGTTCATGATCAAGGGCGTGATGACCGTGGCCGACGCCAAGATAGCCACCGACGCCGGTGTGGACGCCATCGTGGTCTCCAACCACGGCGGCCGCGTGCTCGACGGTACTCCCGGCGGCGCGGACGTGCTTCCCGCCATTGCCGAAGCCGTGGGCGACAGGATAGAAGTGCTCGTGGACGGCGGCATCCGCTCCGGTACCGACGTGCTGAAATGCCTTGCCCTCGGCGCCAAGGCCGTGCTCATTGGCCGCCCGGTCTCCGTGGCCGCCATCGGCGGCGAAGCCGAAGGCGTGGCCAAGTACTTCGGCCAGATAAAGGGCCAGCTCACCTCCGCTATGGCCCTTACCGGCTGTGCCACCGTGGCCGACATCAGCAAGGATATTCTTGCATAGCAAAGAAAGAAATGCGGGGCTCTGCCCCGCGCCCCGGCAGGGGGATGATCCCCCTGCACCCGCATTTCTGAGCGCCGACCAGCCCCGCAAGCGGCGCAGGTCGGCGCTCATGTTCTCTGCATAGCTTCTTTCACATCGCCATATCCTGATGGCGGATACGAACTCGACGGCACGTCGAGAAGTATCCGGCATCAGAAATTGGGGGTGGGGGGGGAGATCATCTCCCCCACAAAAACAGCATCTCTCCCATGACCATACTCTTCCTCTACATCCTTTGCGGGGCCACGGCGGGCTTTCTGTCGGGGCTTATCGGCATTGGCGGGGGGCTGGTGGTCGTGCCTCTGCTCAACATGATATTCCGCCTTCAGGGGGATATCCCTTCTGAGCTCATCATGCATCTGGCGGTAGGCACGTCCCTGTCGAGCATCCTGTTCACGGCGGTTTCGAGCGCACGCTCTCACGCCAAGCGCGGCGGCGTGCTCTGGGACTATGTGAAGGGGCTGGCTCCGGCCATCGTGCTGGGAACGCTCTGTGCGGCATGGCTGGCTTCAAGGATGTCCACGGCAGGCCTGCGGGGCTTCTTCGTGGTCTTTCTGGCCTGTGTGGCCACGCAGATGCTCTTCGACTTCTACCCGCATCCGCGCAAGGCCATGCCCGGCAAGGGTGCGCTTGCCGCGGCAGGCTTCACCATCGGCAGCGTCTCCAGCCTCGTGGGGCTGGGCGGCGGCAGTATGTCCGTTCCCTTCCTGCGCTGGTGCGGCGTTGAAATGCGGCAGGCCGTGGGCACTTCGGCGGCCATAAGCTGGCCCATCGCCGTATCGGGGACCATAGGCTTTATTATCGTTGGCTGGAACGCCCCGAACCTGCCAGAATGGTCGCTGGGCTACGTGAGCCTGCCCGCCACGCTGGGCATTGCCTGCTCCAGCGTTTTCTTCGCACCGCTGGGCGTGAAGCTGGCCCATGCCCTGCCCGTAGCCGTACTGCGCCGCTTTTTCGCCGTCTTCCTTTATGTGACGGCCTGCGAAATGCTCTGGAACATCTTCCACTGAGAAGGAAAACCATGATACTCGGAACCGGCTTCGACCTCACCGCCCTGCCGCGCATCAAAGCTCTGCTCGAAAAGCACGAGGAGCGCTTCCTTGCGCGTATCCTCACGGCTGACGAGCTGTCCTGCCTGCCTGATGAGCCTGCCCGCCGCGTGGCCTATGCCGCTGGCCGCTGGGCCGCCAAGGAAGCCGCCGTCAAGGCGCTCGGCTCCGGCTTTTCCGCAGGCATCGGCTTCCATGACGTGGAAGTCGTCACGCTGGAAAGCGGCCGCCCCGAACTTCGCCTGCATGGCCGCGCCGCCGAACTGGCCACACAGAAGGGCATGACCGCCCTGCATGTTTCCATCTCCCATGAACGCGACATGGCAGGCGCCATTGTCATTCTGGAGGGATAATGTTCGTTCCCGTTCCTTCGCCCGAAGAGATGTCCCGCTGGGATGCCGAAGCCATACGCCTCGGCATGGCGGAAGAAGTGCTCATGGAAAGCGCCGCGCGCTGTGCCATGGACAGCCTGCGCCAGCACTGGGCCGCCAAGGGCCGCACCTTGGCCGAAGCGTCCGTCCTGCTCCTTGCCGGGAGCGGCAACAACGGCGGCGACGCCTTCTGCATGGCGCGCCACCTGCTCGACGCCGGGGCAAGGCCTGTGCTCGTCTGCACCCGAAGCCCTGAGGAGTACAGGGGCGCGGCCTCGCACTGGCTGAAGGTCGCCATCAGCCTTGGCGTTCCCACCTTTTCCGCCGAGGCGTGGGAGCAGGGAGACGACACCATCCCCGCGCGCCCGGACATTGCCGTGGACGGCCTGCTCGGTACGGGCTTCCGGGGGGCTCTGCGTGAACGGGAAGCCCGGCTTGTGGAAAAATTCAACGGGCTTGGCGCGGCTCTCGTCCTCGCGGTAGATATCCCTTCCGGCCTCGACTCCCGCACGGGCCGCCCATGCCCGGACGCCGTGCGCGCCCATGTCACTGTAAGTTTTCAGGCGGCCAAGCCCGGCCTTCTCGTGCCGGAAGCAAGGCCCTTCACCGGCCGCGTGGACGTGCGCCCCATCGGTATGCCGCGCCGCGTGCAGGAAGAGCAGAGGCCCAGTTTCCGCACATGGCTCCTGCCCGCCCAGATGCCGGGCGACAGGGCTTCGAGCGCCTTCCCCTGCGAAGTTCCCGCCGCATCCGCACCTTCCGCCGCCCGCTGGACTTCCCCTGCGCACAAGGGCGAAGCTGGGCGCGTTCTGGTGCTCGGAGGCTGTTCCGACTACGTGGGCGCGCCCTGCCTTGCCGGGCTTGCGGCCCTGCGCACAGGAGCCGGGCTCGTCACCGTGGCGGGCCCGGAAGCCGTCCTGAACGCCGTGCGCTTCTCCATGCCCGCCCTCACCACGCAGAGCCTTTCCCGGCCTGCCGGACCTGATGCGCCGGAGTGGGGCGCGGACGCGCTTCCGCCCCTTGCACCGGCCATAGCCTCTTCGAAGGCGCTGGTGTTCGGCCCGGGCCTCGGGCGCACCGAAGGCGCGGCAGACTTTGCCGAAGCCCTGCTCGCCCTGCCCCAGCGCCCCCCGATGGTGCTCGATGCCGACGCCCTGTTCGCACTGGCCCGACGTCCGCATCTTCTGAAGCTCCTGCGCCCCTGCGACGTGCTCACCCCGCACCCCGGCGAGGCCGCCCTGCTTCTGGGTATCACTGCCGCCGAAGTCCAGGCCGACCGCTTCTTCGCGCTGGAAAAGCTGGCCGGACTGGCTCCTGCCGTGTGGGTGCTCAAGGGGGCGGGAACGCTCATCGCCGTTCCGCATGAGCCTTCCGTCATTTCCCCGTGGGACGTGCCCCAGCTCGCTGTGGCCGGTTCCGGCGACGTGCTGGCCGGAGCCATTGGCGCGTTCCTCGCCCGGGGGCACGCTTCCGACCTTGCGGCAGCGCTTGGCGTATGGCTCCATGTGCTGGCCGGGCGCAGACTTTCCCAAACCTTCCCCATGCGCGGCAACGGCCCGCATGACATAGCCGACGCCCTGCCCTCCGTGCTGGCGGAACTCGGCGAACCCTGCAAGGGGGACATATGCCTCTCGTTCTGAAAAACGCCGACGACACCGTGGAATTCGGCCGTATGCTGGCCGAAGCCATGAGCGCGTCCGCCGTGCGTTCCCTCTACCTTTTTGCTGACCTCGGCGGCGGCAAGACCACGCTCACGCGCGGCTTCGTCTCGGCTCTTCCCGGCGGAGAAAACGCCGAGGTGGCCAGCCCCAGCTTCACGCTCTGCAACGTCTATCCCACACGGCCCGAAGTGCTCCATGCCGACCTCTACCGCCTTTCCGAAGGCGCTTCCATGCCCGAGGAAATGGAAGACCTGATGGAGGACGGGGCCGCCCTTCTGGTGCTGGAATGGCCCGAATTCCTCGCCCGCCAGTATTATGCGGAAGAACGCCTCGAAGTGAGGCTTCTCCATGCTTCCGCACCGCTGGAAAATCTTCCTGAAAAAAGTGAAGAAATGACCGAGCATGTGCAGGCCCTAAAAACTCTGGACAACACTGATAATTCATGCAAAAGTTTTCGGCTAGCGGAACTCGAAGCCCACGGCAGTGCGGCAGAGGCTCTCCTCGGCCAGCTCATGCCCCGGCTTGAGCAGCATTTTTTGCCTGAACAGCTTTGACCTGTTCCTTATTCTCTTCTTTAAGGGATATTGCATATGCGTATTCTTGTTCAGAAATTCGGAGGCTCGTCCGTAGCCGACCTTGAGTGCATGAAGAAAGTGCGCACCAAGGTCCTTGCCGCCCGCGAGGAAGGCTATAAGGTCGTTGTTGTCCTCTCCGCCCGTGCCGGCCAGACCAACAGCCTGCTGGAACGTGCCTACCAGTGGTCGGACGAGCCCGACCTTGCAGAGCTTGACGTCCTGCTCACCACCGGTGAACAGGAATCCGTGGCCCTGTTCTCCATGCTCCTCCACGATGCCGGTGTGAAGGCCCGCTCCATTCTGGGCTTCCAGATCCCCATCATCACCGATGATTCCTACGGCAGCGCCCGCATCGACTCCATCGACGCCACCCGCCTGCGCGAGCTCTTCGAAACGTACGACGTGCTCGTGATGGCCGGTTTCCAGGGCCGTACGCCCGATATGCGTCTCACCACTCTTGGCCGCGGCGGCTCCGATACGTCCGCCGTCGCTATCGCCGCCGCCCTTGGCGACGAGACCCTTTGCGATATCTACACCGACGTGGACGGCGTCTATACCACCGACCCGCGTATGTGCAAGGCCGCCCATAAGCTCGACCGCATCTGCTACGACGAGATGCTGGAAATGGCCTCCATGGGCGCTAAGGTGCTTCAGATCCGTTCTGTGGAAATCGCTGAAAAATACAATGTTCCCGTCCGCGTGCGTTCTACTTTCTCCAACGACCCCGGCACGCTGGTCACCAAGGAGGACGATATGATGGAGTCCGTGCTCGTTTCGGGCATCGCTTTCGATAAGGACCAGGCCAGAATCACTCTCTACGACGTGCAGGACCGCCCCGGTACTGCCGCCAGCATCTTCAACCCCCTCGGCGAAGCCGGTATCGTGGTCGATATGATCATCCAGACCGCCAGCCGCAACGGCGTTACCGACATGGCCTTCACCGTGTCCCGCAAGGACGTGAAGCGCGCCATCTCCGTGCTTGAACAGGCCGGCCACGATGTGAACAAGATCGAAAGCTCTTCCAACATCGCCAAGGTCTCCGTGGTGGGCGTGGGCATGCGCAACCACAGCGGCGTTTCCGGCCGCGTGTTCGACTGCCTGTACAAAGCGGGCATCAACCTCATCATGATCAGCACTTCCGAAGTGAAGATCTCCTGCCTTGTGGACGAAGCCGACCTTGAACTGGCCGTCAACGTCATGCACAAGGAATTCGACCTGTAAGACTATCGCCCGGAGGCCTGCCTTCGGGCGTATCTTCTACTTCAGGGGAGCTTGCTCCCCTTTCTTTTTCCCCTCTTCGCGCATCGCCGCACCGAGGCCAGCATGACGCTCAACCTGCCTGTACCGCTCATCACCATTGTCCTGCTCATCGGCTCCAATATCTTCATGACCTACGCATGGTATGGCCACCTGCGCCACCATTCCCTTACGTGGATAGGCGCCATACTCCTGAGCTGGGGCATAGCCTTCTTCGAATACTGCCTTCAGGTTCCGGCCAACCGCATCGGCTTCGGCTACTTCTCCGCCGCCGAGCTGAAAACCATTCAGGAAGTCATCTCTCTCACGGTTTTCGGCATTTTTTCCACCATGTATCTCGGCGAGAGCATCACCTGGAACCACGCCATCGGCTTCGCCCTCATCATTGCGGGCGCGTTCTTCGTGTTCAAAGGATGAGGAAAGTTTAATTCTTTTCCCTATCCCCTCTTTCCAAGACGTTTTACGTGAGGGAAGGTTCCCGTTCTTCGGAACAAGGGCCTTCCCTCTGTCTTTTCCAACAGAGGGAAATGAGGTATCGTTACGCCATGCTCTGCCACGTTGCCCTATGTACGCCGCCGTTCACCACGCTGACCTACGCGACGCCCGAAGGCTTCCCCGGTTTCGACTGGAAGCCCGGCCTTCGCGTGGCCGTTCCGCTGGGCAACGGGGCTATCCGCGTAGGCGTGGTGACGGCTGTTTTCCCCGACGGCGACAAGCGCGCCTTTGCCGGGGCATCCGCAGGCCAGCACAGCGCCGGAAAAGCCGGAGATATCAAGCTCCGCCCCCTCACATGGCCGCTGGAACTCGCCCCTCTCCTTCCGCAGGACTACATGGACACCGTGGAACAGCTTGCGGCGCGCCAGTACTCCTCGCCCGGGCGCGTCCTCGGCAATCTTCTGCCGCAAGGCCTGCGCATCACGGCGCGCATACGCGTTCGCCAATACCTTCCCGATCTCGACGGCAAGGGCCGTAAGCCGCGCCTTCTCGCCCTGCGCGACATCCCCTCCATGCCCGAGGCCGAACGCCTCGCCCTAGCCCGCGACTATCTGGAAGGCCGCGCCGAACTGCTCATGCTGGCTGAAGACGCCGCCGACGGCGAACTCTGCGTGCTCACCTGCGAACCGCCGTGGCCCGTGCGCCCCAATGCCATAAAACAGCGTGAACTTCTCGACTGGCTGCTCCAGCACGGGGCTGTTCCGCGCCGCCGCCTGCGCGAAGCCCTGCCCGACTCTTCCGCCGTGCTCACGGCACTGGTCAAGGCCAAGCTCGTCGAACTGCGTTCCGCCAGCGCCGAAGCCGACGAGGCCGAACCCGGCGAAGAGCTCCTGCCCCCGCCGGAAGCCCCCTTCCAGCTCTCGGACGACCAGAACACCGCGCTCGACGGCTTCCGCCGTACTATGGATCGCCTCGCCGCCGGGGAAAACTGCCCCTTCGCCCATCTGCTCTTCGGCATCACGGGTTCAGGCAAAACCGCCGTCTATCTCGAACTGGCCTACGCCTGCTTCCAGCGAGGTCGCTCGGCGCTCATCCTCGCCCCGGAAGTCGCCATCGCCCTCAAGCTGAGGCGCGACGCTGAACAGCGCTTCCCGGGCATGCCCATCTTCTTCTATCATGGCTACCAGAGCCAGCAGCAGAGGGAACGCACCTTCCGCCGCCTTGCTGAACGCCGCGAGCCCTGCCTCATCATCGGTACGCGTTCGGCCCTCTTCCTGCCCATGCCGCCCCTGGGGGCCATCGTCCTCGACGAGGAGCACGACGGTTCGTTCAAGCAGGAAGACCGCCTGCCCTATCAGGCCAAGGAAGTCGCATGGGAACGCGCCCGGCGGCATCGCGCCCTGCTGGTGCTGGGTTCTGCCACGCCGGACATCAAGACCTTTTACGCCGCACAGCAGGGGGCCTTCCCGCTGGCCCGGCTCACGCATCGCGTGGGCGGCGGCTCTCTGCCCGAAATCGAGCTGGTGGATATCAAGGATCAGCCTTCCTCGCGCCTGCTCTCGCCCCGCGCCGTGGAGGCCCTGCGCGAGACGGTGCGGCGCGGAGAACAGGCCGTGGTCATGCTGAACCGCCGCGGCTACGCCCCGCTCATGTACTGCCTCGACTGCGGAACCGTGACGCGCTGCCCCAACTGCGACATAGCGCTGACGTACCATAAGCGCCGGGAGCAGATGGTGTGCCATTACTGCGGCCATGCCCGGCCCTACCCTTCGCCCTGCGCCAAATGCGGAAGCCTGAACTTCCTCCCTATGGGGGAAGGTACGGAAAAGCTGGAAGAAAGCCTTGCCGGGGAAGAGCTGGCCGACATCCTGCCCCCCGGCGGCCGCGTCCTGCGCCTCGACCGCGACAGCACCAGCCGCCCCGGCCGCATGGAAGAGATCCTGGCCGCCTTCGCAAGGCAGGAAGCGCAGGTGCTTGTGGGAACGCAGATGCTTTCCAAGGGGCATCACTTCCCCAATGTCACGCTGGCGCTCATCGCGGACGGCGACATGGGGCTGAATATGCCGGACTACCGCTCTGCCGAGCGCACCTTCCAGCTCCTCGTACAGTCTGCCGGGCGTGCCGGACGCGGCGAAAAGCCCGGGCGGGTGCTCATCCAGACCCGCGACATCAGGCACTACTGCTGGGATTTCGTTAAAAGCGGCGACTACGAAGGCTTCTACGCCTTCGAGATAGCCCTGCGCCAGCAAAGGCGCTATCCGCCCTTCGTGAAGATGGCCCTCATCCGCCTATCCTTCCCCTGGGACTGGAACGAGGGGCAGAGCCGCGTGAATCAGTTCTCCGCCGCCCTGCGCCTGCATGGCCGCCCCCTCGGGCTCACGGTGCTCGGCCCGGCCCCGGCCCCGCTGGCGCGCATACAGGGGCGTTCGCGCTTCCAGTGCCTTGTGAAGGCCGCCGACTGGCAGAGCATACGCAAGGCCTATGCCGCCGCCCTGCACGATATGGGCAGCCTTCCCCACGACCTGCGCATCACGCTGGACCTCGACCCGGTGAATATGCTGTAGAAGACGCCGCCCCTGCTCAGAAAGAGCCGCCGCAGGTTGCGGGCTTCTCGTCCGTACGGAAGGCCCATGAACCGGCGACGAGGATGGCGCAGAGCAGAGGGATGACAAGCAGAGCCGTACCCAGCCCCATGTTGTGGGCCAGCCAGCCCAGCGAAGGCGGGAAAACAAGAACGCCGCTGTAGCCCATGAAGGAAACAAGGGCGCTGGCTTTGCCAGGAGTGATGCCCGGCGTGTTCCCGGCGCGGCTGAAGAGGATAGGCACGATAGGCGCAAGGCCTATCCCCATGAGGGCATAGCCGAAAAGACAGAGGACCGGCCACGGCGAAACCAGCACTATGACCATGCCGCAGAAGGCAAGCCCGGCCCCGGCCAGCATCAGGGGGAAATCGCCAAAGGCACAGCGCAAACGGTCGCCCACCATGCGCCCTATGACCATAGTGATGCAGAACGCACCGAACACGAGGGCCGCGGTGAACTCACTGGCCCCTTTGACCGTGAAAAGGAGCAGGCTTCCCCATTCGGCCACAGAACCTTCGGCGGAATAGGACACGGTGGCAAGGATGCCGCAGAGCAGAACAAAGAGGGGGATACGGCGCGAAGGCGCCTGTTCCTCGCCCTTTTTCTGCGTCTCGTCGGGCTGGGTATGGGGCATGGCAAGGGGATAGAGGCAGAGATACAGGCCGAGGACGCAGACGAAGTTGATCAGGGTCGAAGCGCCAAGCCCGGCAAAAAGAGCGCCTGCCAGAGAGCCCAGAACGCCGCCGATGCTGTAGCTGGCGTGCATCATGGAAACGCAGGGGCGGAAAAAGGCGCGTTCTATCTGTATGGCCTGCGTATTCATGGCCACGTCCACAAAGCCCATCGTAAGGCCGACAACGACGCACGCAAGCCCAAGCTGGAGCGGCGTGGCGGCAAGCCCGGTCAGCGGCAGGGCAAGGCAGAGAAGGGGCGTGAAAAGGAGCAGGACGGAACGGCTGGTGAACCTGTCGATGAGCCATGCGCTGGCGGCAAGGGAAACCATGCCCGCCACGCCGAAGCAGAGCAGGATGAGGCCGACCTGCGCCTCGTCGGCCCCTGTCTGTATGGTAAGGGCAGGCATACGGGACGTGAACATACCGTAGATGAGCCCCGGCCCGGCGAAGAAGTACGAGCAGGCAGCCCGCGCCTTGGTGAAGGCGGAATATTTCATAGCGCTATCCCCCAACATATTTCCTTCCCGGACTTTTATCTCTGTGAGCTGGGCGGTCAAGCAAAAAGCTTAACACATTCAGCATCGCCGTTGAGCAGAGGCCGGGGTCCTCATGCCGTCACGCAGAAGGCCGAAGGTTCCGAACGTATTCGGAGCCTTCGGCCTTCTGTACTGAGAGGGGGGGAATCATTTCCCCCACAAAAAACTAATCTTCGTAGAACACGGGGGGCACGTCGCCAAGGGTGGCGACCATCACGGCCTTGATGGTGTGCATACGGTTTTCGGCCTCATCGAAAACGATGGAATTGGGGCCTTCGAACACGTCTTCGGTAACTTCGAGGGCTTCAAGGCCGAACTTCTGGTAGATGGATTCGCCCACTTCGGTCTCGCGGTTATGGTAGGCGGGCAGGCAGTGCATGAACTTGCAGTCGGGGTTGCCGGTGAGTTCCATGACGCGGCTGTTCACCTGATAGGGCAGGAGAATCTCGATGCGTTCCTTCCACACCTCGTCAGGTTCGCCCATCGAGACCCACACGTCGGTATAGACGAAGTCACAGCCCTTCACGCCTTCCGCCACGTCGTCGGTACGGATGATCTCGGCGCCGGATTCCTTGGCGGCTTCAAGGCACATCTCGTAGATTTCGTCGCTGGTCTGAAGGGACTTGGGGGCCACGGCGCGGAACTTCATACCCATCTTGGCGGCGCCCATCATCAGGGAATTGCCCATGTTGAAACGGGCATCGCCGAGGTAGGCGAAGGTGATCTCGTTCAGGGGCTTGTCGCAATGCTCGATCATGGTGAGGAAGTCGGCGAGGATCTGGGTAGGATGGGCCTCGTCGGTAAGGCCGTTCCACACGGGCACGTCGGCAAAGCGGGCCAGCTCTTCCACGATGCGCTGGCCGAAGCCGCGGTATTCGATGCCGTCGTACATACGGGAAAGCACACGGGCGGTGTCGGCCATGGATTCCTTCTTGCCGATCTGCGAACCGCCGGAAAGGTAGGTGCAGTGGCCGCCCTGATCGTACACGGCGGTCTCGAAGGCACAGCGGGTGCGGGTGGAAGTCTTTTCGAAGATGAGGGCGATGTTCTTGCCCTTGAGGAACTTGGGTTCGTGGCCGGCCTTGCGCAGAGCCTTGAGGCGGGCGGCAAGGTCGAGCAGGCGGGTCAGTTCTTCGCGGGAGAAATCGGCGATCTTGAGGAAGTCGCGGTTCTTGAGATCCATGTCAAACTCCTGTGGCATCAGAAATGGAGCATCATGCCCACTTCGTCGCACTTGTAAAATTTGGGGCACTTGCTGCATTCGGCCCAGACGACGGGGGAAAGGGTATTGCGGTCAACGGCGGAGAAGCCCAGAGACGAGAAGAATTCCGGGGCCAGCGTGAAGGTGAACACGCGGCCCGCGCCGATGCGGCGTGCGTCTTCGATAAGGTCCTGCACCATGATGCGGCCAAGGCCGTGGCGATGCAGGGCCGGGTGTACCGCTACGGAACGCACTTCGGCAAGGTCTTCCCAGAGCACATGCAGGCCGCCGCAGGCGATGACATATTCCGAGCCTTCCACCGTAGCGGTGATGACGCGGTAATCCTGAATGTTCTGGTACAGGTAGAGCGGGCCGCGGGCCAGCATGATGCCGCCTGCGGCAAATTCGTTGATAAGGCAGGACATACCGTCCACATCCTGGATGCGGGCCTTGCGGGTGCTGAAGACGGTGGGCAGTTCGGCGCGGCTGAGGTCGGGCAGGGTGGCCTGAGTGCCGAGGCGAGGCTGCTGAGGAGCGCTGGAAAGATCCTGCATAGCTTCCCCCTTTAATGTAGAATGGAGCAGGCAAAATAGCGCCAATTGCCCCTCTTTGCAAGTTTTTCCCGCATCGAACCAGAGCGAGCGCATCGCCACGCCTCCCAAAGGCCCGACAGCTCCCTTCCACGGCGAAGCATCCCTGCCGGAAAACGCGCTCCCTCAGCAGGCAGAAGGCCGATGCTCACGGAACACAGATTCCGCAGGCATCGGCCTTCTGAAGGGAAGTGGGGATTTACCCCAAGTTTTTTCTACCCTTCCTCCTGCTCCTTGAACATGCGCACATAGGCGGCATAGGCGGAAGCGAGGGGGGAATCGGGCGGGAGCTGGGCCTTGCCGAGGCAAGGCGGGCGCTGGGGGCGGGGAAGCTCCGGGGCTTCGCTGATGTCGATACGCTGGAGCGATTCCTTCCCCATGAGCAGATGCAGTTCGACCTTGTGGAAGAATTCCTCGTCCATGAAGGCGTTCACTCGCTCGAGTATCTCGGGCACGGCGTAGGAAAGTTCCTGCAGGGCGCAGGAATCGTCTCCCCCGATGAGCAGTATGCCGTTCCTGTGGCCCAGAGGGCGGGCTATGGGGGCGATGTCCGGCCCCATGACGATATCCCAGTTGCGCCAGAGCTGGCCCAGAAGCGTCTGCTGCGGCCGCATACCGTGCGCCGCCAGCCAGCCGGAAAGATCCGCACCGATGTGGGCGGCCGTGTTCCGGCGGCGGTTCAGGTCATGCCCTGCAAAGCGCTTATGGTACTTCTTTTCACTCATGGGGCCAGCCTATACGACTTTGCCCCGCATGAGAAGTGCTAGCCGAGTATGGCCTTGATATCGGCTTCGGGAGTGGTGACGGGACGGATGCCGTATTCCTTCACCAGCAGGTCGAGCACAGCGGGGGACACGAAGGCAGGCAGGGAAGGCCCGAGCCAGATATTCTTCACGCCAAGGTACAGCAGGGAAAGCAGGATGGCGACGGCCTTCTGCTCGTACCACGAGAGCACGAGAGTCAGCGGGAGGTCGTTCACGCCGCACTGGAAGGCCTCGGCCAGAGCAAGCGCCACCTGAACAGCGCCATAGGCGTCGTTGCACTGGCCCATGTCCAGCAGGCGGGGCAGGCCGCCGACCGTGCCGATGTTGAGATCGTTGAAACGGAACTTGCCGCAGGCCAGCGTGAGCACAACGGTATCTTCGGGGGTCTGCTTCACGAAATCGGTGAAGTAGCTGCGGCCGGGCTTGGCACCGTCACAGCCGCCGACAAGGAAGAAGTGGCGGATAGCACCGGCCTTCACGGCATCCACGATAGTTCCGGCATGGGACAGGATGGCTTCGGAGCTGAAGCCGGTGGTCATGGTCGTACCGCCGTTAGTACCGGGAACAAGGGTATCTTCCGCGTAGCCGCCCAGTTCGAGCGCCTTTTCGATAACAGGGGCGAAATCCTTCTGGCAGCCCACATGCACCATGCCGGGATACTGCACGACACCCGTGGTGAACACACGGTCGGCATAACTTTCCTTCACGGGCATGATGCAGTTGGTGGTGAACAGGATGGGCGCGGGCACGCCGGCCAGTTCCTTCTGCTGGTTCTGCCATGCCGTGCCGAAATGCCCCTTGAAATGGGAGAATTTCTTCAGCTCGGGGTAGGCATGGGCCGGAAGCATCTCGCCGTGGGTATAGATGTTCACGCCGCGGCCTTCGGTCTGCTTGAGCAGGAGTTCGAGGTCGTGCAGGTCGTGGCCGGACACGATGATGAAGGGGCCTTTCTCGATGGTGAGCGGCACGGTGACAGGGCCGGGAACGCCATAGCCGCGGTTGGCCTCGTGCAGCATGGCCATGCAGGTGATGTTCACCTTGCCCGCTTCCATAACGGCGGCAAGCAGTTCTTCGGCAGGAGCTTCAGCGCCGAGAAGCGCAAGGCCTTTGTAGAGGAAGGCGTCCACTTCGTCGCTGGTACGGCCCAGAGCACGGGCATGGTGCGCATAGGCGGCAATGCCCTTCATACCGAAGAGCAGGAGGGATTTCAGACTGCGCACATCTTCCGGGGCTTCCCAGATGCTGTTCATGTCCAGCGCTTCAGTAAGGCAGGAAGAACGCTCCATGCGCACGCGATCCCTGATGGCGGCAATGGAGATGTCATCAAAGTTCACGTTGGTCAGCGTGGTGAACAGGGCGTTTTCCACCATCGTATCCAGCGCGGGCGAACGCTTCAGGCCGGGGCAAGAGGCAAGGGCAACGAGTTCGCCCACAATGGCGTCCTGCAGGTTAGAAGTCTCGGCTTTCTTGCCGCAGACGCCGGCACGGGTGCAGGCCTTGCCGCCTGCGGTCTGTTCACACTGGAAGCAGAACATCTGGCTCATAACAGTCTCCTAGATTAGCGGTGGGAGCGGAGGAAGGTGTATCGCTCGAAATCTGTTTTAATTTTAAACAGGAATTTTCGAAGTATTTCTGTGCGCCCGGTCACAAAATAGGAATGATTTTTATTAGTGAGCTACTTTTTCTGCTTCAGTTCCTGATTCCATGCCGTGTACGGGAGTTTGGAGAGTTCGACATTGAGGTAGCGGGAAATCTTGCTCACTTCCTCGCCCAGCCAGTCGGGCCTGATGAAAGACTGCTCTTCGGATTCAAGCTCTATCTCCGCCACGACAAGGCCTTCGTTCGCCCCCATGAACTCGTCCACTTCCCACACATCGCCGTTCTCTTCGAAGGTGAAGCGCGTCTTTTCTATGACTTCGCGGGGGTCAAGGCCGTCGAGCAGGGCCTGCGCCTCATCCAGCGGGATGAGGTACTCGAATTCACTGCGCGCTATGCCTTCCCCGCGATACTTGATGGTAAGCGTCCCTTCCTCGCCGGCAACGCGCACGCGCACGGTGCGATCCTGTGTACGGGCTATGTAGCCCTGCCGGAAAAGGACGCCTTCGGCCCTGCCGCGCCAGCCTTCGCTTTTGACGAGGAACTTGCGCTCTATCTCCTGCTGCTTCATGGCTTCTCCGAATGATGCTGAGTGCTTGGGGTAAAGAAAACGGGGCGGAAAGCTTACGCTTTCCGCCCCGCGTCACTCACAGGGAGTCAACGATTAGTCGTTGAACTTCTGCTTGAGAAGGTCGCCCAGGGTCTGGCTGATGGAGTTGTCGCCAGAATGATAGTCCTTGGGCTTGCGGCGTTCTTCGTCGTCCTTGATCTGCTTGATGGAGAGGCCGAGGCGGCGTTCATCAGCGGACACATGGATGATCTTAGCCTGCACGGAATCGCCTTCCTTGAAGAGTTCGGAAGGAGACTTCACCTTCTTGCCGAGTTCGGTCACGTGGATGAGGCCTTCGATGCCTTCTTCCACTTCAACGAACAGGCCGAAGTCGGTCACGTTGGTCACGGTGCCGGTGATCACGTTGCCCACGGGGTAGCGGGCAGGCACGGAGGCCCAGGGATCTTCGGCGAGCTGCTTCATGCCGAGGGTGAACTTTTCGTTCTCCTGATCCACGGTGAGGACCTTGGCCTGAACGACGTCGCCAACCTTGTACACTTCGCCGGGGTGGCGGAGCTTCTTGGTCCAAGAGATGTCGGACACATGGATGAGGCCGTCGATGCCGTCTTCGATGCCGATGAACATACCGAATTCGGTGATGTTCTTGATGACGCCTTCAATGATGGTGCCTTCGGGGAAGCGTTCGCCGACGAGTTCCCAGGGATTGGGCTTGACCTGCTTCATGCCGAGGGAGATGCGCTTCTTCTCGCTGTCGACGCCGAGGATGACGACTTCGACTTCATCGCCCTGATGGACCATCTGGGAAGGATGACGGAGCTTGCGGGTCCAGGACATTTCGGAAATGTGCACGAGGCCTTCCACGCCGGGTTCGAGTTCCACGAACACGCCGTAGTCAACGAGGTTGGTGACCTTGCCGGTGTGGTGGGAACCTTCGGGGAAGCGGGCGGTGATGTCCTGCCAGGGATCGGGCACGAGCTGCTTCAGGCCGAGGGAAACCTTCTGGTTGTCCTTGTCGAAGGAAAGAACCTTGAGTTCGAGTTCCTGACCGAGGGACACCATTTCGCGAGGATGACGGATGCGCTTCCAGGACATATCGGTGATATGCAGGAGGCCGTCGAGGCCGCCGAGGTCAACGAACACGCCGTATTCGGTGATGTTCTTGGCCTTGCCCTTGACGATCTGGCCTTCAGCGAGTTCCTGAAGGAGCTTGCCGCGCTTGGCATCGCGTTCTTCTTCGAGGAGCACGCGGCGGGAAACGATCACGTTGCTGCGGCGGCGGTTGATCTTGAGGACGCGGAACTCGTAGTTCTGGTTGACCAGAGCGTCCATGTCCGGAACAGGACGGAGATCCACATGGGAACCGGGCAGGAAGGCTTCCACGCCGCCGAGATCGACGGTGTAGCCGCCCTTGATGCGGCGGGTGATGGTGCCGGTGATGACGCCATTGTCTTCGAGCACCTTTTCGAGCTGATCGAAGAGCTGCATACGCTTGGCCTTTTCGAACGAAAGAATGATGGTGCCATCGTTTTCGTTCTTGCGAGCCACGTAAACTTCGACCTGATCGCCTTCCTTGACAGTCAGGTTGCCCTGAGCGTCACGGAATTCTTCCGCGGGGATCTGGCCTTCAGACTTGAAGCCCACGCTGACGAGAACGGTCTCGCCGTTGATGCCCACGATTTCACCCTTGACGATCTGACCTTCTTCGAGGTCGCCCATTTCGGGGGTGACGTAACCTTCCAGAAGTTCTTCGAAGCTCATTTCAGCGTCGATCTGGTTTTCCATGTTTTCGGCAGTTGCCATTGTACGGATCCTCCAACCTAACAAACAGATTTCTGCCCTTTTTCGGGCAGGTCTGCATACATATCAAGAACAGTGTAAAAGCACAAGCTGTTTCTTTTCCCCTTCCCAAGAAAAGCGGATTTTGCCATAGGCCGCTGCAATCTGGACGCAAGAGATAAAAAAATCTATGCTGTTGCGCACATAGCGCGGCAGAAGGCCGCAGGCAGATAGAGGAAAACGACCATGCACAGCGAAAAGAACAGACAGGCGCTTGCCGTGAGCCGCGCCGAAGCCGGGCAGAAACTGCTCAACTTCCTCCAGCGCCGGGTGGAGGCCGCCACAGGCGAATTCCACCGCTGGATACGCACCGGGCAGGTCCGCGTGAACGGTTCGCGCGCCAAGGCCTTCGACCGTGTGGAAGAAGGCGACCTTATCCGCGTTCCGCCTTTCGCCGTGCTCCTGCCTGCCGGAAGCCTTCCCGGAAACGGCACGCCGAACAGCGCCGCGCCGTCTGCCCCCCAGGGCGGAAGCGGGCAGAAGCGCTCGTCGCTGACTATCGTGTATGAGGATGAGGATCTGCTCGTCGTCGCCAAGCCTGCCGGGCTTCCCGTACAGGGCGGCACAGGGCACAGCGACAGCATAGCCTCGCGCCTTGCGGCCGAACGCGCCGACGCCGACTTCGTGCCCGCGCCCGTGCATCGCCTCGATAAGGATACGACCGGCCTGCTGGTGGCGGGAAAGACCTATGCCGCCGTCCGCCTGCTCACCGACGCCCTTGCCGGGCGCGGCGGAGAAGCCCCACGCAAGGAGTATCTGGCATGGGTGGAAGGCCGCTGGCCCTTCCCGACCGAAGACGGCCCGCAGGAACTGCACGACTTCCTTGCCAAGGACCAGAAAGCCCAGCGCATGAAGACCGTCCACAGCGACAAGGCCGAGGAGGGGCAGGAAGCCCGATGCGTCGTCACGGCTCTGGAAACGCGCCGCATACCCGAAGGCCCGCAGGGGCGCGAACATACCCTGCTCCTCGTGCGCCTGCTCACGGGCCGCACGCATCAGATACGCGTCCAGCTCGCCTCGCGCGGCCACGCCATAGCGGGCGACCCGTGGTACGGCGAAGCCCTGCGCGACGGGCTGAAGCTCCACGCATACCGGCTCGTCCTGCCCCTGCCGGACGGCAGAAAGCGCACTCTGGAACTCCTGCCCCCGTGGAAGGGGGCCTGGAAGGTCGTGAAGGTCTGACCGGCCCAGAAATGTCATGAAAGAACGCCGCCCAGCGCAATGCCGGACGGCGTTCTTCTTTATGCAGGGATATCCTTTTCAGCTCGGGCCAGACTCATTTCTTCCGGAACTTGTCCAGCACCTTCTGCAAGGCATTTCTGCGGGGCGCAGGCTCGGCCGCAGGCGCAGGAAGCGGCTTCCTGTAGCTGGAACGGTTCTTCGTGCCCCGGCGCGCGTAGGGGATGCGCCGCGTACTTCTGCCGCACTCTTCGCAGGTCTGCACGTCCGCTTCCCGGGGCTTGCTTATCTTGCGGTAGATATAGACCGCGATGGGCACACCGAGCAGCATGCCCCACATCCCCATGACGCTGTGCGCGATGTACAGGATGATGAGGGTCATCACCGGGTTGATATGCATCACCGAAGACACGATGCGCGGGTTCAGCACATAGGCCTCGATAAGGTGGATGACGATGATCATGAGCACGGCCCACAGGCCCAGCTCGATGCCGCCGCTGTTGATGGCCATGAGCACGATGGGCACAGAGGAGATGAACACGCCGAGCACCGGGATGAGGCCGCAGAGGAAGACCAGCGTGCAGAGCAGGGCCGCCGCCTTCACCCCGAGTATCTGAAGGCAGATAGCCGTCAGAACGGTATTGAGTGTGGAAATGAGGAGCTGGGCACGGAAATTGCCGCCCACCACCTTGGCGAAGAGCACGATGCTGTCGGCCGTTTCATGGTAGGCCTCGGAAAGGCGCGTGAAGCGGAGCTGGCGCACCCCCTGCGAAAGGCGGGGCAGGTCCAGCATGATGAGGAAGCTGAACAGCATGGCAATGAAGAACCAGCTGAAATAATGCAGGCCCTTCTCAAGGGCGGCGCGGGCGAAGTTCCAGCCGTTCACCACGGCGGTTTCCGGTGTGACGATATTTTTGGCCTGCGCAAGCAGGGGGGCTATCATCTCGTTGCTGCCGAGGTTGGTGTCCACCCATGTGCGGATGGCCTGCACGCTGTGCGGGAGCTGTTCGGTGAAGCTGATGGCTTCGGCCAGAAGGCGCGGCGGCATGAGCGCAAGGAACGCCGTGACCAGCGCAAGGAACAGCACATAGACTATCACCACGATGACGCGGCGGCTCCAGCGAAAGCGGCGGCGGAGCGCATGGGTGATGCTCGACGTGATGAAGCACATGATATAGGTGATGAACACCAGCCCGAACATATCCCGGAAAAGATAGAGCAGGGCCGCGAACACCAGCCAGATGAGATACACGCGGTTGACGCGGACGAAATCGGAAATACTGAACATTTTCCTACCTGAGTTGAGGCCGGACGCTCCGGCCATGCCCACATTTTTCGATCAATGGCCGAATATAGACCAGCAAACCAGTATCCCGCAAGGAGAAATGCGGCCCGCGCGCTCCGCCTCCCCGGCAGAACATTGACGCCCCGGCCCTCTCGGGCTAAAGTATTCCCCTCTTTTGAAGTTCCGGCGCAAGCCAGACCATATTTCGCAGAATCAAGGACGTATCCATGCTCGATCTCAAACTGCTCCAGAAACAGCCCGAAGTGGTGGCCAAGGCCCTTGCCGACCGCCATTCCAACATCTCTGTGGACGAATTCCTCGAACTCGACGCCCGCCGCCGCGCCGCCCTCACCGAAGTGGAGACCCTCAAGAGCGAGCGCAACGCCCGCTCCGGCGAAGTGGCCAAGATGAAGCGCGCCGGAGAAGACGCCTCCGCCCTTGTGGCCGAACTCGGCAAGCTCTCCGACCGTATCAAGGCCCTCGACATCGAAGCCAACGAGATCAAGGAGCAGGTGACGCAGTGGATGCTCCGCGTACCGAACATCCCCGATACTTCCGTGCCCGTGGGTGCCGACGAGAACGACAACCCCGAACTGCACCGCTGGGGCACTCCCCGCGAATTCGACTTCCCCGTGAAGCAGCACTTCGAAGTGGGTGCGGCCGCCCGCGGCCTCGACTTCGAACGCGGTGCCAAGCTCGCCGGTTCCCGCTTCTGCGTGAGCCACGGCGTGTTCGCCCGCCTCGAGCGCGCCCTGATGAACTTCTACCTCGACACCCAGACCACCGAATTCGGCGCTGTGGAGATCGCTCCCCCTTACATGGTCAACGCCGCCACCATGCAGGGCACGGGCCAGCTCCCCAAGTTCGAGGAAGACCTCTTCAAGATGCCCGCGTGGAACTACTACCTCATCCCCACCGCCGAAGTGCCCGTGACCAACCTGCACGCCGGCGAGATCCTTGAAGAAGACCAGCTCCCCCTGCGCTATACCGCCGGCACGCCCTGCTTCCGCTCCGAAGCCGGTTCCGCCGGTAAGGACGTGCGCGGCCTCATCCGCCAGCATCAGTTCGTGAAGGTGGAAATGGTGCGCTTCGCCCATCCCGAAAAGTCCTGGGACGAACTGGAACATATGCGCCGCTGTGCCGAGATCCTGCTCGAAAAGCTGGAACTGCCCTACCGCACCATCACCCTCTGCACCGGCGACATGGGCTTCGGTTCCGCCAAGACCTACGACGTGGAAGTGTGGCTCCCCGGCCAGGGCGTGTACCGCGAAATCTCTTCCTGCTCCAACTGCATCGACTTCCAGGCCCGCCGCGCCAATATCCGCTTCCGTCCCAAGGACGGCGGCAAGCCCGAATTCGTGCACACCCTGAACGGCTCCGGCCTGCCCACGGGCCGCTCCCTCGTGGCCGTCATCGAGAACTACCAGCAGGCCGACGGCTCTATCGTCATCCCCACGGTGCTCCGCCCCTACATGGGCGGCCTTGAAGTTATCACCCCCGACATGGTGTAAGGCTTCCCGCTGAACGAACGACAAAGGCCCGTGCCAAATGGTACGGGCCTTTTGCTTATTCACTCATTTTTTCTTAAAATTAAAAAAATGACGGACTTTTAATAGTATAACTCTCATCATTTTTTCCAATAAGATATTTTTCAGAGGAATTTCTATCAAAATAGCCTCTGCAAAAAGGAGTGACGCCCTCGTCTCCTCTTGTCTTGTTTCAGCATATCTCTTTTTTATTTGTTTCCATTCGCCATACACTTTTCGGAACATATG
This sequence comes from Mailhella sp., assembly GCA_017408905.1. Taxonomy (GTDB): domain Bacteria; phylum Desulfobacterota; class Desulfovibrionia; order Desulfovibrionales; family Desulfovibrionaceae; genus Mailhella. The sequence continues at coordinate 6,973 of JAFQTU010000063.1, read as the reverse complement.
ATTTCTATGCATATCTAAAGCTTCTGGCATATTTTCTTGAAAGAAGATTTCTCTTTTTTTAAATGCTTCCAAATAATCCATAGTGTTTTTTTCGCTCTTAGTTCTTACAATCCCGTCTGGATTAATAAAATAATGATATAGCACATCGCCAATAAACACTATTTTTTTACTTTTGAAAAAAATTTCATGCATAACATGAATATCTTCAAAATTTTTTCCTTTTGGAAATTCGATATGTTGCAGAACTTCTCTTTTGAATAGATTTCTCCATACATGATTTGTTACCATTTTATCTTTAATCAGTAAAAATATTCCTTCGCTTGCTGTAGCTTCCATCAAAGGATATCTAGGCTGAAGTTTTGTGCTTATATTTCTATTATTTTCTTCAACAAATTGACAGTTAACGATATCCGCTTCATATTTTATAGCCGTAGAAAGCAAAACCTCCATCATATCAGTATCGAGCCAATCATCAGAATCGATAAATATAATATAATCCCCTTCCGCTTTCCTCAATCCATAATTGCGGGCATCTGACAGCCCACCATTAGACTTATGGATAACCTTTATTCTAGTGTCCCTCATGGCCCACTTATCACACAGAGCGGGACTTTCATCGGGAGACCCGTCATCCACGAGGATGATGTCAAGCTCGGCATAGCTCTGACTTACAAGAGTTTCTAAACACTTATCTAAATACTTCGCCGTATTGTATACTGGTACAATAACAGATATCAAAATATTGTCTTTCATACGCTGTCGACCTCCTCAGCGGCGCTTTCTGCCGCCCTTGGGGCTTCCCTTCCCTCCCGGTCTGCCTCCCCGGGAATTCTGGCGGAACTTTTCCCGCTTGGCGGCAAGGCGTCTGGCCTTTTCGGCGGCCTCGGCGTTCTCGGCCATCAGTTTCAGGTAGGATTCCCAGCGCTCCCCGTCCAGCTCGCCGCTTTCCAGAGCGGCGCGCACGGCACAGCCCGGTTCTCCCTTATGGGTACAGTCGCTGAAGCGGCAGGAGGAGATAACGGTCTCCACGTCTTCGAAGGTCTGCTCCACGCCGGATTCCGCGTCCCACATGCCGAGTTCGCGCATGCCGGGGGTATCGATGACCATCGCCCCGCCGGGCAGTTCGAAAAGGTCGCGGCGGCGCGTCGTATGGCGGCCCTGCCCGAGTTCGCCCACCTCGCCCACTTCCTGCCGTTCTTCCCCCAGCAGGCAGTTGACCAGCGTGGACTTGCCTACGCCGGAAGAACCGACGAACACCACGGTGTGCCCCTTTTCAAGGTAGGGGGAAAGCTGGCCGAAGCCGTCCTCGCCGTAGATGGACGTCATCACGATATCGGCATCCCCGGCCACGCCGCGCACTTCTTCCAGCACTTCGGGCACGAAGTCGATGAGGTCGGTCTTGGTGAAGACCACCACGGGGCGCGCCCCGCTCTCGCGGGCGGCGGCAAGGTAGCGTTCCAGCCTGCGCAGGTTGAAATCGGCGTTCATGCTCACACAGAGGAACACGGTGTCGATATTGGCGGCCACGGCCTGCTCGCGCCTGCCGTCGGCGGCCTGACGCAGGAACAGCGTTTTTCTGGGCAGTATGGCATGGATGACGACCGTATCAGGGTCGGAGAGATCGGCCATCACGTAGTCGCCCACGGCAGGGAAGGCCGAAGGCGACCGGGATTCGAACTGGAACCTGCCGGACACGCTGGCATTCATACTGCCTTCCGCCGTCTGGATGCGGTACATACCCCGCTCCTGAGAAGTGATGCGGGCCGGGGTCAGCCCCGGATGCAGGGAGGCCATAGCTTCCCAGTACGGCGTAAGATGCAGGCTCATGCAGTCAACCTCGTAAATATAATCTGTTTAAGCTGTAAGCTGATGGGCGCCAGCCGTCAATAGACGGGCAGGGAAGGCTCGGCGGCTTGACTAACGTGTCGACATTGCTCATGCTCCGGCCATCAAAGGCGGCCCATCAGGGCCGCAAGGAGCAGGTATGCAGAACAGCGATTTCCCTATGGTACGTCAGGTCCCCTTCATGGGGGTCATATGGGTGGTGAACGAAGCCATGAAGCTCGGCTTCTGGAACGGCAATCCCGAATGGTGCAATCTCGGCCAGGGCCAGCCCGAAGTGGGCGAACTGGAAGGCGCGCCCGAACGCATCTCCAGCCTTGCCATTCAGCCCGGCGACCATGCCTACGGCCCTGTGGGCGGCACGCTGGAAGCCCGGCAGGCCGTGGCCGATATGTATAACCGCCTGTTCCGCAAGGGCATGAAATCGCAGTACACGGCCGACAACGTGTCCATTGCCAGCGGCGGCCGCCTCGCCCTCACCCGCCTTTTCGCCATACTTGCCGACAAGGCTCGCATCCTGTACCGCAACCCGGACTACACGGCCTACGAGGATTACCTCTACTACCAGCGCCTGCACACCACGCCGGTCTGCGAATACGCCACGGCCGAAAACGGCTTCGCCATCCCTGCCGCCCGCTTCGAAGAGCTGGCCGCCTCCCCCGAGGGGCTGGACGCCTTTGTCTTCTCCAATCCCTGCAACCCCACGGGCGCCGTGATACAGGGGGCGGAACTGGCGTCCTATCTCGATACGGCGCGCCGCCACAAAGTCCTGCTCGGCATCGACGAATTCTATTCCCACTTCATGTACAATGCCGACGGTTCGCCTGCCAGCGGCCCCTGTTCCGCCGCCTCCTATGTGGAAGACGTGGACCGCGACCCCGTGCTCATCGTGGACGGCATGACCAAGAACCAGCGCTACCCCGGCTGGCGCATGGGCTGGACCGTAGGCCCGAAGCACTGCATCGAAATGCTGAACCGTGCGGCCAGCGCCCTCGACGGCGGCCCCACCATGCTGGCCCAGCGCACCATGCTGGAAGCCCTCCGGCCCGAACGCTTCGACGCCGAAGTGAAGGCCGTGCGCGAAGCCTTCGCCCGCAAGCGCGCCCTCATGCTGGAAAAGCTGGAAGCGCTGGACATCCATCCTGCCGTCACGCCGCTTTCCACCTTCTATATATGGGCCAGCATCGAAAATCTGCCCGCCCCCATCAACGACGCCGACGCCTTCTTCCATGCCTGCCTGCAAAAGAAGGTGATGACCGTGCCCGGGCGCTTCTTCGACATACGCCCCTTCCGCGACCGGCCCGACCCCGAGCCCCTGCGCCACTGGGTACGCTTCTCCTACGGGCCTTCCTTCGATACGGTGAAGACAGGCCTCGAGCGCATAGAGCAGGTCATCCGCGAATACCGGTGATAAAAACTTAAGCAGAAAGGGGAATCCTCGCCAGAGGATTCCCCTTCTTCTATATGAAAGCCCGTCATCACAGTGCGGGCCGATGAGCAAGAAAAAGGCCCACGATTTCTCATGAGCCGAAATTCTGGTGGAGCTGAAGAGAATTGAACTCTTGGCCTCTTGAATGCCATTCAAGCGCTCTCCCAACTGAGCTACAACCCCGTTGCGCTGTTTCTTTTGCCAGAACTCGCATCAGAGGTCAAGAGGAAAATCGCACTTTTTTAAAATTTTTCTTCTCGCCCCCGTATGGAGCGCCAGCGGGACACGGCACGGACAAAGGGTTCGTACAGGCGGCGGAAGCCGGACTCGTTCAAGGCCCTGCCGTCGCCCGGCATAGCGGAAGCGAAAATGAGCACGGCGTGCAGGCCTTCTGAGGAATAGAAAGGCTTGGCAAAGTACGAACGAACGCCGCAGGGGATGAACATGGCCCAGTCGATGGACTTGATGCTGTCCAGCGTATCTTCCACGATGAGGGATTCAAGGCTGAAGCGCTCGATATCCTGGGCGATGGTCCCTTCGTAGGCATGGGACGCGCCCCATTCGAGCTTCTCGAAAAGCCGCCCTACGCCATAGACCTCCACCTTGCCGAGGGTCGATCGGATATCAGAGAACATGAGCCCGCCGATGCCCGGGCAGGCCGCCAGCATCTTTTCCAGCTCCTCCCGCAGGGAAAAGGCCTCTGTCGCCTCCTCGATACGGGGGGAGAACTCGCAGGACGCCGGATTGTCGGGGATATTGAGCAGGGCTATGCGTACGATATCGTCCCCGCTTGAGCAGGGGGAAATGCGCACCTTGGAACCGAGTATGTTCCCCGTGCCGCTTTTCAGCATGAGCGTTCCGGCCCATACCTCGCTCTTCAAGGCGCTCTGGGCCGCGTCCAGAAGGGCGTCCCCAAGGCTGGCAGGCGCGATATCTTCCAGAAGGAACTCTTCCCCGCCCCGGGCGGCTCCGCCGAACAGCTCCTTGGCGGCCTCGTTGCAGGTGACGATCTCGCGCTGGCCAAGACTGAGCACCAGCACGGGATACTGCGCCCGGCCAAGCGCAAGCTGGCATGTTCCGGCCGCACCGTTGGCCACGAAGGTGGCGGGAAGCATGGCTTCGGTCAGCAGGCCGAAATACAGCTCCGGGTCGCAGGGGTCGGGCCAGCCCTGGAGCTGGTAGGTGACGCGAGGCGACTTTTTCAGGCGGAAGGAAACCGCCGCAGGCTGGCGGCTCGTCATCATTTCCCAGAATTCGCTGAGAAGGGGCAGGTCGGACTTGCGAACCATGCGCCTGCGGAACTGCGCGTCCTTCAGAAGGCGCGACGTATTTTCCCCAAGTTGGGGAAGTTCCCATGAATTCAAAAGCTTCAGGCGGGAACGCCTGTGCTCCACGGCCCACAGGAGCCCGGGGAATCCTTCAGACCAGCGCGAGAAATCCATAGAACCTCCGGGAGATTGCGGGTGAATGGGGGCGTATGCTGTATCCAGCATACGGGAAAAGCTCCCTTTTGTAAATTGGTTGAAACAATTTAATGAAAAAATTTGAAATTTTCCTCCACCGGGAGCTTCCCCCCGGCTGGCGTGGCGTGAAACACGGGGGACAATCCTATGTGGATGGACCAATTTAACATTTTTTTATTTATAAATATAATAAGATATATCATTTTTTCTTTTTTTCACAAAAGACTTGTCTCTTTTACGAATCAAGAGCAAAAATAAGAAAAGCGCAGTGCGCGAGTTTTTTTCTTTGAGGTTGTCATGAGTAAGCAGAAACTCATCGAACAGAAGCTAGAGCAGGCCCTTCTCGACGGGCGCTGGAAGCTGTTCGAACGTCTGCCTTCCGAACGGGTGCTCGCCGAAGAATTTTCCGTCAACCGCACTACTCTTCGTGCAGCCCTCAGCGCCCTTGCCGGGCGCGGCATCCTTGAAACCATACATGGCAGTGGAACCCGTGTGAGGGCGCTCCCCGCAGGGCATCCCTCGCAATGCGACCTTGAGGACAGGCTGAACGCCAGCCTTCTGCTCATCCCTTCCATCATGCATGCCTGCTCTCTGGTCATCAAGCCTTCACAGATCATCAGCCTCGAGCGCATCCTCCCCGCGGTAGGTACGGCCCTGCGCAACGGCGATATCAAAACCTTCGTCCAGACCCAGGTGCAGTTCTTCATGGAAGCGGCCCGCTTCATCGGCAACAGCAGCGTCAACACCGCGCTTGCCGCCTGCCTGCCGGAAGGCAAGTCGCTCATGCGGCTCTACAGCTCCTGCGACCTGCACGACAGCGAGACCCTTTTCGCGCATATGGCCCGCATACTGAGCGCCATGCGCCATGCCGACGCACAGGAAGCCGCTTCCGCCGCGCAGGCCTATTTCTCCTCCCTTCAGAAGCTGGCGGAAAAGAAATGAGCGGCAGGCGCTCCATATCGCGGCGCGATTTCCTGCACGGGCTTTTCCGCCCAGCCGGGGCCGAAGCGGCTGCGGCCCCCACGTTCTTTGAAACATTTTCGTCTGGCCAGAGCGCCCTTTCCCTGCTCCCCCCTGAGTTTTCCGGCTCCATGCTGAAGATGGAAGCCGCCAGACTGGGAGGAGATGCGGACAATATGACCGAAGAGGAAATGGCCGCCCTGATAGTCAAGGCGATGTACGGCACGGCCGATGAAGCCGCGCCGCGGCAAGAGGCTAATGGCACGGCTCTGGAGCAGGAGCCCGTGCCCGGTGATTGAACAAGGAGGAACTTATGTCTCACGAACAGCTTCCTTATCTCGAAGAGCGCAAGCTCGTCAAAAGGTGGAGCGGCCCCTTCCCCGCTCTCGCTAACCTTGCGTTCTCGCTGGTCATTTTCGCCATCACGTGGTGGATTTTCCAGGATCCGCGCGGCATCATGCGCCTGTACACTCCTTACCTGGGCTACAATTACTGCCGCTGGTGGCTCATCATCCTCATCTGGATGGCGTACACCTTCGACTTCTGGCCCTTCAAGAAGGACTGGATCCGCAACGCCCATCCCCTGCAGAAGGGCCTGGTGCTCACTCTCATTTCCGTGGGTACTATGCTGTTCTTCATCCACGGCTTCTTCGAAGGCATCCTCGGCAACTTCGCCTTCGCGTATTTCAACCCTGAACAGCTCATGAAACTCGGCCTCACCGAATTCTACTCCACCGAGTACGCGGCTCAGGCCTGCATGATGTTCGCCGTTATCGCCTCCTGGATCAGCCCCGCCTGGGTGGTGGCCCTCGAAGGCCAGCCCTGGGCCAACGCTTCCCAGCCTGTGCGCGGCTTCAGTATCTGGCTCGGCACGTTCTGCGTCAGCCTCATCATCTACTTCATGACCATGCATAACCACATGGGCATCCTGTACTACCCCTGGCAGTACTTCACCTCCATCTGCCCGCCCTACTGGGAACAGTTCGCCGAAACCGTGTCCGCCAACTTCCATGTGGCGTGGATCATGTGCTGTACCGTTGTGGTGTGGTTCGTGGAAGGCATCTGGGAACGCTATCCCTTCACCATGATCAAGAAGGACTGGCCCCGCCGTATCGCCCTGTTCGTTGGCATCATCGTCATCGCCTGGGCTCTGTGCCTGTTCTTCTGGTACATGCAGGAACTGGTGTGGGGCGACGCTATCCGCGGCCATCGTCGTGACGCTGCTCCCGACTGGCGCTGGCTGCACGTTGGCGAAACCGCCATCTTCTTCCTGGTTCCG
>JAFQTU010000062.1 GCA_017408905.1 Mailhella sp. | reverse complement strand
GACAGGGCTTGTATCGTTAAAAAGGAAAGGGCCTTGGCGGCCCTTTTTAATTAAAAAGCTTTGGAGATGGGGGGATGGGGTTCGGGGAAGGGGGGGGAAGAGACCTTTCTCGAAAGGTCCTTACCCCCTTCCCCGTAAACTATTCTTTCCTCTTAAAACACGCCGCTGACCTTGCCGGTTTCGACGTCCACGTCCACGCGGCGGAAGGCGGGGTTAGCGCCGGTGCCGGGCATGAGGGAGATCTTGCCGGAAACGGGGACAACGAAGCCCGCGCCGCCGTAGATGAGCACGTCGCGGATCTTCAGGCGCCAGCCGGTGGGAGCGCCCTTGAGGTTGGGATTGTCGGAGAAGGAATACTGGGTCTTCGCCATGCAGAGGCCGAGTTCGTTAGCGTCGTCACGCTGCTGGATGGTGGCGAGCTTGGCTTCGGCTTCGGCGGAGAAGTCCACGCCGTCGGCGCCATAGACTTCGCGGGCCACCAGTTCGATGCGTTCCTTGAAGGGCATGGACCAGTCGTAGAGGGGCTTGAACTCGGTCTTTTCCTCGCAGGCGTCCATAACGGCGTCGGCCAATTCAAGCGCACCCTTGCCGCCGTGCTCCCAATGGGTGGAGGTAGCCACGCGCGCGCCAGCGGATTCGCAAATCTCACGGATGCGGGCGATTTCGGCGGGGGTGTCGGTCACGAAGGAGTTGATGCACACCACGGGCGACACGCCGGACTTCTTCACGTTCTCGATGTGGCGGATGAGGTTGCAGCAGCCCGCTTCCACGTAGCCCACGTTCTCGGAAGAATATTCTTCGGGGAGCGGGCGGCCCGGAACGGGAGTGGGAGCGCCGCCGTGGCTCTTGAGGGCGCGCACCGTGGCCACGATGACGGCGGCATCGGGGGTGAGGCCGCTGTAATGGCACTTGAGGTTCCAGAACTTTTCGTAGCCGATGTCGGCACCGAAGCCGGATTCGGTAACGAGGTAGTCGCAGAGCTTGAGGCCGATACGGTCGGCAATAACGGAGCTCTGGCCGAGGGCGATGTTGGCGAAGGGCCCGGCGTGCACGAAAACGGGCTGGCCTTCGATGGTCTGGATGAGGTTGGGATTGAGGGCTTCCACCATCCACGCGGTCATAGCGCCATCGACTTCGAGGTCGGCGGTGGTCACGGGCTTGCCGTTGCGGTCGTACGCCACGATGATCTTGCCCATGCGGCGGCGCATATCGGCAAGGTCGCTGGACACGGCGAGGATAGCCATGACTTCACTGCCCACGGCGATGTCGAAGCGGGACTTCATCATGAAGCCGTCGAACTTGCCGTTCACGCCGTCGATGCCGATGATGATATTGCGCAGGGCCTGACAGCAGAAGTCCATGACCCAGCCCATGTTCACGTTGGTGGGGTCGATGTTCAGCTTGGGCATCTTGGACAGCGACATGATGCGCTCGTCGCTGTTGTTGCGCTCGTGCTGCATACGCGAGGTGAGGGCCACCATAGCGAGGTTATGCGCGTTGGACACGGCGTTGATGTCGCCCGTGAAGCCGAGGGAATACTGCGTGAGCGGGATGCACTGGGAAAGGCCGCCGCCTGCGGCAGAGCCCTTCATGCCCATAGTGGGGCCGCCCGAAGGCTGGCGGATGGCCGCGGCGGCCAGCTTGCCACGCAGGCCAAGGCCCTGAACGAGGCCGATGGTGGTGGTGGACTTGCCTTCGCCCAGAGGAGTGGGGGTGATGGCGGTAACGTCGATGTACTTGCCGTTGGGCTTGTCGGCCAGACGTTTCAGCACGGCGCGGTAATCGATCTTGCCCATGTAGTGGCCGTAGGGCAGCAGTTCGCTTTCCTCAAGGCCCAGCTCCTTACCGAGCTGATAGACCGTCTTCATGGTTTTTTCGGCATCCTGAGCGATTTCCCAGTCCGCGTGCTTCTTAGGGTCAAGAGCCATATCCGTACTCCTTAAAGGTTATGGTGCTAGGCAGATTCAATGCGCCAGTATAGAACGGCAATCCCTCCAGCACAAGAGGCGGGGAAGGCCGCCCGCAAAAATAGTACCCTGTTGCAAGCGGACCGCGTACAGGCTATTTTCGAGGCGCACATCAACAGGCTACGCGCCGAAGGAAAAACCATGAAGGAAAGCACCAAGCGCCTGATAGAAGAAATGCAGGTGAACGAAAAGACCGACAGCGAAATCTACCGCATCCTTGCCAAGCGCATAGCCGGCGAAAACGGCGACGTGCTCCGCCGCATGGCCGACGAGGAGGCCGCCCACTGCGCCGTGTGGAGCCGCTACACCGGCAAAGCGTGCGAGGCGAAGCGGCTGAAGGTGTATTTCTATGTTGCCCTTGGCTGGATATTCGGCCTTACCTTTGTGATAAACCTGCTGGAATTCGGGGAAGACAAGGCGGGCAAGCGCTATTCCGACCTGATGGCGGAAGTGCCGGAAGCCAGGTACATCATGGAGGAAGAGCAGAAGCACGAAGAAGCCCTCGCCGCTATGGTGGACGAGGAAAAGCTGAAGTATATCGGCAGCATGGTGCTCGGCCTGAATGACGCCCTCGTGGAGCTCACCGGCGCGCTGGCGGGCTTCACCCTTGCGCTGGGAAGCAACACCACTGTGGGGCTTGCGGGCTTCATCACCGGCGTTTCGGCCACGCTTTCCATGGCGGCTTCGGAATACCTCGCCAAGAAGGCCGACCCCAGCGAAAAGCACCCGCTCAAGGCCGCAGTCTATACCGGCATCGCCTACCTCATCACGGTGGCGGCCCTGCTCCTGCCCTATGTGCTGTTCTCCTCGCCGTTCCTTGCGCTGGGCTTCTGCCTGTTCAATGCGGCGTGCATCATTGCGGCCTTCACGTTCTTCGTTTCCGTGGTGCGGCGCGAGACCTTCCGCCCGCAGTTCGTAGAAATGATAAGCATCAGCTTCGGCGTGGCCGCCATTTCCTTCCTTATCGGCTGGGCCGCCAAGACATGGATGGGCATTGAGATGTAGCTTCCGGCCCTACACTTCCCCCTTTTCAAAACTTCTCCTACATGGCTAGGCCGCCCCTTCCATGCGAAGAGGCGGCCTTTTGCTATTAAAAAGTTTGGAAAGAGGATGGGGGAGCTTGAGGGGGAAGGGGAAAACATTTACAAATGTTTTCCCCTTCCCCCTCAACAAACACGTTTCCCATGCCCAATATCCTTCTCCATGCCTGCTGCGGCCCGTGTTCGCTCATGCCCCTTGTCCGGCTGAGGGATGAGGGCTGGGAGCCCACGCTTTTCTGGTTCAACCCGAACATCCATCCGGCGGACGAATGGCTGAAGCGGCGCGACGCCCTGCGCGAAGTCGCCGCGAAGTTCAAAGTTTCACTCGTCGAACTCGGGGACGTTCCCGATCCGGCGGCATGGGTGCGCGGCCTCGGGGGCGAAACGGAATTCGGGAAGCGCTGTACGCTCTGCTACCGCCCCCGTATGCTGAAAACGGCCGAAATCGCCGCCGCGCAGGGATTCGACGCCTTCACCAGCACGCTTTTGTATTCCAAATACCAGAACCACGAAAGCATCGTGCAGGAAGCCGAGGCAGGCGCGGCCCGCTTCGGTTCGCGCTTCCTTTACCGCGATTTCCGCCCCTTCTGGTGGGACGGCATCACCATGTCGAAAGAGCTGGGCATCTACCGCCAGAAATGGTGCGGCTGTATCCTGAGCATGAAGGAAGCCCTCGCCCAGCAGAAGGAGGCGGAACAGCGCAAGGCCGCCCAGAAGGCCGAACGCGCGGCCCGGCTTGCCGCCGAAGAAGAGGCGCGGAAGCGGAAGAAAGAAGCCCTTGCCGCAAAGCAGGCCGAAAAAGAGCAGAAGCGCAGGGAACGGCTTGCCAGAAAAAGTTCGACACTTCAAACTACGGACAGCACCGCCGCCGAATAAAAGAATAGCCCCGTCTCCCATAGAGGGAAGCGGGGCTTCTGCCTTTAATATGGTCGAAGCGGCCAGACTGTGCGCAAGGCGGCATCAGGCCTTCTTGTCTTCGTCTTCGATCTTCTTGTCGCCCTTGGGCGTGATGTCGATTTCATCGGGCTCGGAAGCGGCCTGACGGAAGTTGCGGATGGCACGGCCAAGGCCGCCGCCGATCTCAGGCAGACGCTTCGCACCGAACACGACCAGCACGATGACAAGGATGACCAGAATTTCCTGCGTTCCAATACCAAACATGGATAACCTCCGGAGTATGTTCTCTCCAAGTTGTCTGTTTTCTATACGGGAGGCACACGGAAAAGGCAAGCGCTCCGGCAAGGTCCGCTGAAAAATGTCTCATGTTTCCGCGCCCTGCGGGATTGCTTCCAAGCCTGCCAGCGCTTATATTCGGCGCAGGAGATTTTTTATGGACGCTTCTTTCTTCCTTGCCCTGCCGCGCCTGCACGCCGAACTTTCCGCCCTGCCCGAAGGTGCGGTCACGCTCTGGCCCGGCCTTCCCCGCCGCCCCGAACACGCTTGGGCCCCTGCCATGCCCCTTTCCCCGGCCATAGCCTCGGCCTGCCTTGCCGACTACGAACGCGCCTGCCGCGACGGAGCCAGCGGCTCGCCCGTGCACGCCCTTGGCGCAGAACACGCCCCGGCCGACCTTTCCGAGGCCGAACGCCGCGCCCTGCGCAAGATGTCCGGCCTGCCTGCCGAAGAGCCGGAACAGCCCCTGCGCCAGACGGCCCAGCAGGTCCTGCTCCTCGCATGGCTTCAGGAAAAGCAGGCCCTCGACATGGCAGAGCTGGAGAAGAAGATAAGCGCTTCCCGCCGCGAGCTGGCAGGCCTCCTTTCCGGCCGCACCCGCGTGGGTGAAGCCTCCTTCCTGCCCCGCGACAACGACCTGCCCGACTGGAAGAAAACCCTTGCCGCCGCCCTTGCCTTCCTGCCCGATATGCCGGAAAACACCGCCTTCTGGGTCTCCAGCCCGGCAATGGCGCAGGCCGTCTCCGAACTTGGCGGCGAAGAGGCCGACAGCCTTCCCGCAGGAAGCCGCGCCTTCCGCGTGAGCGCCGCCACTCTTGCCGCGCTCTGCGGGCGCTCCGCCGCAGAACGGCTCGAACGCGCCCTCGGCAAGGAACAGCTCGGCCGCACTCTCACCCTTGTCCTGCCGCAATGAAAGAATTCACCTTCCATTTCACGAAGAACGTCATGCCCCATCTTTCCGCCCACGAACTCGCGGACTGGTTCCGCACCGTCTATGCCGCGAACAGCGGCCTGCCTTCCGGCATCATCTTCGACTGCGACGGCGTGCTCATCGACTCGCGTGAAGCCAACATCGCCTACTACAATTACCTGCGCAATTACGTAGGCCTGCCCCCCCTGCCGGAAAACATGCACGACTTCGTACAGGCCGGCACGGTGAACGAGGTGCTGGACGTCATCATCCCCCAGCCCCTGCGCCCCCTGATGCGCGAAGCCGTGCGCAAGCTCTCGTACATGAACGAGATCATGCCGCACATCACCCACTTCCCGGGCCTGCACGGCGTGCTCGACCTGTGCAAGGCCGCAGGCATCCCCATGGGCATCGACACCAACCGCATGAACGGAATGGACATCATCCTGGACAACTGCCGCCTGCACGGCTACTTCGACCCCATCGTCCTCGTGGACAGCGTTCCGCACCCCAAGCCCGCCCCTGACGGCGCCTTCTTCATTGCGGAAAAATGGGGGCTCGAACCCGCCAGCCTGCTCTTCATAGGCGACAGCGCAAGCGACCGCGGGGCCGCCCAGAGCGCGGGGATCCCCTTCCTCAGCTTCCAGAACCAGAGCCTTGCCAAGCAGAGCATCGCCGAATATTCCATCCTCCAAGAAGCCTTGCAATCCTTAGGTTTGTAACACTTTCATGCTTTACAGCCGCCGATTTATGGTTTAGGTATTGCCAATTCATCAGGGCAGGCCCTGCCCTGCAGGAGGAAAACCCTTTGACGCCTCAAGACCTCGAATACTTCCGCAACATGCTCAACCAGATGCTCGTCGATACCCAGCGCAACGGCGACTCCACTCTGGAAGAAATGACGGACAGCCAGTCTTCCTACGCCGACCCTGCCGACCGCGCTACGGCAGAATCGGACCGTGCCTTCACTCTCCGCATCCGCGACCGTGAACGCAAGCTCATCACGAAGATCAAGGAAGCCCTCCAGCGCATGGACGACGGTGAATACGGCATCTGCGAAGAGTGCGGCGAAGATATCAGCCTCGCCCGCCTCAAGGCCCGCCCCGTCACCACGCTCTGCGTTTCCTGCAAAGCCCGTCAGGAAGAAGGCGAAGAAGTTCAGGGCAGCTAGAGCCCGATTCGCTATGGACGCACATCTCTTCCGCCGCTTCTGCGACGAACTCATTCCGCATCTCATGGGGGCCCGCATGGAAAAGATCCATGCTCCGGGCCCCAACGTTTATGTTTTTGCGCTGTTCGGCGGCCACAGCCGCGAAAAAAAGCGCTTCCTCGTCCTGCGGGCCGACAGGAAATCCCCTCTGCTCTTCGTGGCCGACCACCGCATCCCGGTGAACGCCCAGCCGCCCGCCTTCGTGATGCGCCTGCGCAAATACCTTTCCGACCAGCGCGTCACCCGTGCCATCTGCCGCTGGACCGAACGCAAACTCTGGCTCGGCTTCTCCGGCGAGGCCCAGCCGTGGCTCTGCCTCGACCTGCGCGAAGGCCCTTCCCTCAGCTTCGAAGCCCCCGAACTCTTCGAAGAACCGGCATGGCCTGCGGAGCTCGCCGCCCTTCCGCCGGAACGCTGGCGCGAGTGGGACGTGCTCACCCCGGCCCTGCGCCGCAGCATCCCGCATCTCGACATCATGGACGCTTCCGCCCTGCTGGCCGACCTCGAATTCGGCGGGGGCGACGTCTTCCTTTACGAAAGCACCCGCGCCGACGGCTCTTCCCGCTGTGAAGTCTCGGCATGGCCGCTCCCCGAAGCCCAGCTCGAGGCTATGGGCGGCGACTGGACGGAGACCGTGTTCGAAAGCCCCGTGCCCGCCCTTGCCAAAGCCGGTGAGGCGCTTGTCTATGGCGGGCTTGCGGAACAGGCCCGGCAGGATGCGGCCAAGCCCTTTGCCGCAGAAGCCGCGCGCCTCGGCAAACTGCTCAAGAAGCTCGACTCCGAACAGGAACGCCTCGCCGCCATGCAGGCCCGGCAGAAAGACGCCCTGCTCCTGCAAAGCCAGCTCTGGCGCTTCGGCGCGCAGGACAAGCTTGACGCCGTGACGCTCGAAGGCCCGGAAGGGGACATCACGCTCACGCTCGACAAGAAGCTCACCGTGCGCGAGAACATGATGCATCTCTTCCATCAGGCCGGGCGAGGCCGCCGCGGCCTCGAACACCTCGAAGTGCGCCGCGCCGCCGTGCGGGAAGAAAAGGAGCAGGCCGAAGCCGCCGCCCTGCGCGGCCAGGCCGCCAAGACCGGCGTCGGTTCCGGCCCCGATCCGCGCGAAGGCAAACTTCTGGAAGACAGGAAGGGCCGCCCGCTCCCGGCCGACCTGCCCAAGCAGGTGCAGGCCTTCCGCAGTTCCGAGGGCTTCCTCATCCTGCGCGGGCGCGACACCAAGGGCAACGGCATAGCCCTCAAGCTGGCCGCCCCCCACGACTACTGGATGCACACGGCCGACGGCCCGAGCGCCCATGTCATCATCCGCCGCGACCATGCCAATCAGGACGTGCCCCAGCGCACCCTGCACGAGGCAGGCATACTTGCCGCCCTGAAGAGCTGGCAGAAAGACCAGAGCCATGCGGATATCCAGTACTCGCTGGCCAAGTTCATCCATCCCATGAAGAAGGCCGCCCCGGGCACGGTGCGCATCGACAGGAGCGAAGGTTCGTTCCGCGTGGCGCTGGAACAGGACCTCGAAGAAAAACTGAGCCGAAGCTGACCGGCTCCGAACGCGCCGCCGCAGGCGGCAGGAGCTCCCCATGGCCCACGATATGCGACTTTTCGAATCCCGCGCCTTCCTGCTCCTTCTGGCAGGCGCCACCTGCCTTTTCGGCTGGCTTCTCCTGCCCTTCTTCGACGTGATACTCTGGGCCGTGGTCATCGGCGTGCTGTTCTCGCCCGTGAACCGCGCCCTGCGCGAACGATGCGGCCTTGGCGAGAACCTTTCCGCCCTCGCCACGGTGCTGACCAGCCTTTTCACCATCATCCTGCCGCTGGCATGGATACTTTATTCCTGCGCCGTGGAGGGCATAACGCTTTACGAAAGGCTCTCTGCCGGGGGCTCTTCGCTTGCCGAAGCCGTGGACAAGCTG
This sequence comes from Mailhella sp., assembly GCA_017408905.1. GTDB lineage: Bacteria > Desulfobacterota > Desulfovibrionia > Desulfovibrionales > Desulfovibrionaceae > Mailhella. The sequence goes on along the minus strand of JAFQTU010000062.1, from coordinate 22,502 downwards.
AGCGCCGCCTTCCCCGCCGCCGTGGAATGGCTGGAGAAATACGGCTACAGCGCCGCCCAGCTCAAGTCCTGGCTGTCCGGCATAGCGCTGAAGGCGGGCAGTTTCCTTGCCAAGAATGCCGTCGCCTTTACCGGCGGTGCGGCGCATTTCCTCACCAACCTTGCGCTGGTGCTGTACATTTCCTTCTTCCTCGTGAGGGACGGGAAGAAGCTCCGCGCCCTGCTCATCCGCGCCCTGCCCTTCGGCGACCACCGCGAAGAGCGGCTTTTCAGCAAGTTCGCGGCCGTCACCCGCGCCACGGTGAAGGGCAGCCTTCTGGTGGCAATGGCGCAGGGCGCACTGGGCGGCCTTATCTTCTGGTTCCTCGATATCCGTGCGGCCCTGCTCTGGGGCGTGGTGATGACCATGCTTTCCCTCATCCCCGTGGTGGGCGCGGCCCTGATATGGGTTCCCACGGCGCTGTACCTGCTGGCCACGGGGCATTACTGGCAGGGCGGCCTGCTCATGGCCTACGGCGCGTGCGTCATCGGCCTTGCGGACAATATCCTCCGCCCGGTGCTCGTGGGGCGCGATACCAAGCTCCCGGACTTCCTTGTCCTCCTCTCCACGCTGGGCGGCTTCGCCATGTTCGGCATGGACGGCTTCGTCACCGGGCCTATGCTTGCCGTGCTTTTCATCACGGTATGGCAGATCTTCATGGAAGAGTGTGAGGAGAAGAGATACCAGAATCCTCAAGATTGACGTATTTTTCCAAAAATAAAAGAGGCCTGAGAAATTCTCAGGCCTTTCTTCGTTAATTTTCCTTCCCCCACTCCAGCATGCCCCGGACGGCTTCCCTGACCGTCTGGAAGCGCACTTCGTCGCGGTCGCCGCTGAAATGGAACTTCCGGGCGCGGGTCTCGCCGTGCAGGCTCCAGCCTATCCATACCGTACCCACAGGCTTGTCCGGCGTGCCGCCTCCCGGCCCGGCCACGCCGCTCACGGCGCAGGCCATGTCGGCCCCTGTGGCACGGCACGCGCCCAGCGCCATGCTCCGCACCACGGGCTCACTTACCGCCCCCTGAGCCTCAAGGTCGGCTTCCGCCACCCCGAGCAGGCCGGTCTTCACGCTGTTGGCGTAGGATACCACCCCGCCGACATACCATTCCGACGAGCCCGACACCGAGGTCAGCGCCGCGCCGATGAGGCCGCCGGTACAGGATTCCGCCGTGGCGCACAGAAGCCCGCGCGCCTTCAGCGCCTTCGCCAGTTCGTGGACGAGATTCATGGTATCGGCGTCAAACATGGCTCTCCCCCCTGTCTTCGTCGCGGCGTCCGGGAAGCTGCGAAAGGGCCACGCCGCCCACCACCACAGCCGCCGCCACGTATTGCAGGAACGTCATGGCCTCCTGCAGGAAAAACACGCCCATCAGCAGGGAACACACCGGCACAAGGTTCATGAAGGCGGTGGCCTGCCCGGCGGGCATACCGGTCAACGCAAAATTGTACAGGCCGTAGCCAAGGAACATCACGGCCGCCCCAAGGTAGATGATGCAGGCCAGCGGCATCCACGAGGGCACGGCCACTTCCAGCGTGACGGGCTCCAAGGTCTGCGGAAGCAGGCAGAGCGCAGAGAAAAACAGCGCGCCCGCATACGACATGGACGCCGTGAGCTGTATCGCGTTCAGGCGGCGGCTCAGGTATTTCGCGCTCACCACATAAACAGAGCCGCAGAGTATGGCCATCAGCTCGAGGAAATTGCCAAGGAGCGGATTCGGTGCGCTTTCGGAAGCCTGCGCGCCGAAGCTCAGGGCCAGCACGCCCGCAAAAGAGCAGGCAAAGCCCAACCATGTGCTCAGGGGCAGGCGCTCGCGCAGGAAAAGCCACGCCCCAAGGGCCACCGCCGCCGGAAGCACGGCCAGAACCAGTCCGGCCTGCGAGGCCGTGGTGAAGCGCAGGGCGTAGCCCTCGAAAAGGAAATAGATGCACGGCTCGCACAGCACGGCGAAGAGCAGGATGCGCAGGGTCTTCCTGTCATCGCGCAGGATAGGCCACAGCGAGCGCATCACGGGCAGGCAGATCAGGGCCGAGGTGAGCATACGCCCGGCCAGCACCTGCACGGGCGAGAACTGCGAAAGCGCTATCTTCAGCGCAGGGAAGGACGAGCCCCAGATGACCACTGCCACGGAAAGGGCGAGATAATAGACGAGTCGGGAACGCTGTTTCATGGAGTCCTCTTGTTTTCAGCGGCAGTCCGGCCTGCCGGACAGCAGGACCTTAGCGCCGCCCGCCCTCATGCGCAAGCATGGCTCCGGCTTCGGCCGCCCCCCAGAGGCCGCTCTGCGGATGGCGGTTCAGCCACACCGGCACACGGCTCAGAAAGTCGCCATGCGCACCGGCGGCCCGCCCGAACTCCCGGGCGAATTCCTCGTGCCGCACCAGCGCCGGCGTTTTTTCCGCCACGCCGCCGGCGATGACCACGGCCTGCGGAAGGAGCGAAAGTGCCGCCATGCGGCAGAAGCGCCCGTAGAAGCGGGCGAACATCCGGCAGGTATCGCTTTCCGCAAACGAGGGCATCTGTGTGAAGAACGCCGGGTTTTCGGCCTTTCCCGTAAAGAATTCATGCAGTTTCGCCAGCCCGGAGCCGGAAAGCACATGGCCTGCCGTGGGCAGTATCTCCGCGCTCCCGGCAAGGAAGGCCGCAAAGGCCCGTTCCTGCCCGTCCCTGACATCGAAGGGGAAGGACATATGCCCGGCCTCGGAAGGCAGAACTTTCGGCGCTTCCTCCCCGCCCGGCATGAGCCATGCCGCGCCAAGGCCCGTTCCCGCGCCTACCACGGCCACAGGGGCGGAACTGCTGAACACGGGGGCTTCCGCGCCTTCGCCCGGAAGAACGAGTGCCGCCTCCTGCACGACGGGGGAAAGGCAGGCCCAGGCCTGCGCCTCGAAATCGTTCATCAGGCGCACGTCGGCATCCGGGAAGAAGCTCCGTATCTGCTCCTCATCCACGGCAAAATCGGCGTTGGTCATCTCGATGCGCCCATCCCGCACAGGTCCGGCGGCGGCGAACACCACAAGGGAGGCCCGAGCCAGCTCCGTCCATTCCACGGGCCAGCAGGTGAAGAGCTTGTTCAGCAAATGCGAAAATTCTTCCTCTTTCGAGGAAATGACAACGCCGCATTTGTACACGGGCTTCCTGTTTTCAATGGAAAACATGGAAAAGCGGCTGTTCGTTCCGCCGATATCGGCTGCGAGCATGATCATGGAGGCCTCCTGTTCACAATCTGCCGAATAACACACAACTTTCAAGATTGCCATAGCCAAGCAAAAGGGATACAATCTGCCCTTGCAAGGGTCTTTCCTTTTTGAAAGGCCGTGCAAATCGCTTGCAAGTAATTTTCGAAAACGAAAATCCGCCTCTCCGGCGGAAAGCGCCGAAACCCCGTGCGCCCCAACTCTTTCCTGTCCGGCAGGCCCAAAGGTCCCAGAACTCTTTATGGAATTTCGTATCCGTCCCAGCTCCTCTGAACTCAACAGCTCTCTGAACAGGGAATGGCTCCTCACCAACAGCTTCGGCGACTACGCCTCCGGCTCGGTGCAGGGATGCAATACCCGCCGCTATCACGGCCTTCTGGCCGCGCAGACGCCTGCCGGACGATACATGCTCCTCTCCACTCTGGAAGATGCCGTCAGCCTTGAAGGCCGCGACATCCCCCTCTCCAGCCGCATCCACCCCGGCGTCGTCTGGCCCGAAGGCTTCCGCTTCCTCAGGGAGACCTCCATCAGCCATGACAGCGTGGCCTTCACCTTCTGCCTTGGCGGCGAAGGCGAAGACGAGATACGCCTCACCCGCACCGTGGTGCTGGATCGCGCCTCCTGCCGCCTCATCGTCCGCTATATGCTGGACGATACCCCTGCCGCCCGCGCCCTCGGCGATGTGCGCCTTACCGTGCGCCCCCTCATGAACGGCCGCAATATCAACCATCTCTACCCTGCGGCCCCGGCCCGCTCCGCTTCGGTGCGCCCGCTCAGCCTGAGCACCGCCCCCTGCACGGGCTTCTCCTTCCAGCCCGAGGAAGAGATCCCGGCCCTCGTCATGCAGATGTCCGCCTCCGGTCTGGAGCACGCTTCCTTCGAAGCCGCCCCCGACTGGTACTTCAAGGTGCAGTATCCCGTGGAAGCCGAACGCGGCTACGACTACGAGGAAGACCTGCTCATGCCCGGCGAATTCCGCGCCAGCCTGAGCGCCGGGCATCCCGTATGGCTCTCCGCCGGGACGGAAGCCCTTTCCGAAGCACCCGAGACCATCTGGGAACGCCACTTCGCCACCGCACCCAAGCCCGTGTTCAAGGAAGCCCTGCTCGAACACCTGCGCCGCGAATGCGACCGCTTCCTCGTGAGCACCGACGGGCAGTCCATCGTTCCCGCTGGCTACCACTGGTTCGGCCCGTGGGGCCGCGACACGCTCATCGCCCTGCCCGGCCTCACCTTCGAATCCGGCAGAGTGAAGGAAGGCAAGGCCATACTGCGCTCCGTTGCCGCCACGGTGAAGAACGGCCTCGTGCCCAATCTCATCGGCGCGGGCAATTTCGGCGGCGTGGCCTACAACTCCGCCGACGCCTCGCTCTGGTTCCTGCTGGCCGTGCACCGCTTCGCCCTCGCCTGCCCCAAGGAAATGCCCTTCATCAAGCGCGTCTGCTGGCCCGTCATCAAGGAGATCATCCACCATTTCGCCGCCGGGACCATGCCCGACGAAGACGGCAATATGCTGGTCTTCGCCGATGAAGACGGCCTCCTGCACGTAGGCAGCGAAAAGACCCAGCTCACATGGATGGACGCTTCCATCGACGGCGTGCCCGTCACGCCCCGCCACGGATGCGCCGTGGAGCTGAACGCCCTGTGGTTCGACGCCCTCAACTTCGCCAAGGAGCTGGCCGCCGAGTTCGGGGAAGACGCCCCTGCCGAGACCGCGCTCCTGCCCCGCCTGAAAAAGGCCTTCGTGCGCGTCTTCTGCCCCTCCGACGAGCTCAGGGATGTCATGGGCGGCGGCCTGCACGACACGTGGCGCGCCGACGCCGAGCCCGACCTCTGCATCCGCCCCAACCAGATTTTCGCCGTTGCCGTGCCCTGCTCCCCGCTTTCGCAGAAGATGCAGGCCTCGGTGACGAAATGCGTGCGGGAGAACCTGCTCACGCCCTTCGGCCTGCGCACTCTCGCCCCGACCGACCCGGCCTACAAGGGCGCCTGTCAGGGTGCTCAGGCCGTGCGCGACCTTGCTTATCACCAGGGCACGGTCTGGCCCTGGCCCGTGGGGGCGTACGTGGACGCCGTCGTCAAGACGGCCCGCAGCCCCAAAGCCGTGCGCGACGTGCTTGCCACGCTCACGCCGCTGTTCACCAGCCACCTCAACGAGGCGGGCATGGGCAGCATTTCCGAAATACTCGATGGCGATCAGCCCCACGTTCCTGGCGGCTGCATAGCTCAGGCGTGGAGCTGTGCCGAAGCTCTCCGCCTTCTGCTCCTTATCAAGAAATCTAACCCGGGAGAATGGAACAACTGGCTGGAAACGCTGTAAAAGCGTTTTGTCGGCTCGTTTTTCAGGATTCATGAACCCGAAACTACGGGGGAGAAAATATGCGTGTTCTGATGCTTGGATGGGAATTCCCGCCTCATATCAGCGGCGGTCTCGGTACTGCCTGCCTCGGTATCACTCAGGGCCTTACGGAAAAAGGCGTTGACCTTACCTTCATCCTGCCCAGCATGAAGGAAGAGGACAACAGCCAGTCCGAAACCAAACTGCGCTCCGCTTCCGGCGTTCCCATCTCCCACGCCCTCAAGAAGGCCGTGGAACGTGTGCGCAACCAGCAGAACCACGACGAATTCTCCGAACTGCTCATGCGTCCGGTGAACGCCCGCCTGCACCCCTACGGCTACGACTACTCCCAGAGCGTGGACGCCAACGCCTTCAACAGCGACGATATCGCCGAGATCAGCCATTTCCACGGCGGCTACAAGGACGACCTCATGGATGAAGTGTACCGCTTCTCCACTGCCGCCGCCGCTGTGGTGCTCGAAGAGAACGCCAAGAAGAAGGCCGACGTCATCCACGCCCACGACTGGATGACCTACCCTGCCGCCACCATCGCCAGCCGCCTTTCCGGCCTTCCCTTCGTGGCCCATCTGCACGCCACGGAATTCGACCGCTGCGGCGACCACGGCTGGGACGTCATCTACGGCATCGAACGCGACGGCCTGCACGCCGCCGACCATGTCATCGCCGTTTCCGAACGTACCAAGCGCATCGCCGTGGAACGCTACGGCGTGCCGGAACACAAGGTCTCCGTGGTCTATAACGGCGCGTTCCTGAACGAAGACATCCCCACCTTCGAGATCCCCGAAGCCATCAAGGACGAGAAGCGCGTGCTCTTCATGGCCCGCATCACCTTCCAGAAGGGCCCGGAATACTTCGTGGAAGCCGCCCGCCTCGTGCTCAACGAAATGCCCAATACCCGCTTCATCATGGCCGGCAGCGGCGACCTGCTCCCCCGCATGATGAAGCGCGTGGCCGAGCTCCGCATGGGCAGCCAGTTCCACTTCCCCGGCTTCATGCGCGGCAAGGAAGAGGTGTACCGCATGTACTCCATGGCCGACCTCTTCGTCATGCCCAGCGTGTCCGAACCCTTCGGCATCGCCCCGCTCGAAGCCCTGCAGTGCGGCGCTCCCATCCTCATCTCCAAGCAGTCGGGCTGTGCGGAAGTGCTCCCCGCCGCCCTCACCGTGGACTACTGGGACGTGCGCCGCATGGCCGACCGCATCATGGACTGCCTGAACTACCCCGTCATGGCTCAGGAAAGCCTGCGCCAGTGCCAGGCCGATCTCCAGCTCCTCACCTGGGGCCGCGCCGCCGAGGGTATCCTCAAGGCCTACTCCCACGTCTGCCCCAACGCCTAAGCGAGGTGTGAGCCATGCCTTCCGTCTGTTTTTATTTTCAGGTGCATCAGCCCTACCGCCTGCGCGAATTCCGTTTCTTCGATATCGGCGTTGACAACGACTACGAAGATGTGAAAAAAAACCGCGCTGTGATGCAGAAGGTGGCCGAAAAATGCTACCTGCCCATGAACGCCCTCATGCTGGAGCTTATCAAGCGCCATCAGGGCCGCTTCCGCATCTCCTTCTCCATGACCGGCTCGTTCATTGAGCAGTGCCTCGAATACGCGCCCGAAGTTCTGGAGAGCTTCAAGAAGCTTGCGGACACCGGCTGTGTGGAATTCCTCGACGAGACGGACAACCACAGCCTGTCGTTCATCTTTTCTGAAGACGAATTCCGCGCCCAGGTGGCCCGCCACCGCCAGCGCATGGAAGAGCTGTTCGGCCAGAAGCCGCGCGCCTTCCGCAATACCGAGCTTGTGTACAGCAACGGCATAGCCCGCGCCGCCGAAGACATGGGCTACGATGTCATCCTCGCCGAAGGCGTGGACCGCATCCTCGACTGGCGCACGCCCGACTTCGTGTACCATCCCGAGGGCTGCGGCCGCATCAAGCTGATGATGAAGAACCACAAGCTCTCCGACGATATCGCCTTCCGCTTCTCCGACCATTCGTGGGAGCATTATCCCCTCATGGCCGAAACCTTCGCCGACTGGCTGAAGGGCGTGAAGGGCAACGGCGACGTCATTAACCTGTTCATGGATTACGAGACCTTTGGCGAACATCAGTGGGCCGATACCGGCATCTTCGACTTCATGCGCGCCCTGCCTGATTTCGTGCTGGCCGACCCCGACCTTGATTTCGTCACCGTTTCGGAAGCCGCCGACCGCTACCCCGCCCGCGGCTGGGTGGACGTGCCCTACTACACCTCCTGGGCCGATGCCGAACGCGACATCTCCGCCTGGATCCGCAACGATATGCAGAAGGACGCCATCCGCGCCCTTTACGAATGTCAGCTCCTTGCTGCGCAGGTGGACGATCCTGAACTGCAGGAAGACTGGCAGCGCCTGCAATGCTCTGACCACTTCTACTATATGTGCACCAAGTCTTCGGCCGACGGCAACGTGCACAAGTACTTCTCTCCGTACAAGGCCCCTGCGGACGCGTACGTGAACTTTATGAACGTTCTGGCAGATTTCCGCATTCGCCTGCTTGCGAAGGTCAGCCAGTAGAAAAATAAGAAGAAGACCATCGAATGACCCCGCCCCCTCCTTGCAGAAGGAGGGAGCGGGGCGTCGTGTTCTTCAAATCACCTTTGGAGACTCAATGAACCAAACCTCACGCACTCACCTTTTCGAAGTAAGCTGGGAAGTGTGCAACAAAGTCGGCGGCATCTATGAAGTCGTTGCCAGCAAGGCGCAGCAGGCCATGCGCGCCTTCGACGGCGAATACTTCCTCATCGGCCCCGACACCAAGCACAATACCGACTTCACCGAAACGGACGAGCCCTGCTGGGATGCCATCCGCTATCCCCTCAAGGACAAGGATCTGCGCTGCCGCTTCGGCCGCTGGGAGATCCCCGGCCGTCCGCGCGTCATCCTGGTGGACTTCAACGGCCGCCACGACTCCAACCAGCTTCTGCGCCAGCTCTGGGAACGCTTCGGCGTGGATTCCCTTTCCGGAAGCTGGGACTACATCGAGCCCGTGTCCTTCAGCTACACCTGCGGCGAAGTCATCGCCACCATCCATCAGGTGCTGTCCGCCCGCGAGAAGATCCACGGCATCGCCCACTTCCACGAATGGATGTGCGGCGCCGGCATCCTCGCCCTCAAGACGCTGGCCCCCTTCATCGGCACGGTGTTCACCACGCACGCCACGGTGCTCGGCCGCTCCATGTGCGGCAACGACGTGAACATCTATTCCCGCATGGCCGAGATCTCCCCCTCTCAGGAAGCCTCCCGCTTCAACGTGGTGGCCAAGTGCTCCATGGAAACCGTGAGCGCCCGCGAAGCCGACATCTTCACCACCGTGAGCGGCATCACCGCTGAAGAAGCCCGCTACTTCCTCGGGCGCCAGCCCGATGTGGTCACCACCAACGGCCTCGACCTTTCCGCCATCCTCGACTACAGCAAGGAACGCGAACAGGCTAAGAAGAACCGCGCCGCCATGCTCGCCCCGGTGAACAAGCTCCTGCGCCGCGAACTGCCCGAAGACACCCGCGTCTTCATCTGCTCCGGCCGCTACGAGCATCACAACAAGGGCGTGGACCTCTTCATCGACGCGCTCGCCAAGGCCAAGGAGGCCCTCAAGGGCTCCGGCAAAAAGGTTCTGGCCCTCATGCTCATGATGGGCGGCCATACCGGCCCCGACGCCAATGCCGTGAACGGCGATCCTGCCGTGCATGCCGATGCCGCGCATCCCGAATACGGCTTCCTCACCAGCCACAAGCTCTACGGCGCCGAGCACGATCCCATCCTCAACGCCTGCCGCCGCCACGGCCTGAACAACACCGAAGACGACCCCGTTCAGGTGCTCTTCGTGCCCGCCATGCTCGACGGCAAGGACGGCTTCTTCAATATGCCGTACTTCGACGTTCTTTCCAGCGGCGACCTCGGCGTGTTCCCCTCCTGGTACGAACCCTGGGGCTACACTCCCCATGAAGCCGCCGCCTACGGCGTGCCCACCATCACCACCGACCTTTCCGGCTTCGGCCTCTGGGTGCGCCAGCTCGAAAAAGAGACTGGCCCCCAGCCCGGCATCGGCGTCATCCCCCGCAAGGGCAAGGATTACGACGACGTGGTCGCCGACCTTGCCGATGTGCTGGTGCAGTACGCCTCCTGCTCCGACGAGGATCTGGATCAGCGCCGCCGCACCGTGCGCGCCGCTTCCGCCCATGCCGACTGGAAGGAATTCTTCCAGCTTTATATGCAGGCCTACCGCGGCGCCAACGAAAAGGCCCATGCCCGCCGCCATGCCTCTGCCCACAAAAGTAAACTTTCCAAGGAACTTGCCATGCGTCCCTCTTCCATCCCCTTCCTTCGCACGCTGAACGCTGTGTCGGAACTGCCTGCCGAACTCAGCCGCCTGCGCGACATCGCTTCCAACATCTGGTGGTGCTGGCAGCCCGAAGCCATGGAGATGTTCGAGTCCATGGCCCCCGAACTCTGGGAAGCCTGCGGCCACAACCCCATCTACATGGTGGAAAACACCCCCGCCGCCCGCCTTCAGGAACTGGCCTCCAAGAAGTCCTTCGTGAAGGCCGTGAAGGAACTGGCCAAGAAGTTCGATGCCTACATGGCGCAGGAACACCTCTCCGACGTGCTCGAAGACGGCACTGTGACCGTGGACATGGAACGCCCCGTGGCCTACTTCTCCACCGAATTCGGCATGCATGAGAGCCTCCAGCTCTACTCCGGCGGCCTCGGCGTGCTTTCCGGCGACCACATGAAGTCCTCCAGCGACGAACGCCTGCCCCTCATCGGCGTGGGCCTGTTCTACCTGAACGGCTACTTCCAGCAGACCGTGGACAAGCGCGGCCACCAGAACCCCGTGTACCCCGAGAACCATCCGGCCAGCCTGCCCCTCGAAGCCATGCTCGACGAGAACGGCGCTCCCCTGATGATCGGTGTGCCGCTGGGCAGCCGTACCCTCTACGCCCGCATCTGGAAGGTGCAGGTGGGCATCTGCCCCCTCTACCTCATGGATACCAACGTTCCTGAAAACACCGACGACGACCGCCGCGTTACCGCCCGCCTCTACGAGGCCGACCGCGACGTGCGTATGCGTCAGGAGATCCTGCTCGGCATAGGCGGCGTGCGTATGCTCCGCGCCCTCGGCATCACTCCTTCCGTGTGGCACATGAACGAAGGCCATTCCGCCTTCCTCGTGCTCGAACGCCTGCGCCAGCACATGAAGGGCGACGAACTCACCCTTGAAGAAGCCAAGGCCCTCGTCCGCAGCTCCTGCGTGTTCACCACCCACACCCCCGTGGACGCTGGCAACGAACGCTTCTCCGCCGACCTCATGCAGCGCTACTTCCCCGAATTCGCCAAGAAGCTCGGCCTTGAATGGCAGGACTTCCTCAAGCTCGGCCGTCTGGAAGGCGGCGACCCCAACACCTTCGACATGACGGTGCTGGCCCTCACCATGTCTTCCCAGGCCAACGGCGTTTCCATGATGCACGGCATGGTCTCCCGCCGTATGTGGCACAAGGTGTGGAAGGGCTTTGCCGAAGCCGAACTGCCCATCAGCCATGTGACCAACGGCGTGCACACCGCCTCCTACGTGGGCCCCGCCTTCCGTCCCATGCTCGACCGCTACGTGGGCGAGAACTGGCTTGACCTGCATCCCGAAGACCCCGCATGGGAAAAGGTGCAGGACATCCCGGACAGCGAATTCTGGGCCGCCCGCCGCGCCCAGAAGCAGACCCTCATCGACGCCCTGCGCGAACGTCTGCCCCTGTGCTCCGCCTACTCCGACATCACCGGCGACGACCGCGAACAGTGGCTCTCCGGCCTGACGCAGGACGCCCTCATCATCGGCTTTGCCCGCCGCTTCGCCCCCTACAAGCGCGCCACCATGCTCTTTGCCGATCCTGACCGCCTTGCCCGCCTGCTCAACGATCCCAAGCGCCCCACCGTGCTCATCATGGCCGGCAAGGCCCACCCTGCCGACACCAAGGGCATCGAGCTCATCGAAGACGTGGTGCGCTGGTCCCGCGATCCCCGCTTCTACGGCAAGATTTTCTTCGTGGAGAACTACAACCTCGAAGTGTCCCGCTGGCTGTCCCGCGGCTGTGACGTGTGGCTGAACAACCCCCGCCGTCCCCACGAAGCTTCCGGCACTTCCGGCGAAAAGGTGCCGGTCAACGGCGGCATCAACCTCAGCATCTCCGACGGCTGGTGGGTCGAAGGCGACAATGGCGAAAACGGCTGGACCATCGGCCCGAAGGCCACCTACGCCACCCTTTCCGCCGTGCAGAACGACTACGAGGATGCCGAATCCCTGTACCAGCTCCTTGAAAACAAGGTCGTGCCCCTGTTCTTCAAGCGCGGCAAGGACGCCCTGCCCCACGGCTGGATCGTTGTGGCCAAGAACTCTCTGCAGTCCCTCACCGCCCAGTACGGCTGCCGCCGCATGGTGCGCGACTACATGAACCAGATCTACGTGCCCGCCGCCCGCCGCGGCCTTGCTATGGCCGCCGACCATCAGGCCAAGGCCCGCAAGCTCACCGAATGGCAGAAGACCATCCCCGGCCGCTTCAACACCTGCACCATCAAGCACATCGAAGTGTCCGGCCTTGAAGGCAACACCGTGTACTGCGGCAAACCCTTCTCCGTGAAGCTTCAGCTCACCCTCGGCGACATGAAGGCGGAAGAACTGCGCGTGCAGATGCTCCTCGGCGTGACCGACGGTGCCAACTTCACCGAACAGCCCGAAGTCATCGACCTCGCCTTCGCTTCCGAAGCCGACGGCGTGCTCACCTACGAAGCCTCCTGCACCGCCAAGGCCAACGGCCTCCACGCCTACGGCCTGCGCGTCGTGCCTGTGGCCGACCCCATGGACCACGTTGTCCGCGCCGGCCTCGTGCACTGGGCATAAACCATAACATCAGCGGGGAGAGGGGCTCGAAAACGTCCTCTCTCCCCGCTTTCCCCCATGTCTCTTCGGCGTCGATACGCCAAAAAATTTTGCAAACACCAAAAAACGCGAACGTGATCCGGCTTCACCTTGAGAGCCAGCACGGTTTCGCGTTTTCTCATAAGCACACGGTCTTGCGAATATGCTGAGGGCATAGCGCCCCTTCGCCCGTGCGCCCCACGCTTCCGCCATGAAACGCACTGCCTTTCTTCACAGTACTGCCGCCGTGCAGATTTTCTGCCTCTGTCTTCTCTTCTGCCTTTCGGGCTGTGCCGGGGTGAAGGTCTCCACCATCGACACCGAACAGTATATGGAACAGCGCCGGGGCGACGTCCTCACCAACGGCGAGCTCAGTTCCTACACGGGTTCCGCCCTGCAGGTCCTCGGTCTTGAGCGGGAAACCTGTGAAGACGACGGCGAGCCCTGCCGGGATGCCCTTTACCGCACGGAAGGCATGAGCGAAGAACGCCGCCTTTCCGCCTTGGCAGAGCTGTGGCTGTACGAAGCCATGCGGCGCGAGAAGAAAAAGGAAGGCAATGCCGCCACCTTTGCGGCCTACCTTGAAACGGCGCGCTTCGCCTACGCCTACCTGTTCCTTTCCGAGCGCCCCATGTCCATGCGAACGCTGGAAGAACGCCCCACGCAGGTGCGCGACTACTACAATTTTGCCGTCCAGCAGGCCATGAGCAAGCTTTTCATGGAACGCATGGCGGCTTCTCGGAAAGATGAGAAGAGCGGCCTCATTTCCATCAGCGGCTGGAAACTGCGCGTGCTGGTGAACGGCAGGAGCGGGGAAAGCCTCGGCCTGATCCCCGAAGCTATCCTGCCTGCTTCCGAACTGAGTTTCGAAGGCCTGCGCAACCAGTACCGGCGCGACGGGCTTGGGGCCGAAATGGTGGCCATCCTGCCAGACAGCACCGCAAAAGACGCTGTGTGGAGCGAGATGCGCTATCCTTCCATCACGGCCGTCATCGACTTCCCCGGCGAAAGCCTGAAGGACGTGCTGGCCACGGATCAGGCCCGGCTCGACATCTACGACCCCTTCGGGACGGAACGCATCTCCATTCGCGGCAGCGACATACCGCTGGCGGGCAACTTCACCTCCGGCTACGGGCTCTGGCTGGCGCGTTCCGACTTCGCCACCCAGTCGCTCGGCACGCTTTTCGGGCTTGACCTGCTCTTCGACGAAGGCGATATGCTCGATGCGCCCCATGTCTATCTCATGCAGCCCTACCAGCCCCAGCGCAAGACCGTCATCATGGTCCACGGCCTCGCCAGCAGTCCTGAAGCATGGATCAACGTGGCCAACGAGATCATGGGCGACGAAACGCTTTCGCGCGAATACCAGATATGGCAGGTGTACTACCCCACCAGCTTCCCCATCGCCCTCAACAACGCCGCCATACGCAAAGCCGTCACCCAGACCCTGCACGCCCTCGACCCTGAGGGGGCACATCCGGCCTCGAAGGACATACTGCTCATCGGGCACAGCATGGGCGGCATACTCTCGCGCCTCATGATCTCGTCGTCGGAGCAGAAGCTGTGGGACAAACTGCTGGAAAAGCGCCAGCTCGACGCTTCCGCAAAGGTCAAGGTCAAGGAAAAGCTCCACGACTACCTTTTCTTCGAGCCTCTGCCGCAGGTCGGCCGCGCCGTGTTCATTGCCGCGCCGCACCGGGGCACGCCCTTTGCCGACAAAAGCCTGGCCCGCTTCATCGCCGGGCTGGTCACGCTTCCCGTCAAGGTCGTGAGCGGCATCATAGAGCCCGCCGTCCAGCTTCTCGCCCCGGAGCTCAAGGGCAAGGATCAGCCCATCAACGGCATCGCCAACCTCAGCGCCAAGGACGAGTTCATCGTGAACGCGGCCTCGCTCCCTCTGGCTCCCGGCGTTCCGTACCACTCCATCATAGGCAACGATACGCCAGACAAGCCCCTTGCGGATTCCAGCGACGGCATCGTGCCGTATTCCAGCTCACATCTCGACGGGGCGGTCTCGGAAAAGGTCATCCCTTCCGGGCACAGCGTACAGGAAAGCCCCGAGGCCATCCTCGAGATACGGCGCATCATGCACCTGCACCTCAACGACAGATAGCATGAAAGAAGCCCGATACTCCGAACATCGCCGGAGCATCGGGCTTCTTTCATGATGAGTTTTGCGCGCCTCAGTGCAGGGCGCAGGGGTCGAGGGCCTTGTCGAGCGTGGCGGTATGGTCGGCAAGCTGGCCGCCGGTGAAGGTATAGCGATGCAGGGTCCACGCCTCGAGGTCGATGACATCGAGCTTGCCCCATGTCCTCTCGCAGAGGAAGGGCTTCAGGGCCTCCACCACCTCATCGTCGGGGAAGGCGTCCCCTTCAAAGCCGATGGAAAGCAGATCCTTCGAAAGCTCTGCCGCATCCTCTTCGATGAACCAGCTTCGCAGAACGGCCTGCACGGCCTCCAGCGTTTCTTCCGTCGCAGGGCTGAAGCCGCCGTACGCCTTGACGATGACAGGCCTCATTCAGCGCAGGCTCCCCATGATGGACACGGACGCGCTGGAAAGCGCTTCGGCAAGAGCGCCGGAAAGGGTCTGCTCCGCCAGCTTGGCGCCGGGGATGCCGGTCTTTTCCTGATGCGCCGTAAAGGTACGGGTGACGACGGGATTCGAGGCGCGATGCAGATGCGTCTGTATGCGTATCTCGGCCTGATAGGCGGCGACATTCTTTTCCACAAGCTGGACCTTTTCCACCGTACCGGCCACGATGTACTGCGGCTGGTTCATCTCGGCCTGGATCATGGAAAGCGCCACGGAGACCTGAGCGCCGCGGGCGGCCAGTTCATCGGCAAGGGCCTGAGTCGCCCAGCTTGCCACGCTTCCGCTGGTCTGGAAGGGGCTGCCGTCCTTGCGCAGGCCGAGTTCAGCGGCGCCGCGCTTGTCTTCGAACTGCACGACGACGATACGGGGGGCCGTGGCCGAAGGAACAGCCTTCACGCCTTCCACTTCATAGAGGAGGCGCACATCGTTCTTGGCCAGACAGCCGGTGAGCGCCAGAGCGGCAAAAAGCATGACGGCGCAGGAAAACAGGGAGAAAAGCGTTTTTTTCATAAGCGAACTCCTGAAAAGATGGCTCACGCTACCCCTTTTGCGGCCTCGGCGCAACTGCGGAAGGCCGCCTTCCGGGGCATGGTCTAGCGGTGCTTCCTGTCGGGATGCCTGCCGTCAGGGTGGTGGGCCTTCTTATGCTTCTCCACCTTATGGTGCGGAGGCTTCGGCTTTTCCCAGCCCTTCTCGTGGTGGACGGGCCTGTCGTAGCGCGGGCCGGGGTGACGGTGATGGTGGTGATGCACACAGCCTGCAAGTGCCAGAGAGGCGCAGAGGGCGAGGGCAAGAGCGGTGATGCGCATATGGACCTCCTTATCTGACAGAACTCTGAAAATGCGGCGGGACTTCCGGGAACTGTGTCCTGCGGAACGTGGCTGTGGCGCGCAGGCCGCCTTCGGGCCGGTTCTCCAGCACCACGTCGCCATCGTGCATACGGGCCATGCTCCGGGCAATGGACAGGCCGAGGCCCGTGCCGCCGGTACTGCGGCTTCTGGAGCGCTCCACGCGGTAGAACGGCTCGAAGACCTTCTCCAGATCGGCTTCGGGAATGCCCGGGCCGCAGTCGGAAATGGTCACCGCCAGCATGGGGCCGCGCTCTTCCACACCCACGACCACACGGCCGCCGTAGCGCAGGGCGTTATCCATGAGATTGGCCAGACAGCGCTTCATGCTCAGGGGGCGCGCCGACAGCGGGGCGATAGAGAACAGCACCTCCGGATCCTGCAGGCGCTCTTCAAGCTGTATGGGCTGGCCCATATCCTGCCTGTCTTCCACAAGGCTTTCGATGAGCGAGGCCACGTCCACCATCGTCACGGCCTCGCTCTTGCTGCGAGCGATGTCGATGGTGGTATCCATGATCTGCTGGAGTTCACCGATATCCTTCTGCAACGGGCCGCGCTGGCTCTCGTCCAGAGCTTCCACGCGCAGACGCATGCGCGTGAGCGGGGTACGCAGGTCGTGGGAAACGGCGGCCAGCATACGTTCACGCTCGTCGAGGAAGTCGCGGATGCTCTTCTGCATACGGTTGAAGGCCTGCGCCGCCTCGCGCACTTCCGTGGGGCCGGTCTCGGGAAGTTCCGGCGTGCCGGGCACGTCGCGGCCGAACTGCTCCGCCGCCCGGGCCAGCCTGCGCAGGGGCTTCACGCAGAGCGCGAAGGCCATCAGGCTGACGATCACGAAAAAGGCTTCGATGACAAGGATGCTGGTGAAGGGGAAGGCCGGCATGGGGGGATAGCCGGGCGAAGAGTCTTCGATGACGACCCATGTACCGTCGCGCAAGGGGATGACCGCCGTGGCCTGATAGACCGAAGGCCCGAGCCTGCGCTTGGGCTGGGAGACGAAATACTGCACCACGGACTTCCAGAAGGCTTCCATGGGGCTGGGCAGGTTGAGGTGGCTCACGGCCAGCGAAGCCACGCGCTTCACGCCAAGCTGATGGCGTTCGCCGTGCTTGATGCCCAGATCCGGCGTATTATCGTACACCTGCGCAAGGGAACGGTTGAGCATGAACTCCATGAGTTCGGAAACTTCGCGCAGCTCCTCGTTCTGTACCACCACAAGGGGGCGGATGGACGAAAAATGCACCACGAAGCCGCGGCTGTTGAGCTGTTCGCGCAGGGCGAAGCGCGTTCCGGGCGAAGAAGCGTCCAGCAGGAGGGCCGTTTCCGCCATGCGCCGCGTACGGTCGGCCATGAGGGCGCGCATGAAATAGAAATGGCGCGATTCCCCGGCGTAAATGGAAGTCAGGAAAAGCAGGATGAAAAAGCTGGCCGAGAAAATAAGGATGAGCCTCGCCAGCAGGGAATCGGGCGAGAAGCGGGACACCATGCGGCGCAGGCGCAGCATCACGCCGCGCCCGGTACGGAGCATCTGTTCGGCCGAGCAGGACATGGGCTATTCCGCCGTGATGGCGCTGGTGAACACGTAGCCGTCGCCGCGCACTGTCTTGATGAGCTTGTTTTCACGGCCCTTGTCGCCGTCGCCGGTATCGCGCAGGCGGGCGCGCAGGCGGCAGACCTGCACGTCGAGACTGCGGTCGAAGGGACTGCGGTCCGTTTCCTGCCCCTGAAGTTCGTCCTGGATGAAGTCGCGGCTCAGGACCTTCTGCGGATGTTCGAGGAAGATGGTGAGCAGGCGGTACTCAGCACCGCTCAGGTTCACCACCATGCCGCCGGGCGCGATGAGGTGGCGCGCCGAAAGGTCGAGCGTCCAGCCGCTGAAGTGATAGGCCTTTTCCGGGCGGCCGGAGGAAACGCCGCTCGTTTCAGCAGGGGCGTCGGAAACGCGCCCGGCACGGCGCAGGACAGCACGGATGCGCGCAAGGAGCTCGCGGGGCTGGAAGGGCTTGACCACGTAATCGTCCGCGCCGAGTTCAAGGCCCACCACGCGGTCGGCCGTATCGCCGAGGGCGGTGAGGAAAATGACGGGAGTGGAGCCGTCCATGGAGCGCAGGCGGCGGCAGAGCGAAAGGCCGTCCTCGCCGGGCATCATGATATCGAGAACGATGAGGTCGGGCTTCTCTTCCTCAAGGCAGGCGAACATGGCGTCGCCGCCGTCCGCCACACGAACCTGAAAGCCGTGCTGGCGAAGGTAGTCCGCCATGAGGTCGCGTATATCCTGATCGTCGTCCACAACAAGGAGCGACAGCGTCGTCTTCTGATGGGCGGATTCGGTATCGGGCATAAGGCACACTCCTTTGAGTCTTATGCCTGCACTATAACCCGGCTGAAAGGCGAACGCATTAATTTTCCTGTTACAATTTATTGCAGATACGCAAGGAAGCTTACCAGCTCCTGAGCCTTGCCTCCACCTCGTCGATGATATAGCCGGGGGTCGAGGCTCCTGCCGTAAGGCCCACGGTCTCCACGCCTTCGAAGAAGGCCCTGTCCAGCTCGTCGGCGGTCTCCACCAGCACCGTGGGAACGCCGCGCATACGGGCCAGTTCGGCAAGGCGGCGCGTGTTGCCGCTGGTTTTGCCGCCGACCACCACCATAGCCTGCACCTGCCCGGCAAGCTCGCCGGCTTCTTCCTGGCGCTGGCGGGTAGCGTCGCAGATGGTGTCGAGCACGGAGAGCGCCTCCCCGAAGCGGGCGGAAAGCGCCGCGTGCATCTCGTCGAAGATCAGCCTGTCCTGCGTGGTCTGGGCGGCGAGGACCAGAGCACGGCCTTCAAAGGATCCCTTCGCCAGAAGGGCATCGAGTTCGGCCTGCGAGGAAAAGATATGGCTCGGCCCGGCGGCATAGGAAATGAGCCCGCGCACTTCGGGGTGATCGGCCTCGCCGTAAAGCAGGAGCTCGCGCCCCGGGGCCGTGGCCTCGGCAATGGCGAGCTGGGCCTTCTTCACGCGGGGGCAGGTGGCATCCTCCACGCGGGCACAGCGGCCGCGCAGTTCCTCCTCCATGCCGCGCGTGATGCCGTGGGCGCGTATGAGCACGGCCATGTCGGCTTCGGCCTCGGCGGCCTCGCCAAGGCGGCGTACGCCCTTCCGGGCGTAATCTTCCAGCACCTGAGGATTATGGATGATCTCGCCCAGCGTGGCGACCTGCTCTCCCGTACGGGCGGCGACCATGCTGTCGAGCTTATGAAGGGCAAGGGCAACGCCCATGCAGAAACCGGCGCGGCGGGCACGTATCACGTTCATCATGAGCGGGGCTCCCGGGGCTTGCGAGGATGCAGTTTGCGGAGGATGGGATAAAGGACGGTCCAGTAGTAGTGGCGCTGGAAGAAGTAGGAAAGCAGAAGCCACGAGACCACGAAGAGCGTTCCGCCCACAGCCAGCACGATGAACTGCTGGAGCAGGGGCGAAAGGCCGGAAAGCAGGCGGAAGCCGTCATGCATCACGGCAAGCATGATGCCGCATCCGGGCATGGAAAGCAGGACGCTCCGCCATGCCGTTATCCACACGCCCTCGAACGCGCCCGTGGCCCAGCGGCGGCAGGCGATGAACAGGAGGGCAATGGCGTACAGGGCGATGGAAAGCGTGGTCACAAGGGCCACGGCCTTCGCGCCCATGACGGGGATGAGCAGAACGTACGCAGGCACGGCAAGGAGCGTGGCCGCAGTGCCCACCACGGCGGGGGTCACGGTATCCTGCATGGCATAGAAGGCGCGGCCCGTCACCTGCTGGAGAAGCCAGAACGGCACGGCAAGGAGCATGATCTGCAGAAGAGGTGCCGCCCCGGAGGTATGCGAGGTCGAGAAGGAGCCGCCTTCGAAGATGAAGCCCAGCACAGGGCCGGAAGCCGTTATCATCCACGCGGCCACAGGCACGGCTATCATCATGCTGTTCTTCATGGTGCGGTTCAGGGTGAAGCGGAAGTGCTCCATGTCGCCCTTGGCGGCCAGCGCCGCAAGGAAGGGGAAGGAAGCCACGCCTGCCGCCTGCGCCACCACGCCCACCGGAACCATCATGATGCGCCGCGCGTAGTTGAGCAGGCTCACCGCACCGTCCCCGGCAAGACTGCCGAAAATGCGCACGAACTGCTCGTCCAGCACCACCACGGACTGCCCGACCATCAGGGGCAGGGCCATGAGCAGGAAGCGCTTCATCAGCGGGTGGGCAAGGCCGGGCAGGAAGCGGAAGCCGCCGGACCTGACCGTGGACAGCGGCAGAAGGAACGCGCCGACAGACGCACCGGCAAGCACGCCCCAGCAGAAGCCTTCCATACCCTGCACAAGGCCGAGCCACGGCAGGCCCACGCCGAAAAGCAGTATGCCGCCGTTGTAGATGAGCGGCATGAGCGCAGGCACGAAGAACTGGTGGCGGATATAGAGGATGGCGGAAAGGCAGGCCCCGGGCAGGAAGAAGACCTGAGCCGGGAGCACGATGCGCAGAAACTGCGTGAGGCGGGCGCATTGGGCGGCATCGAAGCCCGGAGCCACCAGCGGCGCGAGCACGGGCGCGGCTATCCACGCCAGCGCCGTGAGCAGACCTATGGCCAGCGTGGCCCAGCAGAACACCGTGCCGAAGAAGCGCCATGCGTCTTCCTCGTTCTCTTCGAAGCGGCGGGAAAGCAGGGGGATGAGCGTGATGGAAACATAGCCGCCCGCCAGCAGATAGTTCAGGAAATCCGGCACGACAAAGGCCGCGAAATAGATATCCGCCTCGCCTCCCGCGCCGAACTGCCACGAGATGATCTTGTCGCGGAAAAGCCCCATAAGGCGGGAAAGGAGCACACTGAACGCCATGATGAGCGCGGCCGCGCCCATTTTCTGCCGGGAAGTAAGTGCCATGATCACACCGGGAGGGCCCTGAGACCCTGGTTGCGGGAAACGGAAAGGATGCGCACGCTTTCGGGCACGATGACAACGTAGTCGCGCCGCAGGGGCTTGTCGATATCGGTCAGGCGCACATAGGGCAGGCTGTAAAGCGCCCCGGCTTCAAGGCTGCAATCGAGGAAATGCAGGCCTTCGGTATCCATGTAATGCCCCACCGTCCAGTGATCCACATAGGGCTTTTCATGCGGAGGGGCGAAGCGCAGGAAGCGGAAAACCGACACGCGCGGCAGGGAGGGTTCGGCGCAGGAGCGCAGGCCTTCCCACACCGTCTGATACGGCGTATGCGGCCCGAAGGGGGCTTCCACCTTCAGGCGGGGGAAGTCGTTCTCCTGTATGTCCTCTATCATGCGATCCACAAGGGCCACGTAGTCGGTGCGGTGTTCGAGTATGCGCTGGAAATTCTCAAGGTCGCGGGCCTGCTCCATCATGGCGCGGTTGAATATCTTCCGCGCATGGAGCGGCGCAAGGCCGAACAGCACCTGCACGGCGTTGAGCACCGCGTACATAGCGCAGAAATTATCTATCTTTCCCTGATATAATGCGTGCATGGAATCTCCGAAGAACAGCGCGCTTCCCGCTTCCAGCCCCGGATGGGCCTCCGCCGGGAAACGCCGTTCCTCTTCCAAAAGGGGATAGCCTGCCCATCTTATCCCGTCAAGAAGCTGGACATGGGGCGGCCGCCCGTGTATATTGGTGAAAGAAAACTATATCACCATAACTTGATATAAAGATACGGATGCGGCAAACACGGCCAGCCCCCTTGCCGCAAACGGTTTTGTGTCGAGTTTTTTCTGATGAACATCAAGGAGATACCATGATCCCCTCCAAAGGCAGATACCTCTTCACTTCCGAATCCGTGACGGAAGGCCACCCCGACAAAGTCGCTGACCAAATCTCCGACGCCGTGCTCGACGCCCTGCTCGAACAGGACCCGAACTCCCATGTGGCCTGCGAGACCCTCGTGACCACCGGCATGGCCATCATCGCCGGCGAGATCTCCACCAAGGGCTATGCCGACCTTCCCGCCATCGTGCGCAAGACCATCAAGAACATCGGCTACACCGGCACGGAAATGGGCTTCGACGCTCAGACCTGCGCCGTGCTCTCCACCATCGACAAGCAGTCCCCCGACATCGCGCAGGGCGTTCTCCGCGAGAACCCCGAAGATCAGGGCGCTGGCGACCAGGGCATGATGTTCGGCTTCGCCTCCAACGAAACCGCCACCCTGATGCCCGCCCCCATCTACTGGGCGCATCAGCTCTCCCTTCAGCTCTCCCGCGTGCGCAAGAACGGCATCGTGGACTTCTTCCGCCCCGACGGCAAGACGCAGGTGTCCTTCGAATACGTGGACGGCAAGCCCGTGCGCATCAACAACGTGGTCGTCTCCACCCAGCATTCCCCCAAGGCTTCTCAGGAAGACATCATCGAGGCTGTGAAGAAGGAAGTCATCCGCCCCATCCTCGAGCCCACCGGCTTCTTCGACGAGAAGAACTGCGAGATCTTCATCAACACCACCGGCCGTTTCGTCATCGGCGGCCCTATGGGCGACTGCGGCCTCACCGGCCGTAAGATCATCAACGATACCTACGGCGGCATGGG
>JAFQTU010000012.1 GCA_017408905.1 Mailhella sp. | reverse complement strand
GCCCGGGCGAGGGCGGCGTCATCTGGTGGTCAAAAGCCAAGTGAGCGACAAAGCCGCCAGAAGGGCGAATGCCCGGGCGGCTTCGAGCGAACGACTGCGCAGGATGCCTTTTCTTCCTCACCGCGCGAAGCGCGGAAGCGGATTTCCGGCAGGAAATCCAAGACTCTGGAAATCATTTCCTTAAAATGCCGCCCCGCAGTCCGAACCCGTGACTCGAGGCCAAGGGCAAAGCCCGGCCTTAGAGGGTAGTGCGCACGCAAACTTCCGCGTTACTTCCCCGCTCCCAAGAGGCGGACGCTTTCGAAAAAGCGGACGCCTTGAACCCGCCTTGAGCCACTCCATCCCGCGCCGGGAGCTGTCGGACAGAGGACAACAAAACTCGACAGGAAACCTTCCTCCCGAAGCGGCGCGCCCATCCTCTTTCCCCCCTCCCCCATTGCCAAGCCCGCGCCGATGCATTACCTTTTCGGCATGGAACCTGTGAAGCGAATCATGCTCCTGCATAAGGAAAGCCCCCGGCCTGCGGCGGCGGCCTACGCCCTGCGCACATGGCTGGAGGCTCGAGGCGTGTCTGCCGAGGTGGTATGCGCCACGGCCGACCTTATGGAACTGCGCGCCTCTGCCGCCGCCTGCGACGCCGTGCTCGTGCTTGGCGGCGACGGCACTATGGTGGGCGCGGCGCGCCGCCTTTCGGACATACGCACCCCGCTGGTCGGCATGAATTACGGCCGCGTGGGCTTCCTTGCCGCCCTGCCCGCCATGGACAGGGGCGACTGGGAAACGCCGCTGGCCGAGATAGTGGCGGGGCGCTGGCGGCGCGAAGGCCACCTTACCCTGAACTGGCGCATACTGCGGCGCGAGGGCGAGGACTGGCGCACGCTCCGCGAAGGCGTGGCCATCAACGACGTGGTCACTGCGCATGGCGTGGTGGCGCGTGCCGTTTCGCTCGACCTTGCCATCAACGGCCTGCACTTCAGCTCCCTGCGATGCGACGGCATCATAGTCTCGACGCCGCTCGGCTCTACGGCCTACACGGCCTCGGCGGGCGGGCCGCTGACCATGCCCTCCATGAACGCCCAGATCGTCACGCCCATCTGCCCCTTTGCGGGCGGCTTCCCTCCGCTGGCCCTGCCTGCGGGCTCGAGCATCCGCATCGAGTCGCGCCGCACGGACGATCAGGTCCTGCTCTCGGTGGACGGGCACGACAACCTGCCCCTCGAATTCGGGGACGTGCTGGAGATAGTGGGCCGTGAAGACCAGCTCCATATGCTGGTAGGCGACAAGAACTGGTACCTGCGCCGCCTTATCGAGCGCGGTATCGTGACCTCCGGCCCCGGCCACCGGCATTGCCGATAACCTGACATATTTCCGCGCCCTGCGCGCCGAAACGCCAAAAGCGCAAGGCGGCCTTAGCGCGAAGCTCCCCGAGTACGCATTGCGCGCTTCTCAACGCTCGACCCCAACCCGCCCCCTTCACGGCAATGCGCGTGATGCTTTAGGTCGGAGGGCCGCCGCAGGCGTGCCCGACAGCCAGTCCGCCAGTGAGCGGGGCGGGAGCGCGACAGCGCGAAAAGCCCCCGCGAACAAGGCTGGCGTCATCTGGTGGTCAACTGACGCAGAGAAGCGAAAGAGACGCCGGAAGGGCGAATGCCCGGGCGGCTCTTGAGCGGAACGAGGCTCTGGTCTGGGAGCGGAAAATCGGCAGATTTTCCAAGACATCCCGCGCCGGGAGCTGTCGGGCAGAGGACAACATTTCACGGCGGCAACGCGCCAAGCCCAACGCGCCCAACCTCTGCCGCCAAAGGCAAGGCGGAGAAGCTGGGGGGCTTCGGGCGAAGGGTTTACCCGCCTTGGCCTGTCGGGCGCTGGACGACAGCTCCCGGCGCAAAACGTCTTGGATAGCTCTGCTGTCGATATCCGTAAGGCCCGCGTGCACTTCGTTTCGCGTGCCTAACGGCTACGGCCCTGCGGGCCGCCTCCGGTCGCTTTCTAACCGAAAATCCGCTATGGCTGACTTTCCAGTCAGCCGAAGAGTCCTTCGGGCGAAGACCTGACCGAATCGCGCCTCACGAGCCTGCGGCTCTCTCGGCGGCGCTTCGCTGTGACCTGCTTCCGCTCCTCGCCCGCCTCCATGCCGACTTCCAGTCGGCGCGGGGTCGTCGCTCCAAAGGCCGCTACGCGGCCTGCCCTCCGGGCGGGTCAAGGAAGCTCCTTGCCTGCGCAGGGCCTTTGCGCTAGGATATCAAATTCCAAACACCCACATCCAAGAGGTTTCCATGTCATCCGCTCTTGAGATCATACAGAACCATGCCGAGGAAGGCGCGAAGCTCCGCCTCTCCTTTTTTGCCGAAAACGCTCATGTTGTGGACAGCGCCGCCCTTGCTATGGCGCGCAGTCTGGCCGCAGGCGGCAAGGTGCTGGTGTGCGGCAACGGCGGCTCCGCGGCCGACGCCCAGCACATGACCGGCGAACTTCTGGGCCGCTTCCTCATGGAGCGCCCCTCGCTCCCGGCCGTGGCCCTCACGGTGGACACCTCCACCCTCACCGCCATCGGCAACGACTACGGCTACGAGGACATCTTCTCCCGTCAGGTGCAGGGGCTGGGCCGCAAGGGCGACGTGCTCGTGGCCATTTCCACCTCCGGCAACAGCGGCAACGTGCTGAAGGCCATCGAGGCCGCGCGCGAAGCCGGACTGGCCGTGGTGGGCTTCACCGGCAAGGGCGGGGGCCGCATGGCCGCCCTGTGCGACCACCTCATCAACGTGCCGAGTTCGCACACGCCCCATATCCAGGAAATCCACGAAGCTGTGATGCACCTTCTGTGCCAGCTCATCGACCACTACCTCTTCGAGAAGCCCGAGGCTCTCACCGAAAACCGCTAAGGAGCTGTTTTCCATGCCCATTTACGAATACCACTGCAAAGCCTGCAACAGCACCTTCGAAGAACTCGTCTTCGGAGACGAAACGCCCTCCTGCCCCAAGTGCAAATCCATGGACACCGAGAAGCTCATTTCCCGCTGTTCCTGCCACTTCGGCGGCGGCTCCGGCAGTTTCGACCTGCCCTCCGCCCCTGCCGCTTCTTCCGGCGGCGGCTGTGCGGGCTGTGCCGGCGGCAACTGCGCTTCCTGCGGACACTAAAAACTTCGAGTACTACATGAAGAAAGTCACCATCGCCACCCGGGGTTCCCAGCTCGCCCTCTGGCAGGCCGAACATATCAAGTCCCGCCTCATGGCCCAGTACGAGGGCCTCGAGGTAGAACTGCTCATCCTCAAGACCAAGGGCGACATCATACTCGACGTGCCGCTGGCCAAGGTGGGCGGCAAGGGCCTTTTCGTGAAGGAAATCGAGGAAGCCCTGCTCGCAGGCACGGCCGACCTTGCCGTGCACAGCATGAAAGACGTGCCTATGGTTTTGCCTGAAGGGCTCACCCTCGGCGCTGTGCCGGAACGCGAGGTCTGCACCGACCTCTTCCTTTCCGAAAAGTACGCCGCCCTCGAAGACCTGCCGCAGGGCGCCAAGCTCGGCACGTCGTCCCTGCGCCGCCAGTCGCAGGCGCTGGCCCTGCGCCCCGACCTTGAAGTCGCCATGCTGCGCGGCAACGTGGAGACCCGCCTCCGCAAGATGAAGGAAGGCCAGTACGACGCCATCATCCTCGCCCGCGCCGGTGTGAAGCGCCTCGGCCTCGGGGCCAGCCTCCAGCAGGACCTCACGCCCCCCAGCTTCCTGCCCGCCGTGGGTCAGGGCGCTCTGGGCATCGAGATTCGTGACGACCGCCCCGAGATGCGCGAACTCGTGGCCTTCCTCGACCATACGCCCACGCGCCTCTGCGTCACTGCCGAACGCGCCTTCCTGCGCAGGCTGGACGGCGGCTGTCAGGTCCCCATCGCGGCCCATGCCGTGCTCGACGGTGAAGAGCTGGTGCTGGAAGCCCTTGTGTCCGATCCGCTGGGCAAGGTGGTCTTCCGCGACACCGTGCGCTGTGCCGCCACGCTGGAAGAAGCCGACGCCGCCGGGCAGAAGCTGGCCGAGAAGCTCCTTGCCGACGGTGCGGACAAGATCCTCGCCGAACTGTATCAGGCCGAATAAACACCCCTTTACCGTAAGGGCCGCCCCCCTGACTCGTTCGGGCGGGCGGCTTTTCTGTTCGCGGCCCTGCCCCGCCCATTCTCGAAGGAGACCCCATGCCCGCTCTGCGCACCGTCGCCCCCCTTGCCCCGGAAAAGCTCCGCCCCTGCTGGCCTGCCGAACGCATCCCGTGGGAAGACAGCCGCGCCATACCCCGGGGCGGACGCCGCCGCCCGGCCCAGCCTCGCGCCCTTGCCGCGCTGGAACTGGCCCTGCACATCCGCAGTACGGGCTACAATGTCTTCCTTGCCGGCACGCCCGACCTTGGCCGCACCTTCATGCTCACGCAGTTCCTCGAGCCGCTGGCCCGCAAGGAAGCCACCCCGCCGGATGTCATTTATGTGAACGATTTCAAGGATGAGGACCATCCCATCCTCTTCCAGCTCCCGGCAGGCCAGGGCCGCCAGCTCAAGAAATCGCTGGCCGAAGCCCTGCAGCAGGTGCGCGAGACCCTGCCCGCCCGCCTCGATTCCGAAGCCCACCTCAAGAAGCGCAACGAGGAGCTGGAAAAGTTCCGCAAACAGCGCTCCGCCCTTGTGGCGGACATGGAGAAGGCCGCCGCCGAACGGGGCTTCGCGCTGGAGGCCGAGGAAGTCGGCGCTCTGGCCCTGTTCCCTATGGTGGACGGCCAGCGCCTTTCGGACGACGAGCTTGCCGCGCTCCAGCCCGCCCAGCGCAAGGCCTTCAAGCGCGCGGGCGACCAGCTCCTGCAAAGCCTTGCCCCGAACATCCGCAAGCTCACCCAGCTCGAGAAGGATTTCCGCAAGCGCGAGAAGGAGCTGGAACGCGCCGCCGCCAGCGAAGAGCTGGACATCTACGTGACGCCCGTGGCCGAAAAGGCCTGCCGCCTTGCCGGATGCGGCGAGAAGAACGACGCGCTGGATACCTTTTTCGCCGAACTGCGGGCCGACATCCTCGACCATCTCGACCTCTTTTTGCCGCGCGAATCCGCCTTCGGCGCAGGGCATGGCGAGGGCGGCCCCGCCCCCGAACCCGACCTCTGCCGCTACGAGGTGAACGTGCTGGTGGACAACGGGCAGGCCACAGGCGCGCCCGTGGTGGTGGAAGACCACCCCACCTACAGCAACCTGCTGGGCTGCTTGGAACGCGAATCCGAAATGGGCGCTCTGGTCACGGACTTCACGCTCATCAAGGCCGGTTCCCTGCACCGCGCCAACGGCGGCTACCTTGTGCTCCGCGTGCTCGACCTCTTGCAGAACCCCGCCGCGTGGGAAGGCCTCCTGCGCGCCCTGCGCTCCGGCCTTGCCCGCATCGAAGACCCGGACATGGACGCCGCCCGCGTGAAGGGCATAGAACCCATGCCCATGCCGCTGAACGTGAAGGTGGTGCTCATCGGGGAAGATGAAATATATGAGATGCTTCTGGAAAGGGACGAGCGCTTTGCCAAGCTCTTCAAGATAAAGGCGCAGATGAACAGCGAGACCGAGCGCAGCGCCCCGCAGGTGAAGAACTGGCTCTGCCAGCTCGCCCGCATCATGGACGACGCCGAACTCCTGCCCTTCAGCCGCGAAGCCCTTGCCGGGCTGGTGGACCACGGCTCGGAACTCTGCGAAGACCACCGTAAGCTCACCCTGCGCTTCCCGCTGATGCGCGAAACGCTCATCGAGGCCTCGGCTATGGCGGCGATGGCGGGCAAGGACATGGTGGACCGCGAAAGCCTCGACGCCGCTCTCCGGGCGCGCCGCTCCCGTTCCGACCTTGTGGAAGAGCTGTTCATGGAAGAGTACGACCGCGACGTGATCAAGATACGCACCTCCGGCTCGGAAGTGGGCCGCGTGAACGGCCTTGCCGTGACCTCCAGCGGCGACTACGAATTCGGCCTGCCGCATCAGATAGCCTGCACCGTGGGCGTGGGCCACGGCGGCATCATAGACCTTGAGCGCGAAGCCGAACTGGGCGGGCCTATCCACACCAAGGCCATGATGATCTTGAAGAGCTACCTCGCCTCGCAGTTCGCGCATAACAAACCGCTGGTGCTTTCCGGCTCGCTGTGCTTCGAGCAGAGCTATACCGGCGTGGAAGGCGACTCGGCCTCGGGCGCGGAACTGGCGGCCCTGCTCTCCGCCATTTCGGAAGTGCCCCTGCGCCTCTCGCTGGCCTTCACCGGCGCGGTGAGCCAGAGCGGCCAGATTATGGCCGTGGGCGGCGTGACCCGCAAGATAGAAGGCTTTTTCGAGCTCTGCTCCCGCCGGGGGCTCACGGGCGAACAGGGCGTCATCCTGCCCAGGGACAACGTGGAACACCTGATGCTGGACGAGCGCGTCATCTCCGCCGTGCGCGAGGGCAAGTTCCACATCTACCCCGTCACCCATATCAGCGAGGCTATGGAACTGCTCACGGCCATGCCCGCAGGCCGCCGCCGCAAGGACGGGAGCTTCACCAAGGGCTCTCTTTTCGAAAAGGTCGATGACCGCCTGCACGAACTCGGCTGGCTGGCCGAACACAGCTTCAAAACGCGCAGGCGCAAGGCCTGAGCCGCAGAACGCCTCGCCCCTTCCTCACCGACAAGAACACCGTTCCCCCTCCGTAAGCCAGACCCTCCCAACAGCAAAAGGCCGTTCCTCCCCCATGCGGGAAAAGAAACGGCCTTTTTTCATGCGGTACAGAAGCAGACAGCCTCCCGCCCCTCCAAATAAAAGTCTTTGAAGGAGGGATGGGGGTTCGGGGGAAGGGAGGAAAGCTTTCTACAGAAAGTTTCCTCCCTTCCCCCGACAATCTCACATTCTCCCCATCTTACTGACGGGTGAGCCTGCGGTACTTCATGCGGTGCGGGGTATCGGCTTCCTTGCCGAGGCGCTTGCGGCGGTCTTCCTCGTAGTCCTGGAAGTTGCCTTCCACGAAGGCCACGTGGCCCTCGTCTTCGAAGGCGAGGATATGGGTAGCGATACGGTCGAGGAACCAGCGGTCGTGGCTGATGACCAGCACGCAGCCCGCGAAGTTGTCCAGCGCGTCTTCGAGGGCGCGCATGGTGTTCACGTCGATGTCGTTGGTAGGTTCGTCGAGCAGGAGGACGTTCGCGCCCGACTTCAGCATGCAGGCGAGGTGTACGCGGTTGCGTTCGCCGCCGGAGAGCACGTCCACCTTTTTCTGCTGGTCGCCGCCCTGGAAGTTGAAGCGCGAGCAGTAGGCGCGGGCGTTCACTTCGCGGGAGCCGAGCTTGATGGTATCGTAGCCGCCGGAAATGATGTCGTACACGCTCTTGCCCGGGGTAAGGGAGGCGCGCTTCTGGTCCACGTAGCCGAACTGCACGGTGGAGCCGAGCACGAGTTCGCCGGAATCGGGCTTCTCTTCGCCCACGAGCATCTTGAACATGGTGGTCTTACCGGCGCCGTTCGGGCCGATGATGCCCACGATGGCGCCCGCAGGCACGATGAAGCTGGCGCCGTCGATAAGGAGCTTGTCGCCCATGCTCTTGGAAACGCCCTTGAACTCAATGACGGACTTGCCGAGGCGCGGGCCCGGCGGGATGTAGATCTCGAGGTCGGGCGCAAGGCGTTCGCTCTCGTGACTCAGCATGGCCTCGTAGGCATTGATGCGGGCCTTGCCCTTGGCGTGGCGGCCCTTGGGGGACATATTGATCCATTCGAGTTCGCGGGCAAGGGTCTTGCGGCGCTCGTTGTCGGCCTTCTCTTCGAGGGCGAGGCGCTTTTCCTTCTGCTCCAGCCAGCTCGAATAATTGCCCTTCCACGGGATGCCCCGGCCGCGGTCGAGTTCGAGGATCCAGCCCGCCACATGGTCGAGGAAGTAGCGGTCGTGGGTGACGGCGATGACAGTGCCGGGGAAGTTCTGGAGATAGCGTTCCAGCCACGCCACGGACTCGGCGTCGAGGTGGTTGGTAGGTTCGTCCAGCAGGAGGATGTCGGGGTTCTGGAGCAGGAGGCGGCACAGGGCGATACGGCGGCGCTCACCGCCGGACACCACGGAAACGGGCGTGTCGCCAGGGGGGCAGCGCAGGGCGTCCATCGCCATTTCAAGGCGGGAATCGAGGTTCCACGCGTCGGTGGCGTCCATCTTTTCCTGCACCACGGCCTGGCGTTCCAGCAGTTTGTCGAAGTCGGCTTCGGGGTCGGCGAAGGCCTCGTTTATCTCGTTGAATTCCTTAACAAGGTCAACGATCTCCTGCACGCCCTCTTCCACCACTTCGCGCACGGTGCGGGTCTCGTCCACAAGGGGTTCCTGCTCGAGGTAGCCAATGCTGTAGCCGGGGGCCACCACGATGTCGCCGTCGAAGGCCTTGTCCACACCGGCCATGATCTTCAGCAGGGAAGACTTGCCCGCGCCGTTCAGGCCGAGCACGCCGATCTTCGCGCCGTAGAAATAGCCGAGGGAGATATCCTTGAGCACTTCGCGCTGGCCGTGGCGCTTGGTAACGCGGTGCATCGAATAGATGACTTTATCGGGCTGGTTCTCGTTTGCCATAGATATTCCATCTGGGGTTTCGCCTTCCGGGAGGAGCCCGGATGGCAGACAATCAAAGTCCAG
Source organism: Mailhella sp. (assembly GCA_017408905.1). Taxonomy (GTDB): domain Bacteria; phylum Desulfobacterota; class Desulfovibrionia; order Desulfovibrionales; family Desulfovibrionaceae; genus Mailhella. The sequence continues at coordinate 8,859 of JAFQTU010000012.1, read as the reverse complement.
TGTTACAGATGCGGGGCGACTTGTCCAGAGCTAAGTGCCGGGCGGCCAGCAGCCTTTCGGAGCTGGAGCCTTCCTTATTAAAAGGAAAAGGACGGCTGGTGTCTGCGCCCCGCTGAAACAATTTTCCCGGAAAATCTTCCGCTCCTGCCCTTGACCTTGCGCGAATTCGTATTATGCTCATTTGTGCAAAACATCGTGTCCCCGGCCATGCCGGGCCAGCAAGGAGCAGGGATGCCTCGTCCTAAACATTGCCGCTACGTGAGCAGCGCGCCCAGCGTCACCTATTTCAAGCCGCGCGGCATACCGCTCCGCGAGCTCGAGGAAGTGACGCTCTGCGTGGACGAGCTGGAAGCCCTGCGCCTTGCCGACAAGGAGGGCCTCACCGCTATCGACGCGGCCCAGCATATGCGCGTTTCGCGCCACACCTTCGGCCGCACCCTTGCCGCCGCCCGCCGCAAGGTGGCCACGGCCCTCAGCCTTGGGCAGGCCCTGCGCATCGAGGGCGGAAGCTACGCCGTGCACGAGGGCGCACGCCGCCACGCCGGGGCCTGTTCCTGCCATTCCCCCAACGAATCCAAGGAGTTATCCATGCAGAAAATAGCCATTTCCAGCGAAGGCCCCACCCTTGAAGACTGGGTGGACCCCCGCTTCGGCCGCGCAGGCGGCTTTGTGGTGGTGGAACTTCCCGAACGCAGGCTCGACTACATCGACAACGGCGCCTCCCAGATGATGGCCATGGGCGCAGGCATCGAAACCGCCGAACGCATGGCCGCCGCCGGTGTGGAAGTGGTGCTTTCCGGCTACGTTGGCCCCAAGGCCTTCGAAGCCCTCAGCGCCGCAGGCATCAAGATCTGCCAGGACGTGGAAGGCCTCACCGTGGGCGAAGCCATCGAGAACTACGTGGCGGGCAAGTACCCCTTTGCCTCCGAATCCAACAAGCAGTAGCGGAGAACGTATGAAGATAGCCATTGCCAGCGGCAAGGGCGGCGCAGGCAAGACCAGCGTTGCCGCCTCGCTCGCAAAGGTCTGGGGCTCGCCCCTCGTGGCCGTCGATACCGATGCCGAAGCCCCGAACCTGCACCTCTTCCTTCCGCCCAGCATCGAGGAGAGCCGCACGAGCTGGCTCCGTGTGCCCGGGCTGGACAAGGAAAAGTGCGTGTCCTGCGGGAAATGCCGCGATATCTGCACCTACAAGGCCATCGCCTCCTTTGCGGGGCGCATCAGCATCTTCCCCGATATGTGCCACGGCTGCGGCGGCTGCTTCGCCGTGTGCCCCACGGGCGCCATCACCGAAGGCCGCCGCGAACTCGGCACGCTGGAGCGCGGCACGGTGCTCGAAGGCTCGGTGCGCTTCCTCATGGGCCGCACCCGCATCGGCGAATCCATGACGCCGCCGCTCCTGCGGCAGGAACACAGGATGCTGGACGAGATGCTGGAAGAAGCCCCGGCCGACGCCCTGCTCGATTCGCCCCCCGGCGTGTCCTGCCCGGCCGTCACCGTCACCCGCGATGCCGACCTCATCCTGCTCGTGGCCGACCCCACGCCCTTCGGCTTCCACGATTTCAAGCTCGCCCATCAGGCCTTCAAGCCGCTGGGCAAGCCCATCTGCGCCGCCGTGAACCGCGCCGGGGCCGAGGGCAACGAAGCCGGGGACGCCGCCGTGCGCGCCTACTGCCGCGAGAACGGCCTGCCGCTCCTTGCCGAACTGCCCTTCGAGCGCGCCGCCGCCGAGCAGTACGCCTCGGGCCGCCTTCTGGCCGACCTTTCCCCCGAATGGCGCGAACGCTTCACCGCCCTGCGCGATGCCCTGCGCGCCGAATACGCCCGCGTGAAGGAGGCCGACCATGCGTGAGATCGTTGTCATCAGCGGCAAGGGCGGCACGGGCAAGACCACGGTGAGCGCCGCCTTCGCCCACCTTGCCCAGAACAAGATCGTCTGCGACCTCGACGTGGACGCGCCCGACCTGCATATCCTGCTCGACCCGCAGGTGAAGCAGTCCGCGCCGTTCATCTCGGGCAACGAAGCCGAGATACGGCAGGCCGACTGCGTGCATTGCGGCCAGTGCCAAAAGCTCTGCGCCTTCGAGGCCGTCTCCTTCGACGGCAGCATCTACAAGGTCGATCCCCTGCGCTGCGAGGGTTGCGGCGTCTGCGTGAAGCTGTGCCCGGCGCAGGCCATCGACTTCCCCGAAGGCCACTGCGGCGACTGGTACGTGAGCGAGACCCGCTTCGGCCCGATGGTACACGCCCAGCTCTTCCCCGGGCAGGAGAATTCCGGCAAGCTGGTAGGCCTGCTCAAGACCGAAGCCCGCCAGCGCGCCCGCGAACAGAAGCTGGACACCATCCTGTGCGACGGTTCGCCCGGCGTGGGCTGCCCCGTCATCGCCTCGCTTTCCGGCGCAACGCTGGCCGTGGGCGTGGTGGAACCCACCCCCTCGGGCCGCCACGACTTCGCCCGCGTGGCCGACCTGTGCCGCCACTTCCGCGTGCCGCTTGCCGTCATTATCAACAAGGCGGACCTCAACCCCGCCGAAGCCGAGGCCATAGAGGCCTTGTGCGCTGAAAACGGCCACACCCTGCTGGGCCGCCTGCCCTTCCACCCCGTGGTGACGCAGGCCATGGTGCGCAGGCAGGCGCTGACCGAATTCGACAACCCCGTAGGTAACGCCCTGAAGGACATGTGGTCGGCCCTTCAGGATATCAAGACGGGCCGCGAAGCCCGAACGACGACCAGACCCGGAGAATAACAATGCTCATTGCTATCCCCTCCTGCCTGCCCGGCGGCCTCGACGCCAACATGGGTATGCATTTCGGCCATTGCGACATCTACACCCTCGTTGACATCGAAGACGGCGCGGTGAAGGAAGTGCGCACCCTCGACCCCATCCCCCATCACCACGGCGGCTGCATGGCCCCCGTGCAGTACCTCGCCAACGCCGGCGTCAAGGTCCTGCTGGCTGGCGGCATGGGCATGCGCCCCCTCATGGGCTTCCAGCAGGTCGGCGTGGAAGTGTTCTTCGCCGGCATGTTCCCCACCGTGGGCGCGGCTGTGCAGGCTTTCATCGAGGGCCGTCTCCAGCCCTTCACTCTGGAATTCACCTGCGGCGGCGGCCACCACTAAGCCCAAGCCTGCGGAAAGCAAGGACATCCCTATGGACATCCTCATCGTAACGCCGCGCGCCGACTTCTGGAACGGCCTGAACGGCGTGTTCGAAAAGCGCGGCGCGTCCGTGCGCACGGCCTGCGCCATGCCCGAAGCCCTTGCCAGCCTGAAGGAGAAGAAGGCGGCCCTTGCCGTGCTCGACCTCTTCGGCGGCGAGGCATGGAGCGGCGCCGAACACGCCGACGCCATGAAGAAGGCCGTTATCAGCATCCTCATGCAGGACGCCATGACCAACACGGCCTCGGTGTGCGGCATGGGCGACGAGACCTTCCACGACGCTATGGAAGGCCTCGGCATGATATGCGACCTGCCCGCCCAGCCCTCGGCGGATGACGTGGACGACCTTCTGGGCCGCCTGCTCGTCATACTCGGCCAGGCCTGACATCGCCCCCCGAACGCCCTGCCCCTGTCCACCCGCCGTGGGCAGGGGCTTTCTGCGTTTTCCGCCCCTCGCTTCCCGGCGGGAACGGCAGGCAAGACACGGCCTCTGCCCGCTCCTTTCCGGCCCGTTGCCCCGGCAGGCAGGCCGCCCCGGCACGGCACGGCGGCGCTTTTCCTTTCTCCACTCTTCCTCTTCTCCGCCTTTCCCCGCCTTCTCCCTCCTCTCCACGCCCCCCCACGCTCTGCCAGCTCTTCCGCCTCTCCAGCCCCCATCCCCTTCTTCCCCTTCCCGGAAAATTCCGCTATGCTGGCGGGAGCTTCCGAACCGCAAAGAAAAGGAAAACGCCATGATACATATCGACCACGAACGCTGTATCCGCTGCGGCCTCTGCGCCAAGGTCTGCCCCCTGCTCTGCTTCCGCCTCGAAGAGGGCGTGATGCGCACCCGCCACGAGGAATACTGCATGCGCTGCGGCCAGTGTACGGCCATCTGCCCCAAGGCCGCCGTCTCGCTGGACGGCGCTCCTGCCGACAGCCTGCGCGAGGTAAAGTCCTTCCTTTCCTTCGAAGAGTTCGACAATCTGGCCCGCGGACGCCGCTCCGTGCGCGCCTTCAAGGATGCCCCCGTGCCGCGCGAACTGCTCCTGCGCGCCCTCGACTGCGCCCGCCACGCCCCCACCGGCAAGAATTTCGAGAACGTCACATGGCTGGTGGTGGAAGGCCGCGAACGCCTGCGCCGCCTTGCCGACGCCGTGGTGGACTTCTCGCGCCACGACGAGCGCATGGCCGCCGTCACCCGTTCGCACGACGCCGGGCACGACCCCATCTTCCGGGGTGCACCCTGCGCCGTGTTCGCGCTGGCCGATTCGAAGTACGACCTTTCGGCCTGCAACTGCGACATTGCCGTTTCCTACCTCGAGCTGGCCCTGCCCACGCTGGGCCTCGGGGCCTGCTGGGCCGGTTTCGCCATGCGCGCCGCCATCCACAGCGCCGAGGTGCGCAGGGCTTTCGGCGTGGAAGAAGGCCTCACCCCCTTTGCGGGCCTCATGGTCGGCCTGCCCGAACTCAAGTACCTGCGCGTGCCCGCCCGCCGCGAACTGCGCGTGACGTGGCTTGCCGACAAGGACTGACCTGAGGACTGACTGAAAGTCGCGGAGGGCCGCGCTCCCCGCTCTCCTTGTTTTTCCAACCTTTTCCAGCCGTTACGGCTCCGCCTCACTGCCTTACCATGCTCGAAAAACTCCGCTATCTGCTCTGCGGCCTCGCTATGGGGGCGGCAGATGTCGTTCCCGGCGTGTCCGGCGGCACTATCGCCTACATCACCGGCATTTACGACCAGCTCCTCTCCGCCATCAAGGCCTTCGGCGCGTCCTTCTTCCGCGAGTTCTTCTGCGGCCAGTGGAAGCGCGCCTTCGGCCGTGTGCCGTGGGGCTTCCTCCTGCCGCTGGTGCTCGGCATCTTCACCAGCATTTTCAGCCTTGCCAAGCTCACGCTCTGGCTTCTGAAAACGCATCCCGTGGAGCTGTGGTCCTTCTTCTTCGGGCTCATCGCGGCGTCCATCCTCATCATGGTGCGCGGCCAGCGCTTTCACGCCGGGCACTGGCTGCTCCTTGCCGCCGGGGCCGTGGCGGCGTGGCTCGTCACCGGGGCGGGGGCGGTGAGCGGCATGCCGCATAGCTGGCCCTACCTCTTCGGCGCAGGTTTCATCGCGCTCTGCGCCATGATACTGCCGGGCATCTCGGGCTCGTTCATCCTTGTCATCCTCGGGCAGTACCAGCACATCCTTTCCGCCGTGGTGAACTTCCGCGTGGACGTGCTCGCCGTGTTCATGGCGGGCGGCATAGCAGGCCTGATGACCTTCAGCCGCGTGCTCTCGGCCTGCTTCCGCAAGTTCCCGGCGGCCACCAACGCCGTGCTCATCGGCGTGATGCTCGGCTGTATGCGCACCGTGTGGCCGTGGCATTCCGGCGTGACGCCCGCCCTGCCCCCCGCCTTCGACGCCGCCCTTCTCCACGCCGCCTGCGCCTGCCTTGGCGGGCTGGCCCTGCCGCTGGTCATCCAGGCCATAGCCGCCGGGAAGAAGTGATGCTGCTCTACATCCACGTCCCCTTCTGCTGCGCCAAGTGCCGCTACTGCGCCTTCTACTCCCGCCCGGGGGCGGACGAGGCCGCCATTTCGGCATGGGCGCGTGCCATCGAGTCCGACCTGCGGGCATGGGGCGAGGCCCTGCGCCACTGCGGCGACACCGCCCCCCTCTTCTTTGCCGACGGCACGGACGGGACCTATGGCCGCCACGGCGTACGCGCCGCCACGCCCGGCATGGGCGAAGAGCGCCCCCGCGTGACGAGCATCTTTTTCGGCGGCGGCACGCCCAGCCTGCTCGGCCCGGCCCTGCTTGGCCGCCTGCTCGACCGCGCGGCCCGCGAGTTCAGCCTGTCGGACGACGTGGAGATAAGCATGGAAGCCAACCCGGAATCCGTGGACCTGCGCAAGGCCTGCGGCTTCCTTGCCGCCGGGGTGAACCGCGTCTCGCTGGGTGTGCAGGCGCTGGACGACGCCCTTCTGGCCGCCGTGGGCCGCGTTCACAGCCGCGCCGACGCCCTTGCCGCCTACGACAGCCTGCGCCGCGCCGGGTTCGAGAACGTGGGCCTCGACTTCATCTGGGGCCTGCCCGGCGAGAGCCTCGACTCGTGGCGCGCCCAGCTCCATGAGGCCGCCAGCCTGCGCCCCGACCATCTCTCCTGCTACGGCCTCACGCTGGAAGAGGGCACGCCGCTCTTTGCCGAACGCGATTCCCTCGCCCTGCCCAGCGAGGGCACGCAGGCCGCCATGTACATGGAATGCGGCGATATCCTTGAGAAAAACGGATACCGGCACTACGAGATATCCAACTTCGCCCTGCCCGGCCGCGAATGCCGCCACAACCTTGGCTACTGGCTGGGCGCGGACTACCTCGGCCTTGGCCCTTCGGCGGTGAGCACCATGCAGGGCCAGCGCTGGAGCCAGCCCGCCGACCTTGAAACGTGGCTTGCCGCCCCGCGCGGCCAGCGCCCCGGGCCGGAGCTCTGCGAAGAACTGGGCTTCCGCGAACAGGCCGAAGAGCTGGTGATGCTGCGCCTGCGCACGGCGCGCGGCCTGCCGCTGGACGAGTACCGCCGCTTCACCGGGCGCGACTTCGCCGCCGACAACGCCGCCCTCATCGCCGCGCTGGAAGCCGAAGGGCTGGCCCGCCTGACCAGCGGCCCCGACGGCCCGCACTTCGCCCTCACGCGGGAAGGCATGGTGATATCCAACGCCGTCATAGAGCAGTGCTTCGAGAGCATCCCGGAAGCCCCGGCTTCCGCATAAAGGCAGAAAAGGTATGGATTTCCAAAGAGATAGCGCCCCCATTGGCCGCCTTGCCCCCAGCCCCACCGGGCTTCTGCACCTTGGCAACGCGTGGTCGTTCCTGCTGGCGTGGCTGGGCGTGCGCTCGCATCCCTCGGGCTCAGGCCGCATCATCCTGCGGCAGGAAGACATCGACCCGGCCCGCTCCCGCCGCGAGTGGATGGACGGCATCGAACGCGACCTCGCATGGCTGGGCCTCGACTGGGACGGCCCGGTCTTCCAGCAGAGCCAGCTTGGCCAGCGCTACGAAGCCGCCCTTGCCGCCCTTGACGCGCGCGGCCTTGTCTATCCCTGCTACTGCACGCGCAAGGAACTGCGCGAACTGGCGGGCGCGCCGCACGGGGCGCACGACGGCCTTGGCGACGCGGGCGCGGCCTACCCCGGTACGTGCCGCACGCTCACCCCGGCCCAGCGCGCCGAACGCGAGGCAGAGGGCCGCCGCGCCAGCCTGCGCCTGCTCTGCCCCGACGGCGAGGCAGGCCGCGAGACCTTCCACGACCTCATCCTCGGGCCGCAGAGCTTCACCCTCACCGACTGCGGCGGCGACTTCGCCCTGCGGCGCTCCGACGGCGTGTGGGCCTACCAGCTCGCCGTGGTGGCCGACGACCTTGCCATGGGCGTGAACCAGATCGTGCGCGGGGAAGACATCCTGCTCTCCACGCCGCGCCAGCTCCTGCTGTGGCGGCTGCTTGGCGGCACGCCCCCCGCCTTCGCCCATATCCCGCTCCTGCACGACGCCGAGGGAGAACGCCTCGCCAAGCGGCACAAGAGCCTGAGCCTCGCCCAGCTCCGCGAGGCCGGATGCCGACCTGAAAACATCGTGGGCTGGCTGGCCCACCTCGGCGGCCTCGCCCCCAGCCCCGCCCCCACCACGCCCCGCGAACTCGCCGCCCGCCTGCGCTCCGAAGGCGGCATGCCGTGGGAACGCCTGCGGAAAAACGAAAAGCTCTCCGTGCCGGATACACTGTTCGGATAGGAAGGATGGGAAGGGAAGAGGAGAGAGATGAGATAGTTCGAGGGGGCGGGGGAAACTTTTTGAAAAAAGCTTTCCCCCGCCCCTCGAGCTCCCCCACCCCTTTCCAAAACTTTTTATTTAGGCGGCCTCGGTTCGAAGCTCAAAATGTGAAAGGCGACCTTGGTCCAACGCTCCGAAGGTGCAAGGCGCAGTTCGGCCCAACGTGAGCCAGCCCCTCCCCGCAATCCGGCGCGGCGTGATGCGCGAGGAAAAAGGCGTCAGGCGGCCTTGGCTCTAAGCTCACCCCCAACCCGCAACCTTCACGGCAAGCCGCGTGATGCTTTAGGTCGGAGGGCCGCCGAAGGCGTGCCCGACAGCCAGTCCGCCAGTGAGCGGGGCGAAAGGGCCGAAGGCCCGGAAAGCCCCCGCGAACAAGGCTGGCGTCATCTGGTGCTCAACTGACGCAGAGAAGCGAAAGAGACGCCAGAAGGGCGCAAGCCCGGGCGGCTCTTGAGCGGAACGAGGCTCTGGTCTGGGAGCGAAAAACCGGCAGGTTTTTCAAGACATCCCGCGCCGGGAGCTGTCGGGCAACGGAAAAACATTCCACGGCGGCAACACTCCCCGCCCAACGCGCCCAACCTCTGCCGCCCAAGAGACCTAGCCCAAGCCTCCGGTTCAAAGCTCTAAAGGTACTAGGCGGCCTTTGCCCGAAGTTCGACCCCAACCCGTGCCCTTCACGGCAAGCCGCGTGATGCTTTAGGACGGAGGGCCGCCGAAGGCGTGCCCGACAGCCGATCCGAAGCTAAGGGCCTCGGGAGCGCGTAGCGCGGTAAGAGGCCCGTGCGAGGGCGGCGTCATCTGGTGGTCAAAAGCCAAGTGAGCGACAAAGCCGCCAGAAGAGCCGCAAGGCTCGGGCGGCTTCGAGCGAGCGGCATTTCAGGATGCCTTTTCTTCCTCACCGCGCGAAGCGCGG
>JAFQTU010000011.1 GCA_017408905.1 Mailhella sp. | reverse complement strand
TTGCAGGGCCTTGAAGGCGTTCTGCATCTTCTCGGCCTGCTGCTGGGCATAGACGCGGCCGTTCACAGGGGCTTTGTTGGCTTTGTCCTGAAACTGCTGGTTCTGGGCGAAGGCCGGAACGGCAAGGCAGAGCGTGAGGCAGCCTGCGCTCATCCAGCGGAACATATCTTTCATGGCGAACATGGCGTTTCCTTTTTCTCGAAAGGTGGACTAGAAGCGCACGTCGTAGGTGTTGACGTACCAGCGGCCATTGCCCTTGCGGCGCAGTTCGTGGCGGTTCTTGGCACCGCGCTGCTTGCCGCTTTCCTCAAAGGCGCGGCTCATCACGATGGCCATTTCCTCCACCTCGCCGGAGCCCTTGCTCACGGCGCTCTTCTGGTCGGCGCTCATGAAGAAGTCGTCGAGGTCGTCTCCGCCGGAGAAGCCCTTGATGACCGTGATCTCAGGCTCGTCGAAGAAGGCGTGTACATATTCCTTCTGGAAGCGTTCCTGATGCAGGTCCCAGTGATAGCGCAGGAGCGACTTGCCGGTGTCGGAACGCTGGCGGTCGGGATGGATGCACTGGCAGTACAGCTCGAAGTTCTTTTCCTTGATGGCCGTGGCGAAGATCTCCATGAGGCGCTTCGGGTCCACGTTGTCGGGTACGGACTTCACGGTGTACCAGCCATCCTTGATCTTCTCCACTTCCTCTTCGCCGCAGAAGGTGCCGGAATTTTCGTGGCTGGCGTCGTAGCGGGCCATGACGCGTTCGCCGGCGTACAGGTATTCGGGCTGGACAATCCAGCCCCACGCCGCCGCGGCCACCTTGGTCTCGCCGGCCTCGGGCGATTCCGCCACCACGCCGGTGATTTTGCCGAGCACGGTGAAGCTGATGCTCTCGCCAAGGCTGGCGTCCACGAAGCGGCGGTAGCGCTTCACGGCTTCGTAAGGGCCAAGCCATGCCCTGCCGTCGATATCCACGAAGTAATAGCCCGAGGAAGGCTTGCCCACGTGGACGTATTCGCCCGACATACCGATGAACTGGTTGTTCGGGTAGAGCACGTTATCCAGCACCACATACTTGCCGATGTAGTCTTCGACATGGACCTGCATAGGGTCGGGCGCGGGGAAGGCCTTGGTGATGGGGGCTTTTTCGGCAAGCTGTTTCTGCCACGCGTCCTGATTCATCTTGCGGAAGCGTTCGCGCAGGGCCTCTTCGTTCTTCTTGTAGGCCACCATCTCGGGCGTGATCTCGAGGAAGTCGCCCTTGCTCTTCATGTTGGCGATGCTGGCGCGGCGCATGAGGTCCTGCACCTTGGGGTCGTCAGGGTACAGGCGCACCAGCTCGCGGATGCGGGTGAGGGCCTCGCGGCGGTTATGGTAGCGGCCCATATCCGCGCCCTGAGCGCGGGCCACTTCCTTTTCGAAGTCGGTGAGGTAGATGTTGGCCTTAGCCACTTCGCTATGCGGAGCAGGGCCGGCGTAGGCCTGAGCCGTGCCGAGGGAGAGCCCCAGAAGAAGGGCAAGGGTGATTTTTTTCATAGGAGCTCCTTTTCAAGACATACCGGCTTGCCGGTGCGGAGTAGAAGTCTGAGGTTTAAGTTTTTCTATCAAATTTTTTTTGGGAAATATAGGCGCTTGATGAAGGGGCAGCCTGTGCTCAGTCGGGCGGGGTGGTGCCTGCACTGCGTTGCAGGGAGAGCTTTCCGCGACGTCCTCCCGAAGCCTATGGGAAAGCTGTTTGGCATCAGGTTAGACCAAAAGGCGTTTTTTGCCTATTACCCCAAGGATGAAATCACGTCGTTTCAGGCGAAAAGTGGCGTTTCCTCAAAGGATTCCACGGCAAAAGGTCTTCCCCAAGAGGAGAACCCGATGGAAAAGAAACTCATCCTGCGGCGGGCGTACGGCTTCCGGAATGTTGAAAACTGCCGCTTGCGAGTTTGCGCCCTCTGCGGAGAGGCGGGAGAAAATCGCGCCGGATGGATGCCCCGAAAGCCATTTGCCTCTTTCTTATGGGGGAGAGCATCTCTGGTTTTCCTGAATGTTCACCTTGCAGGTTAGCAATGCGCCTGGAAAAAGAAAAGGGCTGTAAGCGTATTGCTTACAACCCTTGAATTCTCTGGAGCGGGCAGCGGGATTCGAACCCGTAACCTTCAGCTTGGGAAGCTGACACTCTACCGTTGAGTTATGCCCGCGTACAAAAAAAGGCTTACTTGCGTAAGCCTTGATTCTTCGTGGAGCGGGAGACGGGATTTGAACCCGCGACTTCAACCTTGGCAAGGTTGCACTCTACCACTGAGTTACTCCCGCATGGAGGCGACATCCGGATTTGAACCGGAGATCAAGGTTTTGCAGACCTATGCCTTACCACTTGGCCATGTCGCCACGAAAAATTTGTGCTGGAGCGGGAGACGGGATTTGAACCCGCGACTTCAACCTTGGCAAGGTTGCACTCTACCACTGAGTTACTCCCGCGTGGCGTGAAGATGTATATAGGCGAATCGAGCGCCCCTGTCAACAGAAAAAGTCAAAGAAAAGAAAAAAATTTCTCTTCTGGAAAATGCGTCAGCCCGGTACTGGTCCGGCGCAAAAAAGCCGGAACAGCGTTCACTGCTCCGGCCTTGGGATGCGGTTCAGGCAGGCTTATTCGGCCTTGTTTTCCGTGGCCTTATCGGCTTCGAGCTCGGCGGCCAGCTTCTTTTCCTCTTCTTCGCGCAGGGCGCGGCGGAGCACCTTGCCCACAAGGGTCTTGGGCAGTTCGTCGCGGAATTCGAAAACGCGCGGGACTTTGTAGGAGGCCAGCTTTTCGCGGCAGAATTTGGCAAGTTCGGCCGTGCTGAGTTTGGCCCCGTCCTTGACCACGATATAGGCCTTGAGCATTTCGCCGCGGGTCTTGTGGGGCACGCTGAGGGAAACGGCTTCCTTGATCTTCGGGTGTTCGTGGAGCACCTCGTCGATCTCGCGGGGGAAGACGTTGTAGCCGCCCACGATGGCCATGTCCTTCTTGCGGTCCACGATGAAGTAGTAGCCGTCGCTGTCGCGGTTGCCGATGTCGCCGGTGTGGAGCCAGCCGTCGGCAAGGGTAGCGGCGGTTTCTTCAGGATGGTTCCAGTAGCCCATCATGATCTGGGGGCCGCGGGCGCAGATTTCGCCGCTCTGGTTGTCGCCAAGCTGGGTCTTGCCGTCTTCAAGGCTCATGATGGCCACTTCGGTATCCGGGAGCGGGATGCCCACGGAGCCGATCTTCTGCGTCTTGTACAGCGGGTTGGCCGTCACGCAGGGGGAGGCTTCCGTAAGGCCGAAGCCTTCGGTGATCTTGGCGTGGGTCATGTCCTGGAACTGCTTCATGGCCGCCTGCGGGAAGGGCGAGGAGCCGGAAATGCAGTACTGGATGCAGGTGAGGTCGTAATTGGCCACGTCCTTCTGCTGCATCAGGGAAATGTACACGGAAGGAGCGCCCACGAAGAAGGACGGGCGATGCTTCTTGATGAGTTCGAGCACGTCGTGGGGGGAATAGCGCGGAACCGGGATGGTGGAGGCGGCGTAGGCGCAGGGCAGGATGACGTTGCCCACAAGGCCGAGCACATGGAAGAAGGGCAGGATGCTCAGGAAGCAGTGGGCCCCGCGGGAGGCGTCGTGCTGGAGGAGCTTGATGAGCTGCTGGAGCTGGCAGGTCAGGTTGCTGTGCGAGAGCATGGCGCCCTTGGAGAAGCCGGTGGTGCCGCCGGTGTACTGGAGCAGGGCCACGGTATTCTTCGGGTCGGCGCATTCTTCGGTGTAGCGCTTGCGGGTCTTTATCATGGACTTCCAGGTGATGACGGTCTTGTCGTCGAAGTCCACATGGGGGTAGTTGTGCTGGCGCTTGGCCTGAAGGGGCTGGAGCAGGTTCAGCGGGAAGGCGAGGCCGTCGGCAATGCGGGAGACCACATAGGTGCCGACGTTGAGGCGGTCGCGCAGGGGCTGAATCTTGTTCCAGAACAGGTCCAGCATGATGAGGAACTTGGGGGAAGAGTCGCTGAAGTGGTGGGTGAGTTCCTTCTCCATGTAGAGGGGGTTGGTCATCACCACCACGGCGCCGGCCTTCATGGCACCCCAGAACGCAATGATGGTCTGGGGGATGTTGGGCATCATGATGGCCACGCGGTCGCCGGTCTGCAGGCCGTGTTCGCGCAGCGAGGCGGCAAAGGCTTCGGCCTTGTCCTTGAGCTGCTTGTAGGTGTAGGTGAGGTTCTGGAAGGTGACGGCCTTGCGGCTGCCGTATTTGGCGGCGGCCTCATCCAGATAGGACTGCACGGAACGGTATTCGAATTCGCTATAGAGGGGAGCGCCTTCAGCGAGATGGTCTTTCCAGGCGGCGGCGATGTCGGTCATATCGGGTGTCCAGTTCAGGGGATAGGGTGAAATTAAACGCTGTTAGTTTAGCGGAAGCAGGGCCGATCTGTCACGTACAAAGTGGGCTAAAACGCTGGGAGACAATAAAAAAGAGAGCCTTTTGAGGAGACTCTCTTTCTTATCCGTAAATAATAGCGAAGCGTGACCGCTTATCCGTAAATAAGTGCTATTCACCCCGCCTGTTATCCGTAAATAACTGCATCAGCGGATCTTGGCCACGGCGGGCATATGCCAGTCGATGCCGAGCGTGCAGTGGGTGAGCTTCAGCGTGGGGGCGCTCTGGTGGCGCTTGAATTCCGAGATGGCGAGGCGGCGCACCACGTCGCGCACGACCTTGTCGTCCACGCCGGGCATGACCAGCGTTTCGGGGTTCGCCCCGTTTTCCAGCAGTTCGGTCAGGATGCCGTCCAGCACGGGGTAGGGGGGCAGGTTGTCCTCGTCCACCTGGTCGGGGTGCAGTTCCGCCGAGGGGGCTTTGGTGAAGATATTCTCGGGGATGATCTCGGCTCCGCGCATCTCGTTGTACCAGCGGGCGACGTTATAGACTTCGGTCTTGTAGATATCGCCGATGGGTTCGATAGCGCCCACGGTGTCGCCGTACAGGGTGCAGTAGCCCACGGCGTTCTCGGACTTGTTGCCCGTGCCGAGCACGGCGCGGCCCATGCGGTTGGCAAAGGCCATGAGCAGGGAACCGCGGATGCGGGGCTGAATATTGTCGGCGGTGAGGTCGTTCTCCACGGCGGGCAGGTCGGCGAACAGCGGTTCCAGCACACTGGAGAAGGCGTCCATCATGGGCGTGATCTGGGCGACCTTGGTGGGCATGCCGAGGTTCTTCGCCAGCAGGAGGGAATCGTCCACGCTGTGGTCACTGCTCCAGCGCGAGGGCATGAGGATGCCGAGCACGTTTTCCGGGCCGAGAGCCTCGCAGGCGAGGGCGGCCACGAGGGCCGAGTCCATGCCGCCGGAAAGGCCGAGCACCACGCCCTTCATGCCGCATTTGTGCACGTAGTCGCGGATGCCGAGTTCCACGGCGCGGAACAGGGCTTCCGGGCCTTCGGGGTCGGGCTGGATGGGCTCAGGCGCGGGGCCGCCGTCGAGAGCGATGGCGGAGACCGTGACATTGCGGTGTTCCAGGTCGAGGGCCAGCACGCCTTCCTTGAAGGCGGCCGCTCGGGCGGCCATGCGGCCGGAAGCGTCGTGCACGAAGCTCTGGCCGGAATAGATATAGCTGTCCACAGCGCCGTACTGCTGGACATAGATGACGGGCATCTTCCAGAGCTGGGCCATGGCGGCGCAGTTCATCTCGCGCTTTTCCTGCGCCTTGAGGACGAAATGCTCGCTGGAGGTGAAGAGCACGGCATCCACGGAAGAGGCTGTGCGGGCCGTGGTGAGCAGGTCCTGCGCTTCAAGGTGGGCCCATGCGGGGTCGGTTTCCGGCAGGTAGAGCGAAGGGCCGTTCGGGATGCGGATGATGCCGTTGGGCTGGCGGGCCACGGAAATGATCTCGCCCTTGGAAAGCAGGGCGTAGAGCGGTATCTCGGCCCCGGTGAGCGAGAGCAGCATATCCGGGCCGTATTTCAGCATATCCGCCAGTTCGCGGGCGGCGTCGCGGCAGCGCCCGTAGAAGCCGCCTATACGTTTCAGGGAATCCCACGGTTCACCGGCAATGGCATAGGCCGGAGCGATGCAGAGCGTGCGTTCGCCGGGTGCGGCAGGCGAAAGTACGGAGGCCTTCATGGCCATGTCGGCCAGCTTGCGGGCATTGCCCTTGAAGTCGCCGGGGATGGGATTGTGCTGAAGGAGAAGGATATGCATGGGAAACCTCGCAGCCTGGTCTGTCGGGATGACGGGTCAGCTATGCAGAACGTCCTGCATGTTGTAAACGCGGCCCGGAGTCTGGGCACTGATCCACCGGGCGGCACGAAGCGCGCCGTTGGCGAAATTTTCGCGGGAATGGGCGTGATGCGTCAGCTCGATGCGTTCGCCGGGGCCCATGTAATAGACGGTGTGCACGCCGACCACATCGCCGCCGCGCAGGGACTGGATGCCGATCTCGTCGTGCCTGCGGGGTTCGCGCACGTCGAAGCGATTGGTATTGATGTCGGCAGAGCTCAGGCCGCGGGCCTTGAGCAGGGGCTCGGCGAGGAGCAGGGCGGTCCCGCTGGGGGCGTCCTTCTTCTTGTTGTGGTGGATCTCGGTCATTTCCACGTCGTAGGCTTCGCCGAGCAGGGCGGTGAGCTGGGGCAGGATGTCCATGATGACATTGATGCCCACGCTCATGTTGGAAGAGCGGAACACGAGGCTCTTTTCGGCAAGGGAGGAAAGTTCGGCGATCTGCTCTTCGGAAAAGCCGGTGGTGCCGATGATGATGGGGTTGCCGAGCTCGGCGGCGGCGCGGGCGTTGAGCATGGAGGCTTCGGGAGCCGTGAAGTCGATGACGACAGCCCCGGGGCACTTGGGCAGCACGGTACAGATGTCGCTGGAAACGAGGACGCCGGAGGCGGCGAAACCGGCAAGGCGGGCTTCGGCTTCGGGGCGTTCAAGGACGGCGGCAAGGGTAAGGTCGTCGGCTTCTTCAACGAGACGGGCGAGGGTGGCGCCCATGCGGCCGGCGGCTCCCATGATGATGACGGGAAGTGCCATTGCAAAACTCCATGGAAAAGAATGTTCTGACGAGCTTTTCGATCGCTATGGAAGAAAGTTATAGCAAGATGCCTTGGAGCGCAACGAATGCGGGATTTTTCACATCCGATTACTGTGAATTCCCCGGGCAGGCGGGACGAGCCGGGCTTTCGCAGGAAAAAAGCCCCGCCGGAAAACCGGCGGGGCCTGTCATTCAGCGGAGTTGAAGCTTACTTGGAAGCCTTTTCCACCATTTCGACGGAGATACGGCAGATTTCCAGTTCTTCGTCGGTGGGGATGACGGCCACCTTCACGCGGCTGTCTTCGGTGGAGATGTAGCGGTGCTGGCTGCCGCGGATCTTGTTGAGTTCGGGATCGAGCTTGATGCCGAATTCTTCAAGGCCTTCAAGGATGTGGGCGCGCACGCCAACGGCGTTTTCGCCGATGCCGCCGGCAAAGGCGATGCAGTCCACATGGCCGAGAACAGCCATGTAGGCGCCGATGTACTTCTTCACGGAGTAGCACTGCACTTCGTAGGTGAGCTTGCAGTCGGCGTCGCCAGCGTTCATGCCGGCTTCGATGTCACGGCTGTCGCTGTGGCCGCAGAGGCCGAGGTAGCCGGACTTCTTGTTCATGATGGTGTCGATCTCGTCGGGGGTGAGGCCTTCGTTCTTCATGAGGAAGGGCACGAGAGCGGGGTCGATGTCGCCGCAGCGGGTACCCATGACCACGCCCTGGAGGGGAGTGGTGCCCATGGAGGTATCCACGCACTTGCCGCCGCGCACGCAGGAGATGGAGCTGCCGTTGCCGAGGTGGCACACGATCACGTTCACTTCGGAAGGCTTCTTGCCGAGGAGGGCAGCGGCAGCCTTGGACACGAAGCTG
>JAFQTU010000061.1 GCA_017408905.1 Mailhella sp. | reverse complement strand
TTAACGATACAAGCCCTGTCCTTTTCAAGGCAGGGCTTTTGTTTTGGGAATAAGTTAGGCGTGTCTAATCCTTCTCGTGCAGGATTCGTATGAGCTGGGCGATAAGAGAAACGAGTTCTTCCCGCTTGGAAGACGGAAGCGGGTACAGCATTTCCGCCAGCGAACTTGCCATAACGCTGACCTCTGCGTTCTGTTCCCGAAACAGCTCGGAAACCGTACAGCCCAGAGCGGCAGCGATTTGCTCGATACGTCCGAAGCGCGGCGAAATATAGCCGTTCTCCACGCGGGAGACTACATCGGGCGTGATATCCAGTTTTTCGGAAAGCTCCGCCTGACTCATTTTCAAAAGCTGGCGGCGGCGTGCCACGTTCGCCCCGAAGACTTTGGCCAGATGCTGAGTTTTCTTAATGTTTGCAGTCATGTCCGTTCCTTTTTTGTAGTTTTCGCGGAAATGACAGAAAGAAAAAATGCTCTTAAATTAAATATTGATTTAAATTAAATTTAATCAGAAAATAACTCTATCCTCCATGAGAATCTTGCCTTTTCAGCATTTTCTCATGCCACAATGTTCCTTTGCCTCGAAGGATTTTCATCCCTCGCAGGAGGTACGCCATGCTTACCAAGGGTGCTATCGGTAACCTCGTCAATCAGTACAAGGCAGTGCTCAAGAAGTGCCGCCTCATCAACGTCTTCGGCTCTCTGGCCGTGGCCTCCATGCTGGTTCTGGGCAGTGCGGGAATGGCGGCGGGAGCAACGATTATAGCTCCTTCTGACACCATAACGGATGATTTTACAGGAGGAAAAGGCAACCTCGTAGTTTATAAAACATCCAGCTCAGATATATCGAATGAAACGCTTAAGGTAGAAGGCGGAAAACAGCTTTATCGCGTCTATACAGCTTCAGCCACTAAAGATGGCGACACTCATCATAATAAGATGATTGCCACTGGTGGTAAATTTGTGGGAAATAGTCTTGTCTGCGCAGGCAACTCGCAAATGGGAAGAGTTTATAATAACATAACAATCGCCAGAAACACCAATACATTCAATCTGAATGCCGGCATATCGGAAAAAGGCGATGTTGAATACAACGAATTGCACATTGAAGGAACTGCTCGGGTAAGTGATTCAGCTATTGCTGGACAAACAAAGGTCAATAAAAAATTACAATTTAATAAGGTTATTTATGCAGGTACCGGAGACAGTTATATAGGTCTGATCCACGGTGGAAGACTTCTTAATGCCGATGCTGGAACTGTTAACAATAACAGTATCGAAGTACGCAGCGGCGAGGTAGATACTATTTATGGCGGCACCGTGGTTGGTTCTGGTTCGGCCACAAAGAATGATATTCTTATCACCGGCGGCACTGTAGATACAATTCATGGCGGCTACGTAGACAGCTGGGGCACAGCTGACGAAAATACTATCACTATTACCGGCGGCAGTATCAAAAATCTTATCATAGGTGGTATCACTCACGGCACCTCTGACACTGACCATGCTATCGGTAACAAAATTACCATCGCCGGTTCCCCCGACCTGTCTAACGCCTCCATCTACGGCGGCGATGGTCCTGCTGGTGCAGATTTCCGCACCGGCAATACGCTCAATATCAAGACTTCCGGGCTTATCGCCAAGAACATCTACAACTTCGACACGATAAACTTTACCGTGGCCAGCAAGGTGCGCCCCGGAGAGACGCTTCTGAAGCTGAATGGGGGCGACGAAACTGATCTTACCGATGTCGCAGTCAGCGTGACAGTTGAACCTCGCACCGACGTTCTGAAAAAAGGCGATCGCATACATCTGCTGAAGAACGATTCAAACCTTGTCGGCGAAGCCAAGGGCGAGGTAGACTCCATCCCTTACGGCAATTTTGTCACGTACGATTTTGCTCTGGACCAGACCCAGACGACCCTCGATCTTGAAGTCGTCAACGCTTCCACCACTCCGCAGGCCAAGTCCCTTTCAGAAGGCCGCACCGCCATGCTGGCCTTTGTAAATCAGGGGGCGGAACTCATTGCGGAACGCGGCATGGAGGCGGCACGGCAGGAAGCTCTGGAAGGTTCGCTCACGCCCTTCCTCGCAGGTCAGGGCGGCAAAAGCCGTTACGACACCGGCTCACACGTAGACGTGACGGGCTTCTCGCTGATAGCCGGTCTTACCTCTGCCAAGAAGACGGAAATCGGCACCGCTACTATGGCCGCCTTCTTCGAAAGCGGTTGGGCCGACTACGACGCGCATAACTCCTTTGCCAGCGCGGCCAGCGTGAATGCCGACGGCAATACCCGCTACTATGGCGGCGGCCTGCTCGCCCACATGGCCTTCCCGGATTTCGGCCCCGGCCATGCCTATGCGGAAACCTCTCTGCGTACCGGCTGGGCCGAGACCGACTACCACTCCGGCGACCTGCGCGACAGCTTCGGCAACACGGCGGCCTACGATTCCGGCTCCGCCTACTACGGCGCACATTTCGGACTCGGCTACGAGTGGAAACTCTCTGACGTGTCCGCCCTTGATTTCTACGCGAAGTACTTCTGGACGCATCAGGAAGGCGATCACGTCCGTGTGATGAGCGACCCCATACACTTCGAGTCCGCCGACTCGCATCGTTCCCGCTTCGGCGTGCGTTACGAACACGAGTTCAAAACGGACGGCATGGTGGTCAAACCCTTCATCGGTGCGGCGTATGAATACGAATACGATGGCGACGTAGCCGGCACCGCCTACGGCTTCGCCATGGACAAGCCCAGCCTCCGAGGCGGTACCGGCGCAGGCGAACTGGGCATGACCTTGAAGTCGTCCGAAAACAGCGCGTTCTCTCTGAATCTCAGCGTGCAGGGCTACACCGGCACTCGTGAAGGCGTGAGCGGTTCCTTCCTGCTGAACTACAGGTTCTGACATCCTTTCTGGGTCGTCTTCCGGCACTCTTGTACGACCCAGCGTGGCGCGTCTTGTCCGCCTAGAGGAAGCGCCACCGGCAGACAGAGGGTTCCCCCAGAAGCGCTCTCTGCCTGCCGGACCTGAAACATTGCCACGCCCTTGGCAAGCGAGACGCGGTATCTCCAAACCGCGCCTCAAAGCCTGCTCCGCGCCCGCCAACACGGAGCAGGCCCCTTTCACAGGCCGGAGCCTCTGCGGTTCCGGCCTTCTCCAATTAAAAAGTTTGGAAAGAGGATGGGGGAGCTTGAGGGGGAAGGGGAAAACATTTTCAAATTTTCTCTGCTTCCCCCTGCAAAATTTCTTCCTTCACACCCCTCACACCAGTTCTTCCAGGATATCCAGCAAATGTTCGCTCAGGCCGCCGCCGAACATGGGGGAGCCGAAGAGGGAGGTTCGCTGGTCCACAAGGAGTTCGCGCGGGAGCAGTTTTGGGCTGGCGTCGGCAAGGGTGTCGGAAAGGCGGCGGGCAAGGAGCCAGCTTCGCGCGCCCTGCTCGAACAGCTCGAAGGATTTTAGGAATTCCTCGCGGCGTGCGTTCCACAGCCTGATGCGCCTGTCGTCAGGGGTGAAGCCCAGCGTGGTGCAGAGGGCGGCCCGCAGGCTGTTGAACTGCGAACCGGGCACGCCGGAGCGCCAGCCGAGAAGCCAGTCGTTGCGCGGGAAGAGCAGGCCGAGGCTCTGGGCCAGCTCCAGCAGGGCTTCAAGGCGGAGCGCGGCGGAAATGAGGTCGGCGTCTTCCCAGAGTATGGGTAGGCGCGCCGGGACGAGCGGCGGCAGGGATTTGAGCGGGATGTCCGCGCCGCACCACTGGCGCAGGATATGCAGGAACCAGAGGCTGGCGTGGTCCGAACCGGGGGTGCTGTCGCTGGGCGTTTCAAGGTGGCTGTAGCTGAGGAGCCAGCTCCCGCGGCCCAGCTCACCCATCACGGCGCAGGGCTTGCCGTCCAGAATGGAAGGCCGGAGCGTTACGCCGTACATGCTGTTCCATTCGGAAAGGATGTCGCCGGGCATGGAGGCGTAGGGCATATCGGCCACGTAGAGGTCGGGCCCGGCGGCCCGGTAGCGCGCCAGCACTTCCACGCCCTGATGGTCGGCAGGTTCGTCGAAGCGGCCCGGCCACCACACGGGCAGAAGGGCGGGCTTCCCGGCAAGGGAAGCGGGGATGACGCTGTTCCCGGAAGAAACCTCGCAGACCAGATGCCCGGAAACAAGGTGCTGCATACGGTCGGGCATACCGTCGCGCTTCCACGGGCAGAGGCCGAGATTGCCGGACAGCGCAAGGCCCGCGCCGCCGCAGAAGCCCATGTAATGCCCGCCTGCCTCTACAAAGCGGTGTATGGCCTCTGTTCCCTGCGCTCCAAGCGCCTCGAATTTGCGCCGCGCCGAACCTCCGGGCACGATGAGCATCTTGCCTGTCAGGCCGGAATGGGCTATGTCTAACCCTTTGAGTACACGGAAAGGAATGCCCGTCGCCCGTACGGCGTGCAGAAGCAGATAGCCCCAGATATGGGAAGCGTCCCACAGGATGTTTATCATGTTTTCCCTCCGTTCTCATATGCATACGCACAAGCCGCCCGTTCGGCAAGTGAGGAAGTAAGAAAAGGATGCAGGGCTCCGCCCCGCACCCCGCTGGGGGAGATGATCTCCCCCAGACCCCCGCATTCGGCGCAGTACAATTTTGCACGCAAAATTGTACTGCGCAAATGAGGG
>JAFQTU010000060.1 GCA_017408905.1 Mailhella sp. | reverse complement strand
CGCCGCGACCACCTAAGGAAGGGGTGCTCCGGGGGGATGGAAGGGGGTGCAGGAGGGGAAACGCAGTTTCCCATAACGCACCCGCCTTCCCCCGTCTGGAAGACTCAGCTTTAAACAAGCTAGATTGACTTGAGGCAAGCAGACCGGAAGCGTGGGACTTGCCGTGACGGATGCGTTAGAGTCGAACTTCGGGCAGAGGCCGCCTGCCCCGAGGGCAAGCACACCGAGAGCTTCGGAGCTCCGACAAAAAAGCCTTCCGGCAAGCACTCCGAGAGTCACGGCGTTCCGACACCCCGCCGAAGGCGTTCCCCATTAAATTTCCTGCACTTAACGCTTGCCTTGCAAGGGAAAATGCGCTAAAAACTCCCGGTTACACATAATGCACACATTGCCAGCGGCCAGGGTTCCCGGCGGCGAACGGCGTCTACGGGTGGACGGCCTGGGGGCAATGTGGAAGACAAACCCTTTCTTTCTAAGGAGATTTACCATGGCTTACGTCAGCATGAAGCAGATGCTGGAAACTGGTGTGCACTTCGGCCATCAGACCCGTCGCTGGAACCCCAAGATGCGCCCCTTCATCTTCGGCGCTCGTAACGGCATCCATATCATCGACCTCCAGCAGACTGTGAAGCTGTTCCGTACCGCTCACGACAAGATCGTTGAGACCGTCGCCAACGGCGGCAAGGTGCTCTTCATCGGCACCAAGCGTCAGGCTCAGGAAACCGTGGCTTCCGAAGCCGCCCGCGCCGGCCAGCCCTCCGTCACCAACCGCTGGATGGGCGGCACCCTCACCAACTTCGTGACCATCCAGAAGAGCATCGAGCGCCTGAAGAAGCTCGAAGGCATGTTCGCCGACGGCTCCATCAACCGCTACCAGAAGAAGGAAATCCTTGTCCTCCAGCGCGAGCTCGACAAGCTGAACCTCACCCTCGGCGGCATCAAGGACATGGACAGCCTTCCCCAGCTCGTGTTCATCATCGACCCCCATCGTGAAGACATCGCCGTCAAGGAATGCCGCAAGCTCGGTATCCCGATCGTGGCCGTTACCGACACCAACTGCGATCCCGATGTCATCGACTACATCATTCCCGGCAACGACGACGCCATCCGCGCCATCAAGCTGTTCGTGAACGCCATGGCTGAAGCCTGCCTCGAAGGCGCCGCTCAGTCCAAGGAAGTCGCTGACCCCGAAGTCGCCATGCAGCAGGCCGCTGAAGCCGCTGAATAACTTCTTACAACTGCAAGGAGAAATACCGATGGCTGCTATTACCGCTGCTATGGTGAAGGAACTGCGCGACAAGACCGGCGCCGGCATGATGGACTGCAAGAAGGCCCTTGCCGAATGTGACGCCGACGTGGAAAAGGCCCTCGACTGGCTCCGCCAGAAGGGTCTCTCCAAGGCCGCCAAGCGCGCCGACCGCGCCACCTCCGAAGGCGTGATCGCCTCCTGCCCCGCCGCTGACGGCAAGACCTCCACCATCGTGGAAGTCATGACCGAAACCGACTTCGTTGCCCGCGGCGACAAGTTCCAGGAATTCGCCAAGGCCGTTGCCGCCGAGATCGCTGAAAAGGCTCCCGAATCCGTGGAAGTCTTCCAGGACCGCGTGAACGACCTCACCGCCGTGACCGGCGAAAAGACCGTGGTCGGCCGCTTCTACCGTGAAAGCGTGGCCGGTGAAGGCGTGGTGGGCACCTACGTGCACGCCAACGGCAAGCTCGCCGTCCTCGTCGTGGTGGATACCGACAAGCCCGCTACCGCCGAAGTGGCCGAATTCGCCAAGAACGTGGCCATGCAGGTCGCCGCTGCCAACCCCCTCGCCATCAGCAAGGACAACCTCGATCCCGCTCTGCTCGAGCGCGAACGCGAAGTCTATCGCCAGAAGGCCCTGGAAGAAGGCAAGCCCGAAAAGATCATCGACAAGATCGCCGAAGGCGCCGTGGCCAAGTACTGCAAGGAAGTCTGCCTCATGGAACAGGCTTACATCCGCGACGACAAGATGAGCATCAACGACCTGCTCAAGGCTACCGCCAAGGCCACCGGCCTGAACATCACCGTCAGCAAGTTCGTGCGCATCCAGCTCGGCGCCTAATTCCTGCCTGATGCCCCGATTTTGAAGAAAAGTCGGGACTTCGAGCTTGAATACCTAACGAGTTCACGATAAAAGGGGGAAGGAAACTTTCCCCTTTTTTCATGCCCTTATTTCTGGAAGTGACCATGGAACCCCGCGTCCGCCTTACCGCACTGCTCGTTGTCCTGAACGGAGAAAGGCTTCTTGGCCGCTGCCTCGATTCCCTCTCCTTCTGTGACCGGATCCTTATCGTCGACTCCTTCAGCACCGATGCCACGGAACAGATAGCCCGCGACCACGGCGCCATTTTCATCCAGAACAAATGGCCCGGCAACGCCAAGCAGGTGCAGTACGGCCTGGACTGGCTGGAAGCCAACGCCCCTACCGACTGGGTGCTCATGCTCGACTGCGACGAGATCATAAGCCTCGACCTGCGCAAGAGCATCCTTGCCGCGCTGGAGAACCCCGGCGACCGGACCTCCTTCTCCATGCCGCGCCTCACCTGGTACTTCGACGGATTCCTGCGCCACGGCGGCTGCTACCCCGACAGGCTCTTCCGCCTGTTCACGCCCAAGGGCGTGCGCATCGAAAACAGCGGCGCGCACCAGAAATTCGTGCCCACCGGCCCCTATGGCGAACTTCAGGGCGACATGATCCACTACACCTACGAGAGCTTCCGCAACCAGCTCGACAAGCTCAACGACTACGCCGAACGCGGCGCGCGCGACCTTGAGGCCAAGGGCAAGAAGGGCGGCGTGATGCGCGGCCTCGGCCACGGTACGTGGCGCTTCGTGGACATGTACTTCCGCAAGCTGGGCCTGCTGGACGGCAGGGCGGGCTTCCTTATGGCGGCCCACACCGCGTTCTACACATTTCTCAAGTATGTCCGCATCCATGAAGGCGGCTGGGGTGCTCCGTTCGACCACTGCCCCATAGATGAAAACGGTACGAACCCCGAATCCAAGAGAGGCTAAGATGAGCGAACTCAAGTATAAGCGCGTGCTGCTCAAGCTGAGCGGCGAAGCTCTGGCAGGCGAAAAAGGCACCGGCATCGACCCTGAAACCGTGAAGCTCATCTGCCGGGAGATAGCCGAAGTGGCCGCTCTGGGCGTGGAACTCGCTCTGGTCATCGGCGGCGGCAACATCTTCCGCGGCCTGTCCACCTCGGCCAAGGGCATGGACCGTTCCAACGCCGACTACATGGGCATGCTGGCCACCGTGATGAACGCCGTTGCCGTGCAGGACGCCCTTGAAAAGACCGGCTGCCCCACCCGCGTGCTCTCCGCTATCGACATCCGCGAGCTGTGCGAACCCTACATCCACCGCCGCGCCATCCGCCACATGGAAAAGGGCCGCATCATAATCTGCGCCGCCGGTACGGGCAATCCCTATTTCACTACCGACACCGCCGCCGCCCTGCGCGGCACGGAACTGAAGTGCGACGCCATCATAAAGGCCACCAAGGTGGACGGCGTGTACGACAAGGACCCCATGAAATTCAGCGACGCCGTGCGTTTCGACGAGCTTACCTACGACGAGACCCTGCGCCGCCACCTCAAGGTTATGGACGCCACGGCCATCACGCTGGCGCAGGAGAACAATATCCCCGTCATCGTGTGTTCCATGTTTGGCGGCGCGATCAAGAAAGTCGTCTGCGGCGAAGCCGCAGGCACCACTGTAAAGGGAGAATAACATGGATATCGAAACCCTGCTCTTCGACGCTGAAGAACGCATGGAAAAAGCTATCGGCGCTCTGGAACGCGACTTCGGCAAGCTTCGCACCGGCCGCGCCACCACCGGCCTTGTGGACAACATCAAGGTGGACTACTACGGCACGATGACCCCCATCAACCAGCTCGCCTCCGTGGCCGTGCCGGACAGCCGCACCGTCACCATCCAGCCCTGGGACAGGGGTGCCTTCGGCCCCGTGGAAAAGGCCATCCTGAAGTCCGACCTCGGCCTCACCCCCATGAACGACGGCCGCATCATCCGCATCACCGTGCCGCCGCTCACCGAAGAACGCCGTAAGGACCTCACCAAGGTGAGCAAGAAGTACACCGAAGACTGCAAGGTCGCCATCCGCAACATCCGCCGCGATGTGAACGACGCCCTCAAGAAGCTCGAAAAGGACAAGGAGATCTCCGCCGACGAGCTGAAGAAGGCCACCGACGACGTGCAGAAGGTCACGGACAATTACGTGAAGAAGGCCGACGCCAAGGCCGCTGCCAAGGAAAAGGAAATCATGGAGATCTAACTCCATATCGAGGCCGGAGCGGTTCGCCGTTCCGGCCTTTGCGGAAGCAGGGCCTGCGCTTCGGTGCGGGCTTTTCTCCTGAAAGGGCGGCCCCTGCGGCCAGCCTGCCCCGCCCTCCCCAACTCTGCCGCAACCTGCAAAGCCATGAACGAAAAGCCTCAGCATATCGCCGTGATCATGGACGGCAACGGCCGCTGGGCCCGCCAGCGCGGACTTGCGCGCTCCAAGGGCCATCTTGCCGGTGTGGACGCCGTGCGCGAACTGGTGCGCTCCTGCCGGGCGGAGAACATCCCCTACGTCACGGTCTATGCCTTCTCCAAGGAGAACTGGCAGAGGCCGGAAGCCGAGGTGGGCTTCCTCTTCGAGCTTTTCCTGAAATTCATCCGGCAGGAACTGCCCGAACTCATGGAGCAGGATATCCGCCTCAACTTCATAGGCGACCGGCGCGACCTGCCCTTCACCGTGCGGCAGGCCCTTGACTACGCCCTGCGCAAGACCGAGAACAACAGTTCCATGGTCTTCACGCTGGCCATCAGCTACGCCGGGCGCGAGGAGATACTCGAAGCCTGCCGCCGCGCCCTTGCCGACGGGCTGAAGCCCGAAGAGCTTACGGAAGAGAAGTTCCGCTCCTACTTCTGGGACCCTTCCCTGCCCGACCCCGACCTCATCATACGCACCAGCGGCGAAGAGCGCCTGAGCAATTTCCTGCTCTTCCAGAGCGCCTACGCCGAATTCTTTTTCAGCCCCGTGCTGTGGCCCGACTTCGGCCCACGGGAACTGCGCCTTGCCCTCGACAGCTACGCCGCCCGCACCCGGCGCTTCGGGAAAACCGACGACCAACTGCGCTGATGCGCTGCTCTGAAAGGAAAGCCCTATGTCTATGCTCGAAAAATTCCGCGCCGCAGGCCTCCTCACCCGTATCGCAACCGGCCTTCTGCTGGCCGCCGCGCTCATTGCCGCGTGGGTCATGGGCGGCTGGTACATCGCCGCTCTGGTGGCCCTGCTCGCCGTGGTGGGCATGGGCGAATTCCTGTTCATGTTCCAGCCCTCCGGCGGCTGGGGCATGAAGATACTCGGCCTCCTTCTCGGCGCGGGCTACGTGGCCGTGGCCTTCTTCCTGCCCGCCTATCCGCTTGCCCCGGCGCTGGGCGTATGCTTCCTTGCCGCGGCCCTCTACGCCCTCGTGTGCTGGAGCCGGGAAAAGACCCTCGACCCCCTGCGCCGCGCCGCCGTCATGCTCTGCGGCATCGTTTACGTGCCTGTGCTCCTTGCCCCGGCCATCCATTTCAACAGCTGGGAACAGCTCCTCATCGTGCTCGTCCCTGCCGTGTCCGACATGGCCGCCTATTTCGCCGGCGTCTGCTTCGGTTCGCATAAAATCTGGCCTTCCGTCAGCCCCAAAAAGAGCATCGAAGGCTCGGTGGTGGGCCTGCTGGCCGCTGTGGGCGCTTCCTGTGCGCTCGGCTGGTTCTGCGGCAAGGCCCCCGTGCAGTGCTTCGCCGTGCTCGGCCTTGTGATGGGCATCATGGCCCAGCTCGGCGATTTCTTCGAGTCCGCCCTGAAGCGCGCCGTGAACGTGAAGGATTCCAGCCGCCTGCTCCCCGGCCACGGCGGCGTGCTCGACCGGCTCGATAGCATCACCTTCTGCGCCGGAACCTACGCCGCGGCCGCCGCGTACTACCCCTTCTTCTAAGCCATGCACTATATCAGCCATATCCCCGGCGAACTGGACGCCCTGCCCTTCCCGCGCCGCATCGCCCTCATGGGCTGTACGGGTTCCATCGGATGCAGTACGCTCCGGGTGCTTTCGGCATGGAAGGATTCGGGCAAATTCCTTGTGGAAGTGCTGGCCGCAGGCCGCAACATAGCCCTGCTGGCCGAACAGGCCGCTGAATGGAGGCCGCCCTTCCTTGCCGTGCAGGAAGCCGAAGGCCCTTCGGGCATCGAAGCCCTGCGCGCCCTGCTCCGCAAAGCCGCCCCGGGCTACGAACCGAAGATCTTCGCCGGTCAGGCCGGGTACGCCGAACTTGCCGCCCTGCCCAGCGTGGACATGGTGCTCTCCGCTCAGGTGGGGGCCGCCGGTCTGCGCGCCACAGCCGCCGCGGCCGCCGCTGGCAAGACCATCTGCCTTGCCAACAAGGAATCGCTGGTGCTGGCGGGCTCGCTCATCCGTGCCCTGTGCCGCCGTACCGGGGCCGTCGTCCTGCCTGTGGATTCGGAGCACTGCGCCCTGTTCGAGGGCATGGTGGGCCGCCGGGAAAGCGAAATTCGCCGCCTCGTGCTCACGGCTTCGGGCGGGCCGTTCCGCACTAAGGACGCAGAATTCCTGAAGAACGTACAGCCCGAAGACGCCCTGCGCCACCCCAACTGGTCCATGGGCGCGAAGATCACCATCGACTCGGCCACGCTCATGAACAAGGGCCTTGAAGTCATCGAGGCCTGCCACCTCTACCAGATGGGCGTGGACGACGTGCAGGTGCTGGTGCACCCCCAGTCCATCGTCCACTCCCTTGTGGAACTGACCGACGGCTCCATGATGGGCCACCTTGCCGTGCCGGATATGCGCCTGCCTATTGCCGTCTGCCTTTCGTGGCCTTATATGCTGGATGACAGGGTGACGGGCGTTCCCTTCCTCGACCTTGCCAAGGCCGGGACGCTGACCTTCGAAGAGCCGCGCTGCGAGCTCTTCCCCTGCCTCGACCTTGCGCGCCGCGCCTTTGCCGAGCGC
This sequence comes from Mailhella sp., assembly GCA_017408905.1. GTDB lineage: Bacteria > Desulfobacterota > Desulfovibrionia > Desulfovibrionales > Desulfovibrionaceae > Mailhella. Next base: position 16,339 of record JAFQTU010000060.1, on the reverse strand, counting down.
CGCACCGTGGAACTCAACGCGGCCAACGAAGTGGCCGTGGCCCGCTTCCTCGGCAAGGATATCGGCTTTACGGACATCCCGGCCCTTGTGGCCAGCGTGGTGGACGCCGCAAGCCCCCTGCCCGACTTCGACCTTGGCGACGACCTTGCCGCCTCGGTGGAAGCCGCCCTTGAAGAAATAGAAAAGCGCGATGCCGCCGCCCGTGCGCTGGCCGGGGCGTGGCGCCCCTAGGGCATCCCCCTTTCGGGATGCCGCAACGCATCCTGAAAGCAAAAGGCTCTGAAACTTATGCAGACTCTCCTGAATCTCTTCTCCTACTGGGATTCCGCCCTCGCCGTGGTACTGGTGCTGGGCGGCCTCATTTTCTTCCATGAACTCGGCCATTTCGTTGCCTTCCGGGCCTTCAAGGTGGGTGTTGTCACCTTTTCCATCGGCATGGGCCCGAAAATCTGGAAGGTGAAGCGCGGCAAAACCGAATACTGCCTTTCCGCCCTGCCCTTCGGCGGCTACGTGGCCGCTGTAGGCGAGTACGACGACGAGGTGGAAAGCCTCGGCTTCACGCAGGAAGACGCCGTGACCAGCCGCGCCCCGTGGCAGAGGCTCATCATCGCGGCGGCAGGCCCGCTGATGAACCTGCTCATAGCATGGCTCATCTACTGGGGGCTGACGGCCGCCACCGGCCTTGCCGTCACCCAGCCGCAGGTGGGCGGCGTGCTCCCGCAGAGCGCGGCCGAAGCCGCAGGCCTCAAGGCTGGCGACATGATAACGGCCATCGACGGCGTGAAGATCGAACGCTGGGGGCAGGTTCCCGATATCGTGGGCGCTTCCGACGGCAGGACCATGCAGGTGGAAGTGGAGCGCGACGGGCAGAAGCAGGTCTTCGCCATGACGCCCACGCGCCGCGAACGCACCAACCTTTTCGGGGAAACCGAGATAGCATGGCTCATCGGCGTGCAGGCTTCCGGCGCGGTGCGCTACGAAGACAAGGACTTTTTCGAATCCTCCCTGCTCGGCCTGCAGAAAACGTGGGAGATGATCGACCTCACGCTCACCAGCGTGAAGAAAATGATCACGGGCTCCGTGGCCGCCGAGTCCGTGGGCGGCCCCATCATGATAGCGCAGATGCTGGGCGAACAGGCCAAAGTCGGCCTTGTGCCGCTCCTTCTGCTGGCCGCGCTCATCAGCGTGAACCTCGGCCTGCTCAACCTCTTCCCCATCCCGGTGCTGGACGGCGGCGCTATCGTGTTCTGCCTTATCGAGATGGTGATACGCCGCCCCGTGCCGGAAAAGGCGCAGGAATGGCTCATGCGCATCGGCGCGGGCCTGCTCATCGCGCTCATGGTCTTTGCCACTTTCAACGACGTCATGCGCTGGTTCAAATAAATGCAAGACCTTACCCTTATCCTCAATACGGCGGAAAAGCGCATCCAGTTCCTGCTCTGCTCCGGCGGCGTGGTGCTCTGCGCGGAAGACTGGCTGGCCCAGCGCGGCGGCACGGAACTGCTCGCCCCTGCCCTGCGCGACGCCTTCAGCCGCCTCGGCATGAAGCCCGTGGAACTGGCCCGCATCGCCTGCGTTGCCGGGCCCGGCAACTTCACGGGCCTGCGCATCGGCCTGACCACGGCTTCCGGCCTTGCCCGCGCCGTGGACGCGAAGCAGGCAGGCCTCGATTACCTGCAATGCCTGGCCTTCAACGCCAGCGCCCGCCCCGGCGAGGAAGTGCTGGTGATGACCAACGCCCGCAAGGGCCTTGCCTACTGCGCCCGCTTCCGTGCGGACGAGAACGGCATTCCCCGCGCCGAAGGCCGCACCTTCCTCCTGCCCCTGCCGCCCGTGCCCGAGGGATTCGACTTCGGCGCGCCCGACTTCGTGCTCGGCTCTGCGCTCTCCAGCAACCGCGCCTATCTTGCCCCGCTCTTCCCGGCAAGTACGCGCCTCCTGCCCCCCAGTGCCGACCAGCCCACGGCGGCCTCGCTCCTTGCGGCGGAACAGCTCACGGACTGGGCCAGCCTCGACGGTTCCGACCCCGCCCCGCTCTACCTGCGCGACTGCGACGCCGTGGAGAACTTCGAGGCCATTTCCCGCGCCCAGGGCCGCGACCCCAAACGCGCCCACGAGGAGCTGGAAAGGCTGATGAGCGCCGGACTGGACGAGCAGTCCTGACGCCTGAACTCCTTGCCTTTAAACATGGAAGCCCGCCGCATGGCGGGCTTTTTTTTACGCACTGATCGGCAGGCTAGAGGGGAAGCACCTTTTCCAGAAGCACAAGGTTCACGCCTGCTATCCCGTTGAAAACACAGGGAACGATGGACACCTCGGCATAGCCCAGCTTCCTGTACAGCGCACGGGCCGCCGCGTTGCGGGCGTTGGTATCCATGCGCAGGGCGAAACAGCCGCTTCTGGCGGCCATGTCCTCATAGAAGGCCACGAAGCGCGTGCCTATGCCGCGCCCGGCCTCGCCCGGGTCGACCACGAGCGTGTGCAGGACCATGACCTCGCTGTCCTTCGAGGGGCGCGTCCATGCGCCCTTGGCGTAGCTGTCTTCCTGCTTCTGATTGATCTTGGCGGCGGCAAGGATGCGGCCTTCCTCTTCCAGAACATACATATCCCCGGCACGGATGGAGGCTTCGGCCGAAGCGCGCGTGGGGTAGATGGCGCGGTTCCAGCCGATGACGGCAAGCCCGGCCTCCTCGCGGTCGTGGATGGCGCTGTAGATGGCGGAAATGGCGTCGAGGTCGTCGGGGCAGGCTTTGCGGAACATGGCGGTCGCTCTCGTGGGGTGTTCAGATCTTCGGGCGGGGCTTTTCCTAGCGCAGAACATAGCCCAGCCGCCCATAAATTTCCAGAGGCGGAGGCGCTCCGGCAGGCAAAACTGCCACAATCGGGCGGAAAGGGAGGAAAAACACCCCCTGCGGCCGCCCCGAACGGCTTTTTTCTTGCCCGCCAGCCCCGCCTTTCCACCGCTTTCCCGAAAATTTCCTCAAAAAACAGAAGAGCTTGCGGAAAAGATGTGCTATACCTGCAACGTAGTTTACAGAAAAGCGCCGATTTCTGCCCCCGGGCAATGTTTTGCAACACAGAAGCCCTTAGCATCCGGCCTTTTTTATTGTATATCTTGAGCAAGTCCAATGCAGTTCCCCTTTTGCCACGCCTACTGCCCTCCCGGAGAGGTACGCCATGAAGAAGAAAGTGCTCGTTGCCCTGCTTGCCCTCGCCCTTGCCGGCGGCGGCTATTACTACTGGAACAGCCAGAAGAGCGCCGGTGAAAAGATACATTACCTCACCGAAACGGTGAAGCGCGGCAATATCCGCAAAACCGTCAACGCCACCGGCGAGGTGGACGCCGTCCAGCTTGTCACCGTGGGTGCGCAGGCCTCGGGCAAGATCATCGAGCTCCATGCCGTCATCGGCCAGCAGGTGAAGAAAGGCGACCTTATCGCCCAGATCGACCCTGTGACCCAGCAGAACGACCTCGACATCGCCCGCGCCCGCCTTTCCACCTATCAGGCCCAGCTCGAATCGCGCAAAGTGGCCCTCAAGATAGCGCAGACCAAGTACGACCGCGAAAAGAAGCTGAAGAAGACCGACGCTACCTCCCGCGCCGCCCTTGAAGACGCCGAGAACGCCCTTGCCGCCGCCCGCGCCAGCCTGAAGGAAATGGAATCGCAGGTGCTCCAGCAGCAGATTCAGGTGGATACCGCCGAAACCAACCTCGGCTACACCAAGATCGTGGCTCCGCTGGACGGAACCATAGTCTCCGTCCCCGTGAAGGAAGGCCAGACCGTGAACGCCAACCAGACCACGCCCACCATCGCCCAGATAGCCGACCTGACGGACATGGAGATCAAGATCGAAGTCTCGGAAGGCGACATCCCGTTCATCAAGGAGGGTATGCGCCTGCGCTACACCCTGCTTTCCGACCCGGATACCACCTACAAGGCCAAGATATCCTCCATCGACCCCGGCGATACCGTTCTCAGCAACGCCACGGGCAATAGCGTGTCTTCGGCTTCCTCCTCCGCCTCGTCGGCCAGCGCCGTCTATTACTACGCCAAGGCCCGCGTGCCCAACCCCGACGGCATACTGCGCCTTGCCATGACCACGCAGAACGTCATCGAGATAGATTTCGCCAAGGACGTCCTGCTCCTGCCCAGCCTTGTCATCCAGAGCGACGGGCGCGGCGGCCACACGGTCAACGTGCTCACCGCCGACAACAAGGTGGAGAAGCGCAAGGTGGAGACCGGCATCAACAACAACGTGATGACCGAGATACGCTCCGGCCTGAAGGAAGGCGAAAAGGTCATCGCCACGCAGATGTCGCAGTCCGAACTGGCCGACCGCCTTGCCAACCCGCGCAGCAACCGCCGCCGCTAGCGTTCCCAGCAAACAGAAGGAAGACCTATGGTCACTCTCGAAGTACGCAATATCAACAAATATTACTGCGAAGGGGAAAGCCGCGTCCAGGTGCTGAAGGACGTTACGCTCTCCATCGAGAAGGGTGACTTCGTGGCCATCATAGGCCAGTCCGGCTCGGGCAAGTCCACCCTGATGAACATACTCGGCTGCCTCGATACCGCGTCCGACGGCTCCTACTTCGTGGACGGCGTGAGCATCGAGAACTTCGGGCCGGACGACCTCGCCCGCCTGCGCAGTGAGAAGTTCGGCTTCATCTTCCAGCGCTACAACCTGCTCACCAGCCTGAGCGCGCAGGAGAACGTGGCCCTTCCCGCCGTCTATGGCGGCATGGGCCGCGCCGAACGCGAAGCCCGCGCCCACGACCTGCTCGTCAAGCTCGGGCTCGACGGCAAGACGCAGAACAGGCCCAACGAGCTTTCCGGCGGCCAGCAGCAACGCGTGTCCATAGCCCGCGCCATGATGAACGGCGGCGAAATCATCCTTGCCGACGAACCCACCGGCGCGCTGGACTCCAAGAGCGGCGAGAACGTCATGAAGCTGCTCATGGAGCTGAACGCCGAGGGCCACACGCTCATCCTCGTCACGCACGACCGGCAGATAGCCAGCTACGCCAACCGCATCATAGAGATCAAGGACGGCGCCGTCATCAGCGATACGCGCTCCGCCCCCATCATCAAGGAGGAAGGGCCGGAGATAGTCTCGGTGTCGCGCTCCTCGTGGCAGTACATCCGCGACCAGCTCGGCGAAGCCTTCCGTATGTCGGTGCAGGCCATACTCGCGCATAAGATGCGTTCCCTGCTCACCATGCTGGGCATCATCATAGGCATTGCCTCCGTGGTGTCGGTAGTGGCGCTGGGCCGCGGCTCGCAGGAAAAAATCCTTGCGGGCATCAACGCCATGGGCACGAACACCATCGACGTGCGCCCGGGCCGCAACTTCGGCGACCGCAACGCCAACCGCTACCAGACCCTGACCGTGGACGATTCCGACGCCCTTGCCGAGCAGAGCTACATTGCCAGCTCCACGCCCACGGCCTCGTCCAGCGGCGAGATGGTGTACCGCAACCGCTCGGCCACGGGTTCGCTTTCCGGTGTGGGCGAACAGTACTTCAACGTGAAGGGTCTTGAACTCGCCACGGGCCGCCTGCTCACCCGCGAGGACGTGGACCGCGCCCGCGCCGTGATGGTGATAGACGACACCTCGCGCGAGGAGCTCTTCCCCAACGGCGAAGACCCCATCGGCGCTATCGTCCTCTTCAACAAGAAGCCCTTCGAAGTGGTGGGCGTGACCAAGAAGCCCACGGCCACCTTCGGCCCGCGCTCCTCGCTTACGGCGTGGATACCCTATACCGCGCATATGGCCCGGGTGTCCGGCAGCCGCACCATATCCTCCATCACCGTGAAGATAGCGGATAACGTGAGCGCGCAGGTGGCCGAAAAGGAACTCACGCGCCTGCTCACCTCGCGCCACCGCGGCGTGACCGACTTTTTCACCATGAACGCGGACAGCATACGCCAGACCATGGAAAGCACGACCACCACCATGCGCCTGCTCATTTCCTGCATCGCGCTCATCTCCCTGCTGGTGGGCGGCATAGGCGTGATGAACATCATGCTCGTGTCGGTGACGGAGCGCACCAAGGAGATAGGCGTGCGCATGGCCATCGGCGCGCGGCGCTTCAACGTGCTGCAGCAGTTCCTCATCGAAGCCGTGCTCATCTGCATCATAGGCGGCTTCACGGGCGTGCTGGCCTCGGCCGGTATCGGCGCGCTGTTCAACGCCTTTGTCAAGGACTTCCCCATGTCCTTCTCCACCGGCTCCATCGTGCTGGCCCTCACCTGTTCCACCCTCATCGGCGTCATTTTCGGCTACATGCCCGCCCGCCGCGCCTCCATGCTGAACCCCGTGGAAGCTCTGGCTCAGGAGTGATACCATGAAGAATCTCGCCCTCGGCCTTTCCCTGCTCCTGCTTTCCGGCTGTGCCGCCCAGCGCTACGAGCTCCCCGCGCAGGACGTGCTCACCCAGAGCCAGATAGAGGAACGCTACAGCATCGACCGCCAGTGGTGGGCGCAGTACGCCGACCCAAAGCTGGACGCGCTGGTAACGCAGGCGCTGGAACGCAATATCGACCTTGCGCGTTCGGCCATCAGCGTGAACCGCGCCCTGTTCCGCGCCCGCCAGCTTGGGGCGGAGCTTGTGCCCAGCTTCAGCGGCGACGGTTCGGCCAGTTCCCGCACCTATCTGGACGACGGTTCCTCCTCGCGCTCCTTCAGCGCCTCGCTGGGCCTGAACTACGAGCTTGACCTGTGGGGCCGCCTGAGGGACTCGGCTTCGGCGCAGGCATGGGAACACCTCGCCACGGAACAGGACCTCGAAGCCGCCCGCCTTGCGCTGGTGAACAGCGTGGTCAACACCTATTACAGCATGGCCTACACGAAGCAGGCCCTTGCGCTCTCGCGCGAGAACCTGAGCTTCTACGAACGCCTGTATGCCATCACGCTGGAGAAATTCCGCTCCGGCAAGACCGACGGGCTCGACCCGGCGCAGACCGAACAGAGCCTGCTGAACCAGCGCTCCACCCTGCTTTCGCTGGAAAACCGCCTTGCCGACGAGGAGCATACCCTGCGCGACCTGCTGAACCTGCGGCCGGAAGAGGCGCTCCCCGTGGGCGATATCGACCTCATGGCCGTCCGCGTGCCGGCTGTCGATCTGAACGTGCCCGTGGCCGCCCTTGGGGCGCGGCCCGACGTGCAGGCCGCCGAACTGCGCGTGCAGAAGGCCTTCCGCAATGTCGAAGCCGCGAAGAAGGACCTCTACCCCTCGCTTTCCATAGGCGGAACGCTGGGGGCGAGCGCGGCGTCCTCGTCCGACTGGTTCACCAGCCCCTTCGTGAGCGGCCTTCTGAACCTCAAGCTCCCCTTCCTCGACTGGAATCGTGCAAAATGGAACATACGCATTTCCGAGGCTGACTTCGAAGAGGCCAGACTGGCCTTCGAGCAGAGCCTTGTGACCTCGCTCAACGAGATAGACCGCTACTACCGCGGCCTGGCAAATGCCATGCAACAGCTTGAAAACGAAAGGAAAACTCTGGAAGCGGACAGCCGCGTGGAAGCCTACCGCAAGGCCCGTTACGAGCTTGGGGCCGACGAGATCAAGGACTGGCTCGACGCCCTGCGCTCCCTGAACAGCACACGCCTTGCCGTTCTGGAAGCCAAATTCGGCGTGATTTCGGCCTCGAACGCCGTGTATCAGGCTATGGGAGGGCGGATTTCTGCGCGATAGATAAATTCTTCATGAGGTTGACCTTTTTTGAATTTAGGGCAAAACTCATAGGAGTTTGACGGCGGGAGATTTCCGCCTGCCGTAACGACCTTTCCGAGGATGAATCATGCGTACCTTCCGCAACCTCTCCTACGCTCTGATTTTTCTGGCCACGATATGCCTCTTCTGCCTGATATCTTTTTCACAGGCGCATGAGAGCATGCTTGTCTTCACCCTGCTGGGGGTGTTCGTGGCCATGTTCGCCATGAGCGTGGTGGCGCTTCTGGCCTCCCTGCTCATGTACTTCTACACCAAGAGCAGCAACGTTACCGTGCTGAAGCGCCGCGCCGCCCGTGTGTATGGCGAGCTCCTGCACCACAAGACCCTGCTCATCGCCGCCATCGACGGGGAAAAGCACGTCTCGGACTGGAACCACTACCTCTACGACCCCGACGACTTCCCCCGCACCAAGAAGTTCCTGAACGAGGAATACTTCCTTCTGCTCTCCTGCGATTCCTTCATGGCCAATTCCGAGGCGGCCAAGGCCTACAACGCCTTCCGCGGACTGCACGACGAGCTGACCATGTTCATCCGTTCGATCAACTACGACCGTACGGACTGCGCCAAGTTCCGCAAGCGCTACCGCCTCAAGACCGGTAAGGAACTCACGACCCGCACGCCTGTCGAAAAGTTCTACGAGCATGAACTGCTGGCGGAAACCTACGAAGGCCTGTTGCAGGCCAACGAACAGGCCCTGCGCACCGTGGAAGGCCTGCTGGTGAGGATCGAGGCCCTCGAAATCGAGCTGGACAAGTACTATGAAGCGGGCCTGAGCTGGAAGGCCAATAAGAAGGACCTTGAAGCCCGTTACCAGATGTGGATGAACGATACCGACGCCTGATCCTTTCCCTTTCCAACGAACGACGCCTCCGATTTCCGGGGGCGTTTTTTTATAGCCGAAAGAGGCCCGAGGCCATGCGCTTCGCCGGGAGGGAAGGCCTCGGACCGCCCCACGGCCACTCACGGCAACGCTGAGGCTGACAGAGAAGAAGGCGTGGGAAAACGCGGGGCGCTTCGCCCTTGGGCAGGCCTTCTCAGGGGCGTGAAGCCGGGGCGGCGTATCGGAGAGAAGGCATAGGCCCTGCCCTTGCGCCCTTTCCCAAGGGGAATGAAGCAGAGGCGACACATCGGAGAACAGGATATCCGCTCTGCCCCTTGCGACCCGCCTGCCATCCGATGCGGCTGAAACGCCGCCTAAGCGCCCACACCTTCCCAATCTTCCAAGGAGCGAGGGAGGGACTTTCTCTTCTTCGCTCCCCCTCCTTCCCCTTTCCCTAGAACGCAGACGACAGAAAAGGCGGCCCTCCTTTCGGAAGACCGCCTTTGGAAGCCGAATCAGACTGCGGCTAGATGAGCCAGTTCATCGGGATAAGCGACAGCTTGGGGAATATCGTGATGAGGATAAGCATCAGGAATTCCACCACGATGAACGGGAGCAGGTTCTTGACCAGCGCGGGCAGCTTGATGTTGCCGATGCCGCACACCACATAAAGAACCGTGCCGACAGGAGGCGTGATAACGCCGATGCCGAGGTTCAGGATGAAGATGAGGCCGAAGTGGTAAGGATCGATGCCAGCGTCGAGGATCAGCGGGTAGAACACCGGAGCGAAGATCAGGACGTTGGGGGTGAGGTCCATGACCATGCCGATCAGGAACAGGAAGACGTTGATCATCAGCAGCAGAGTGGTGGGCGAATCCTTGAAGGGTTCGAACACGGAGATGATCTGCTGGGGGATGTCAGCGAGGGTGATGAAGTAGCCGATGGCGGTGGCGGTGGCCACGATCATCATAACGGCGGCGGTGGTACGGGCTGAAGCGGCGGACACTTCCAGAACCTTGCGCAGGCCGATTTCACGATACCAGCCGAGGCACACGATAAGGGCGTACACAGCGGCGAAGGCGCCGCCTTCGGTGGGCGTGAAGATACCGAAGCGGATACCGCCGAGCAGGAGCACGGGCATCATGAAGGCGGGAGAAGCGTCGATGAGGATCTTACGCTTTTCTTCCTTGGTGAACTTGATGTTGTCGTGGTAGCCGTCGATACGGACGATGACGAACCACAGGGCCATCAGGGCAAGGCCGATGAAGATGCCGGGCAGCAGGCCGATCATGAACAGCTTGGTGATGGACAGGCCGCTCACGCAGGAGCCGAGGATGATGAAGTTGGTGCTGGGCGGGATGATGGGGCCGAGGATAGCGCCAGAGGCGATAACGGCACCGGCGCGGCCGGGGATGTAGTTCTGCTGCTTCATCATGGGCAGGAGCAGGCCGCCAAGAGCGGCGGCTTCGCCCACGGAAGAACCCATGAGGCCGGCGAACAGGATGGAGGCCACGATGGCGGCATAGCCAAGGCCGCCGCGCACGCCGCCGATAAGGAGCTGGGCGAACTGCACCACGCGCTTGGAAAGGCCGCCGGCAGCCATGATCTCACCGGCGAACACGAAGAACGGGATGGCCATCAGGGGGTAGTTGTTCGCACCGTCGAGCATGCAGGAGGCGATGGTCATCGAATCCCACATATCGGCGTGGAACATGAGCACCATGGCGCAGAGCACGAGCACCATGGCGATCGGAATACCGAAGGCTAGGAAGAAGAAGAGCGATCCGAGAAAAAGAAACAGTTCCATACTCTCTCCTTACGAGGCCTTTTCAAGGATGGCTTCAACGTCCATCGGGTCGGCCTTCTTGAACGCGGAAGCCGGAGTGCGGATGATGGCAATCAGGTCGCGGAGCTGAAGGACGATGCCGGCACCAGCCATGATGGGCAGGGTGATATTGATGAGGGCCATATTGACGTGGGTAGCCACGGCGTAGGTGTCCATGGTCTGCAGCACATAGATGATGCCGCCCTGAAGCAGCAGGGCCAGAGCAGACAGGGAGAGCAGAATGGCAATGATATTAACTGCTTTGCGGCAGTTGCCTTCGAGCATATCCACCACGAGTTCCACGGCGATGTGCTTCTTGCGGTAGAAGGCTTCGATGGCACCGAAGAAGGTGACGTAAATGAACAGGAAGCGGGCCCATTCTTCGCTCGGCGGATAGCCGGAGTTGAAGCAGTAGCGGAGCACTGCGTTGAAGAACACAAGGCCGATAATGCCAAGGAAGATGCTGGCGCAGAAGATCTGGAACGCGAACGCACCAGCCGCACTGGCCTTGCTGCCCTTGGCATTAGAGGGAGTAGCACTCATAAAGACCTCAGGGAGTATGAGCAAAAATTCACAGAAAGAAGAGGGAGCCGCGCTGTTGGCACGGCTCCCCAAGGATCAGCTAGACTTACTTAAAGCTGGCGGCCTTGTCGAAGATAGCCTGGGCGTTGGGAACGTAGGAGACCTTGCGTTCAGGATTGAGGAACATGTCCCAGGTGCGCTTAGCAGCGGCGACCATGTGGTCCTTCATAGCCTGGGAAGGTTCGGAGATGGTGCCACCGTTGGCCTTGATTTCTTCGGCAGACTTCTTGTCCACTTCTTCCACGAGCTTCCACACGTAATCGGCGGATTCGGCGGCGGCTTCGTTCACCCACTGCTTATGTTCAGCAGGCATCTTCTGGTAGAGCTTTTCGTTGATGAACAGGGAGTGGATAACGAGGATGTGGCCGGTCAGAGTGATGTTGGGGCACTTCTCGTACACCTTGGTGGAGGTGATGTCGGCGAGGGGGGAGTCGCCGCCGTCGATAACGCCCTGGTCAACGGAGGACATAACTTCGGCGAAGGGCATGGCCTGGCCGTTGATGCCGCATTCCTTGGCGAAGGTGGTGTACAGGGTGATGTTCGGCACGCGGAGCTTCAGGCCCTTGATGTCGTCGATAGTGGCAACGGGCTTCTTGGTGTAGAAGTGGCGGAAGCCGAGGGGGAACATGTTGAGGCAGCGCAGGCCGGACTTTTCAACAAAGCCGTCGGTCAGCAGTTCGAACACGCCACCGTCGATAGCGCGGCGGGCATGGGCGTAGCTGTCGTACATCATGGGGGTTTCCATCATAGCCATAGCGGGATGGAAGGCGGAAACCTGGGTGCCGGTGGCGCACATTTCGATGGTGCCGCGGCGGTTGTCGGCGATGTACTTGTCTTCCTTACCGAGGGAAGAGTTGGGGTACACCTTGACCTTGTAGAAGCCGTTGGACTTCTTCTCGAGAAGTTCGCCGAACTTCTTCATGCCGAGGGTTTCGGGTTCCTTGTCGGCCTTCATGCCGGCGATCTTGATGACCTTGGCGGCCTGGGCTTCACCAGTGAAGGCGGAAGCGCCGAGCATGAGGCCGAGGGCAACGGAAAAAGCAACGATGCGTTTCATAAGTCCTCCTCAGAACTTGTTCGACTGCCTTGCGGCAATTATTGGCGACTTTCCACATGAGCGTGGGCGTCGAAACGGCAGGCGCACACGCGTCTGCGTATATATCTTCGCTGTACTATACTTCAAGCCTTTTGGCAACATTCAAAGATTTTCCTTTTTCATCTCCGAAAATCAAAAATCAATTTTCTCCCATGTTCGCCGCCGCCTTTTTCTTATTTTTTATATCAAATAAAAACAACTTGTTACGAAATAAATCGACAATTTCATCCCATTTTTGCGGCAAAACTGCCATTTTCAAAAATGAAAATTCTATAGTACGCTTCTCCCACAGTACAAGAATAGGCGAATGGAAGGGCCGCCTCCGCAGGCCGTTCCCCCTGCTATCATCCGCCTATGGCCTATAGCGCCTTCCGCTTTTCCAAACGCAGGAAACACCATGAACAGAGCCGACAACAGAAGAAAGAACCTGCTGGAATTCCTCAATAAACGCGGCTATGCCACTATCGAGGAGCTGGCCCAGCAGTTCGACGTGACCCCGCAGACCATGCGGCGCGACATCAACCAGCTTGCCGACGCCGGGCAGGTACAGCGCTTCCACGGCGGCGTGGGTATGCCGCTGGGCACGGAAAATATCATCTACGACCAACGCAAACTTCTTTTCACCGAAGAAAAAAGGCGCATTGCTGAACTTGTGGCCCGGCATATCCCGGACGGGGCTTCGGTGTGCATCAATATCGGCACCACCACGGAAGCCGTGGCCTACGCCCTTCTGGAAAAGAAAAACCTGCGCGTGCTCACCAACAACCTGAACGTGGCGCGCATCTGCGCAGGCAACCCTTCCTTCGAAGTCATCATAGCAGGCGGCACGGTTCGCTCGCACGACCTTGGCGTCATCGGCGTGGGGGCGGAGAGCTTCATGCGTGAATTCCGCATGGATTTCGGCATCATAGGCATTTCCGGCATCGATGAGGAAGGCAACCTGCTCGACTACGACTACCGCGAAGTTTCCGTGGCCCGCACCATCATAGCACGCTCGCGCCGCGTTTTCCTCGCATGCGACAATTCCAAGTTCGGCCGCCCCGCGATGGTCAGCGTAGGCCATGTGGACCAGCTTGAAGCGGTGTTCTCCAACGGCCCCCTCGCCGACCGCTGGAAAAGTATGCTGAAAAAGGCCGGGACTCAGCTCTACCTTGCGTGAGGCCGCCATGCCACAGGCACGTTCCCTTTCCCGCCGTCAGGTGATCATTTTCGCGCTCATCACGGCGGCCTGCGTGGCGGGCGACTCCATGCTCTATGTCGTCCTGCCCGTACACTGGAAAAGCGCAGGCCTTTCCTCGCTGTGGGAAGTGGGCCTCCTGCTCTCGCTGAACCGCCTTGCCCGCCTGCCGCTCAATCCCTTTGCGGGCTGGGCCTTCTCGAAAATAAGCACCAAGACGGGCGCCGTGCTGGCCGGGCTTCTGGCCGTGGGCACGACGCTGGGCTACGGCCTTGCGGAAGGTCTGGCGGCGTGGGCCGTTCTGCGCGTGCTGTGGGGGCTTTCGTGGTCCTTCCTTAAATTGGGCGGCCTGCTCACGGTGATGGACGTGGCTGGGGAGAACGAGCGCGGCTACCTTGTGGGCCTGTATTCGGGCGTGTACCGCCTCGGCTCGCTGGCCGGCATGCTGGGCGGCGGCCTGCTGGCGGACTTCTTCGGGCTGAAGGCCACGGCTTTCGCCTGCGCGGCGCTGGCCGTGCCCGGGGTGCTGGCGGCCGTGTTCCTGCTGAAGCGCATCCCGCCGGAACGCCGCAACGCCTCCGGCGAGCAGAAGGCGGAAAAAGCATCCGTGCTTTCCGTCCTGCGCTCCCCTGCCCTGCTCTGGGTGCTTCTGGCCTGCCTGATGGTGAAACTTCTGACCGAGGGCTTTTTCATGTCCACCCTCAGCCCGCTTCTGGAACATCACTGGGGCGAGACCATCTCCTGTTTCGGGCTGGCGCTGGGCTGTGCCACGGTGTCGGGCTTCATCCAGTCCCTGCGCTGGGGCTGGGATCCTCTGCTCTCGCCGCTGGTGGGCCATATCTCGGACGGCCGCCTCGGCCGCGTGGGGATGTTCGCGGGCGGATGCTGGGCCTGCGCAGGCCTGCTGGCGCTGACCGTGCTGGACCTGCCCTTCTGGCCGTGGATGGGCCTGCTCATCGGCTTCCTCGTGTGCTGTACGGTGATGACCACGCTTTCCGACGCGCTGGCTACGGATGTGGCGGCAGACTCGCAGGCCGTGGTGGTCATCACGGCCTATACCTTCGCCATCGACCTCGGCGCGGCGCTCGGCCCGCTGGGCGGCTTTGCGGCCATCGAACTGTGGGGCATGGACGCGGCCTACCTGATCTGCTCCGCCCTCATGGCCCTGTTCGCCCTGCAATGGACCTTCTGGCCGCCGGTGAAAAGGAAGCAGGCCTGACCAGAAAGCCGCACCGTCACTTGACGCACCCCTGCCCTCTCCCCTCTCTTCCTAAAAAATCCCCTGACTCTTCCAGAACTGAAAACAGCCGGAACCGTCAGGGGATTTCCTTATCCACAAAAAAAGCTCAACATCCCAAACCCTTCCGCCACTTCCCCTTCTCTCATTTCACAAAGAAAAAGCTTTGGGGATAGGGGGATGGGGTGCGGGGAAGGGGGAAAGTGACCTTTCTCGAAAGGTCCTTTCCCCCTTCCCCGCCAAACCAATCACTCCCCCTTGTCCATCAACACCAGCTGCAAGAACGCTTCGCCTGCGTCGCGGTACATATCGAGGGCGCGGGAGTGGCGGAGCTGGGTGGGGACGGTGTTGATATCGGCCTGTTTGAGGAACTGCCACGGGCGGCCGAGGCGCGCCACGTTGTTTTCGCGCGACCAGCGGGCCTTGTCGTAGGGCAGATAGATGTTCAGCCAGCGGTGCACCTGCGGCAGGAAGCGCGGCGGGCGCAGGGCCACAGGGTCGAGCGTGATGAGGGCTGTCACGGGGATATGGCGGCAGGTGGCGTGCCCTGCCACGTCGAGCACCAGACTGCTCCCGCCCCAGCTATGCCCGATGAGGATGACGCGGCGGCCAAGGGCGCCGTAGCGCTGGAGGATGCGGCGGGCGCTCACGCGGTCGTCGTGCTCGCGGTAGTAAATGTCGAAGCCCGGGCCGAGGACCTTGGGAAGCTCGGGCAGGATCTTGTAGGCGCGGCCCAGCATACCGTCCATGAAGCCGCCCATGACCAGACAGAGATCGCCAAGCTCGGCGGCGGGCATGGCGTCCAGCGCATCAAGGAAGCGCTTTTCCTCGCTCCAGCTCTGCACGCGTGAGGCGAGCCCGGCCTTTTCGACAAGATGTTCCGGGTCCCTGCGCCAACGGTAGGAAAGGACGAGAGGCATAGCGTTCTCCTTTGCAAGCTTCTTGCCCCAAGGATAAACATTCATGAGCCAGGCGGCAAGTGCGGGCGGCTTCGAGGGTTGACTTATCCCGGCGGGCGACCTATATTGAGCAAAAGAAGTTGATGCCCCGCTTCCTTGGAAGGAGCCCCCTTTTGAGGAGTCGGGCCTCTTTTTTTGCATTTCATTTCTATAAGGTGAAGACATGAGCACGCCTATTTCGGTTCAGGGCTACAAGAAGCTGGAACGTGAACTTGAAGCCCTCAAGAAAGAGCGCCCCGCCGTCATTCAGGCCATCAAAGAAGCCCGTGAAGAAGGCGACCTGCGCGAAAACGCCGGTTACGACGCCGCCCGCGAACGCCAGGGCTTCCTTGAAGCGCGCATCAACTACATCGAGTCCCAGCTCCCCCAGTACACCGTCATCGACCTCGATACCCTGAGCGGCGACCGTGTGACCTTCGGCGCTACCGTCCACGTCGTCGATGTGGATACCGACGCCGAAACCAAGTTCACCCTGCTTGGCCCCGATGAAGCCGACTTTGCCAAGGGTTCCATTTCCGTCAACTCCCCTGTGGGCCGCTCCCTGCTGGGCCATCAGGTGGGCGACGAAGTGACTATCGACATCCCCCGCGGCCGTGTGACCTACGAGATCACCGAGATCGAATTCCACGGCGTACAGGACTGAGCCCCCTGCCCCTGACACGAAGAAAGCCTCCGGTAAAACGGAGGCTTTTTGCGTTTATTGCCTTTAGGCAGTTGAGGGAGCTTGCGACCGAAACAAGCAACCACCCGCTAAGCGGGTGGTAACAAAAACGTTATACATAAAAACACCTTTTCGATAAAACAGAGTTGTTCAAGCTCCCGTCCACAATCGAAAAGGTGTTTTTTCATGGCGAAAGAACAAAATTTGGCACATACGAAGTGGCTGTGTAAGTACCATATTGTCT
>JAFQTU010000059.1 GCA_017408905.1 Mailhella sp. | reverse complement strand
CCCTTCGTTCCAACCTTTCCACGATTCATCACGGGAAATAGATATTTTCGTCTCTCACACCTTCCACAATCCACGAAACTACGAAATCCCCATACACCCATCAAGTTAGGATGAAGCGGGGTTCTGCGCCTCGCTGATGTCGTTTTGACCGTGTGTCCATCATCATCGTGTGGTTGAATGAAGATATAGGGAATACCGTCTTCCTCTCCGATGTCCGTCATACGAAGTCGTGCTATCTCTTCCAAGCGTGCGCCCGTGAATATCGCTAACAATACGATGAAACGATATTCCATCAATTTTTCATCAACGCTTCCTCTGAATAACGATGATGAAAGAATCGTTTCAATCTGTTGAAGCGAGTATGGTATCCGTGCTGGTTCTTTCTTCTCTGAGACAACCACCTTCACGGTCTCAACGGGATTGTCTGAAATGTATTCATTCACCTTCGCATAGTTGAAGATAACCTTCATAACAGAAAGATATTTTTTCTGAATCGTCAATGCTGATACTTTCTTCTCGTTCTTATACTTCCTAAGAATCTCATCGACCGACAATCCTTTATCCTTCTCACCTATGAAAGATGGATATTCCAAGAGAATATTTTTGAATCTCACAAAGTCTTTCTTGGTGTATTCTCGTATGTCCTTATCACCACAGATTTTTATGAAGCGATTCACCACAGTATTGAAATCAGAAATACTTCCTGCGCCCAACTTCCTTTCGTTCAAATATTCTTCATAGATTGAAGAGAACTTGAATCCTTTCTCCACGGGATGTTCCACGGCGGATGTGTCCGCCGTTTCCATCCGCTTCCCTTCAAACTCCATCAAGTATTTCTGAATCAAGGGTAACGACCTGACCTTCGCTTCCTTCCTGTCCGCCGTTCCCAGTGACAGACATATCTCACGGCGTCCATAATACCCCATCAATCTACTAGGAATCGCCATACGAAAGTAATACCGTCCGCCGCTTCTTCGCTGGATATACATCAAAGAGAACTCCTAACTTTTCTTTGACGGCGGTCTTCCCTGTCGTCCTTCAAGTCGCTTCACGGGCAGGTGTTACAGATGTAACAGTCGCTTGTCATCCACGAGGCGAACGCGAGGAAAAAGAAAATCCCGCCGAAATAATGTGAATCATTCCAACGGGATTTAACGAGGAAAGGGATTACGACTCATCATCGTAACCCCTTGAAATTCGTGGTGGGTCCAGCGCGATTCGAACGCGCGACTCTCTGCTTAAAAGGCAGGTACTCTACCGACTGAGTTATGGACCCACTGGTCGAAATGTCATACCGACATTAGCCCGGGCCGTCAAGCAAAAAATGCCTGCTGGCGCACCAATGGCGGGGCTGCCCCGCCTGCGCGGCTCAGGCCGTACGCCGCAGGACGAGCGGGATGACGTGCAGGGCCTTGGAGATCTCCTCGGTATTGCCGAGCTTCCATTCCCACGTACCGTCTTCCCAGCCGGCGCGCTTAGCGAGGTCGGCCGTGACGCCCTTGATGTTGATGATGGGGTGGCGCATGAACACGCCGGGCAGGCCGTAGGTCAGGTTGCAGGCAAGGCAGGCGTCGCCGCGCTGATGCAGTTCGAACAGGAAGTTCAGCGTGCGGTCCGAAGCGGAAAGCAGGGACATCCTGATGTCGTAGGCACCGTCTTCCGGGTCGCCGAACAGGGCCTCGAAGAATTCAGGGGTACGCTCCGGGGGGAATACCTCGTTCATGCAGGCCGGGGAAAAGATCTCTTCGTAGCTGGGCATCGGGGTTCATCTCCTTGCAGTCAGATTCGCACACGCCAGAAGCGCGCCTCTCCGTCTATAACCTCAGTCCGCGCCGAGGGCAAGCGGCCGAGCGGTAAAATCCCGCCTTCCCTTGCGGGACAAGGGGCGCAGGCTACAGCGCCAGCAGGCCGTCCACGGCGGCGGCAGTATCGGCGGCGGCAAAAAGCCGGATGCTGCCGCGCCCTTCGAACCATTCCGCCGGGATCCTGTCCGCCGGGATAGGCAGGAAGCCCGCACAGGCCACGGCTTCCGCGTCGAGGCCCAGCTTTTCCGCACTCTTCATGCCCTTGCCCGTCAGCACCAGCACCGCGGCCGCAAGCCCAGCGTTGATACCGAAGCGCAGGTCTTCGGGCTTGTCGCCCACCATCGCGCAGGAGGAAGCGTCCAGCCCGTGCGCCTCGCGCAGGCTTTCCCACATACCCGTCCCCGGCTTGCGGCAGGAACAGCTCACTTCAGGATCGTGCGGGCAGAATCGCGTGTCTTCGAGCTTCGCGCCCTTCTGGGCCAGCAGTTCGTCAAGGCGCTCCTGACAGGCATACCACGCCGATTCCGGGAAGTAGCCGCGCCCGATGCCGGACTGGTTACTCACCAGATAGGAGGCGATACCGGCCCCACCTAGGCGGGCGAGGGCTTCGCCGGTTCCGGGGATGAGTTCCACCCCGGCGGGGTCGCTGAGATAGTGGCGGTCGAAGATGACCGTGCCGTCACGGTCGAAGAGAACGGCGGATAATGTCATGGATGCTTCCTTTCCTTCGGCAGGGGCTGGGCCGACTGCATGGCCCTGCGCCCGACGAGTTCTTCCTGAGCTTTGACCGGGCAGAGCTTTTCGGCGGCACTGCGGAGCACGCCGGCCGGGGTCAGCGGGACGGACTTCCAGTCCGCGCGAAGCCCGAGAACAGCGCCGAAAGGCAGGGCCGCAGGGGTGAGATTGACGGGGGAAAGCGCCCGGCGCAGGGAGGCGCAGAGGCCTTCCGCCCCGCTGGGCCATGTTCCCTGCCACAGAGGCAGGGCGCTGACAAGGTGGCGGCGGCGCTGGGGGCAGGCCTGCCCCAGCAGGGACCACAGCTCCCACGGCAGGACGCCTCTCTCCGGGGCATCCAGCACGGAAGATGGGACGCCCGCCAGAGAGAACCTGTTCCATTCAAGGATGATGACGCCGCGGGACGCCACGCGCAGGGCTTCGGCAAGTTCGGCAGGCGTACCGTCCCCGGCGAAGCCTGCGCCTATGCCCGCCGCCTTCCTGCGCTTCAGGCCATGATGCACGAGCACGGCGTAATCGAATTCCCCGTCCCCGAAGGGCAGGAGTTCCGGGCTTCCGCAGCGGTATTCGACCTTGGGGCCGCTCTGCTCACGGAAGGCGGAAAGGCGTTCGGGCGAACGGTCCAGCGCTGTCACGTCGAAGCCTGCTTCCCAGAAGTATTCCGGCGAAAGAAGGCCGTTCAGGCCGATATGCAGGAGCGAAGCCCCGCGCCTGCGCCAGCCCGAGAGCAGATGCTCCAGAACGCGCTGGCGTGCGGTGAACAGGAAGCGGAGTCTCACCTCGTCCATAGGTCTCCTTGGCGGCTAGGCTTCGTCGATGGCTTCGGAAGCCTCGCTCTCGGCCATCCAGCGGCTCAGGGCGTCCACGATGCGGCGGGCCTGATCGTTGCTGGAAATGGTGAATTTCGACTGCTGGCGGTATTCGCCCGCCATTTTCTTGTAGCGGCGTATGGTGTAGCGGTCCGGGCCGTAGGTGTCGGTTTCGGGCTGCCATTCCTTATAGCGGAACAGCACCGTGGCCCATGCGCCCTTGGAAAGCACTTCCTTGCCGACCTCCTTCACCTTGAGGATGCCGTTCTCTTCGTAATCCACAGTCAGTTCGTCCACCGTATTGTACATGAAAACTCCTTCAGCGGCAGTGATAAAAATCAGCGGCGTACCTTGAAAAATTCCCGCAGGATGTCGGCACAGGGGGCGGCTTCCACCCCGCCGTAGCTCCACGGCTGGGCCCCGGTCTGCGCGTAGTCCAGCCCCTCGAGGCAGGAGCACACGGCCCCGGCCCGTGCGTCGGACGCGCCGAAGACCACGCCGGAAACGCGGGATTCCCGGATGGCCCCGGTGCACATGAGGCAGGGTTCGAGCGTGACCACGAGCACGCATCCGCCCAGCCGGTGATTGCCTATCTTCGCGGCGGCGCGGCGCAGGGCCAGCACCTCGGCATGGGCCGTGGGGTCGTGCAGAGCCTCGGTCTCGTTATGGGCTTCGGAGAGTATCTCCCCCTCCGGGCCCACCACCAGCGCGCCCACGGGTATCTCCCCTACCCTTGCTCCGGCCCGTGCAAGGCGAAGGGCGCGGCGCATCAGCCCCTGCCATGTGAGGCCGGGGGGCGCGGCAGGTTCCGGCCCCCAGCTCGGCAGGGCTTTCCAGCAGTCCGGCTCCGCACTCTGGTTCACAAGAGGCATGGCCCTTCCTTAAAGGATGACGCGGCTGCGGATGGCGCGCACCACTTCTTCGGGCGTGTCGCAAATGGTCACAAGGTCGAGCTCTTCCTCGCGCAGGTAACCGTCCTTGCACATACGGTCCTTCAGCCAGTCGATGAGGCCGCCCCAGAATTCACTGCTGTAGAGGATGATGGGGAAGGGCTTGATGCGATGGGTCTGGGCCAGCACGAAGGCCTCGGAAAGTTCGTCGATAGTGCCCATGCCGCCGGGCATGACCACATAGGCCATGGAATGCTTCACGAACATGAGCTTGCGGATGAAGAAATAGCGGTAGTCGCTCTCGACGGTGAGGAAGTCGTTGGGCTTCTGCTCCATGGGAAGGTGGATATGCAGGCCCACGGAAGGCACACCGGCTTCCATAGCGCCCCTGTTGCCCGCTTCCATGAAGCCGGGGCCGCCGCCGGTGATGATGCCGTAGCCGGCCTGACCGAGGGCCTTGGCCACCTGCACCGTCTGCTGGTACATGCTGTTGTCTTCCTTGGGGCGGGCCGAACCGAAGATGGAAACGCAGGGGGGCAGGCCGGAAAGGTCTTCAAAGCCTTCGACCAGCTCCGCCATGATGCGGAAAAGCCGCCATGATTCCTGCGCGGAAAGCGCGTCGATAACATACTGCTGCTGATTGAACTGCATACAGGGGCTCCGTTGTAGAGGTTCCATTTACCATGAACATAGCCTGCCGCGCTGCGCTTCGCAAGCCCGGCGGCGCGGCAAAGTCGCTCCTTCCGGCAAAAAAAATGCCGTTTCCCGCCCTGAGCGGAGCGGCTCTTCCGCCAGATCCTTCCCGGGAAAAGAGCTTGTTGCGCCGCTGTGAGAAAAGGCTTATGTTCGAAGTATCGGATACCCTGTCACCCAGGAGTCAGCACTATGAAGATAGCTTTTCTCGGCGCAGCACAGACCGTTACGGGTTCCTGCTTCGTGATACAGACCGACAAGGCCCGCTTTGCCGTGGACTGCGGTATGTTCCAGGGCAATTCGGCCTTCGAAGAACGCAATTTCGACACGGCCGCCCACAGGCCCGAAGAGCTGGATTTCATCCTGCTCACCCATGCCCACATCGACCATTCCGGCCTCCTGCCCCGCATGGTGAAGCAGGGCTTCAAGGGAAGCATCTACTGCACGGCCCCCACGGCCGACCTTGCCGCCATCATGCTGGAAGACAGCGCCCACATCCAGGAGATGGAACAGGAGTGGAAGAACAAGCATAAGACGCGCCGCGGCGAAGAGATAGACCCCGCCGAAGAGGCGCTCTACAGCATCGACGACGCCATCGCCACGGCCAAGCTCATGCGCCCCGTGGACTTCAACAAGGAACTTGAACCCGCCGAGGGCGTCAAGGTCACGTTCCGCTACGCCGGGCACATCCTCGGCGCGGCCATACTCGACATCACCGTCACGGAAGGCGGCAAGGCCACCCGCGTTGTCTTCTCCGGCGACCTCGGCCGCCCGGGCGCACTGCTCCTGCCCGATGCCGAAACGCCCGCCTCCCCCGACTGGCTCTTCGTGGAATCCACCTACGGCGACCGCGACCATAAGGGCGAGGCCGACACCCTGAACGAACTGGTGGAAGCCATCGACTACAGCTTCAGCCGGGGCGAGAAGGTCATCATCCCGGCCTTTGCCGTGGAACGCACGCAGGAAATCCTCTACAGCCTTTACCTGCTGAAGCAGCAGGGCCGCCTGCCCGACAAGATGCCCATCTACGTGGACAGCCCCCTCGCCACCAAGGCCACGAAGATATTCCTCAAGTATTCCAGCATACTGCACACGCCCGAACTCAGCAGCGTGGCCGTGCACGACCCGGATGCCGGCGTTATCTTCACGCAGGATGCGCAGGACTCCATGAAGCTCAACGCCATGCAGGGCCCGGCCATCATCCTGTCGGCCAGCGGCATGTGCAACGCGGGCCGCATACGCCACCACCTCAAGCATAACCTGTGGCGCGAAGGCGTGAGCATCGTTTTCGTGGGCTATCAGGCCATCGGCACCCCGGGCCGCAAGCTCGTGGACGGTGCGAAGAGCCTGCGCCTCTTCGGCGAAGACGTGAAGGTGGCCGCAAGGATCTTCACCATCGGCGGCTTCTCCGCCCATGCCGGGCAGAGCCAGCTTCTCGAATGGATAGGCGCTATGGCGCGCCCCGGACTGAACATCGGCCTCATCCACGGCGAACCCAAGGCCCAGCAGATACTGGCCGGGCTCATCAAGGAACGCTTCGGCATCACGCCCTTCATCCCGGAATATCTGGAAGAAGCCGTGATAGAAGGCTCCGGCGCGCCCGTGGTCGAAACGCCCGCCCCCGCCCGTTCCCGCAGGCGCGTGGACTGGAACTTCCTTGCCGGGGAACTGGAACAGCGCGTTTCCCAGATCCGCAGCCGCCTTGCCGAGGCCGACTCCCTGCCGTGGGAAGAGCAGGCCGAACTGCGCGACCGCCTTGCCGAGATCGAACGCGAACTCTTCGTCTTCCTCTCCCAGCTCTAACCCTCCGAACTCCCCAACTCCGGGGCGGCCGTGCGCCGCCCCGCAGGATCATACTTATGCGTATCATTTCAGGCTCATGCAGAGGCCGTGTTCTTCAAACCGTCACCGGCCCCGGCTATCGCCCCGCTATGGGCAAAGTGCGTGAATCCCTTTTCTCCATGCTCGAAGCCCGCGGCGTGGTGTGGGGGGGCGTGCGCTTCCTCGACGTTTTTGCGGGAAGCGGCTCCCTTGGCTTCGAAGCCCTGAGCCGGGGCGCCGTTTTTGCCGATTTCATCGAGAAGGACCGCAAGGCCGCCGAATGCCTGCGCAAGAACGCCGCCAGCCTCGGCCTTGCCGAACGCTGTTCCATCCATGAGGAAGACGCCCTGCGCGTGACCGCCCGCCGCCCCGCCGAGCCCTATCAGGTCATCTGCGTGGACCCGCCCTACGGGGCCGACCTCTTCAAGCCCACGCTCAAGAACCTCATGCGCGGCGGCTGGATGGCCGACGACGGCTTCCTCATCGCCGAGGTGGAGAAAGGCCTGCGCATCAATCCCGACGCCCAGTACGACCTGCGCCTCGAAGCGGAACGCATCTACGGGAATACGAGGATCCTGGTATGGGTGAAGAACGTATAGCCATCTATCCCGGCACCTTCGACCCGCTCACCAGCGGCCACGAAAGCCTTATCCGGCGCGGCCTTGAGATCTTCGACACCGTGATCGTGGGTGTGGCCCGCGACTGCGGCAAGAACCCGCTCTTCTCGCTGGAAGAGCGCGTGGCCATTGTGGAAGAGGTGTTCAAGGGCACGCCCGGGGTCAAGGTCATGCCCTTCAGCGGCCTGCTCGTGGAATTCGCCGCCCAGAACAGGGCCAAGGCCATACTGCGCGGCCTGCGCGCCGTTTCGGACTTCGACTACGAATTCCAGATGGCGCTGATGAACCGCAAGCTCGAGCATTCCGTGCAGACCGTCTTCCTCATGTCGGACCTGCGCTGGATGTACATCAGCTCCACCAACCTCAAGAACGTGGCGTCGCTGGGCGGCAACGTGCGCGGCATCGTTCCCGATTCCGTCATCCCGCGCCTGCGCAAGGCCTACGGCCTGCCCGAAGACTGGCCCGAATGCTACAGCTGCGAGTGTTCGCCCGCCTTCGAAGACTGCGGCAAGGGCGGCAGAGGTTAGCATGAGCTCCCTTCCCAGACTGCTCTGCCTTGTCGGCCCTACGGGTTCCGGCAAGACGGCCGCCGCCCTCTACCTTGCCGCCGCGCTGGAACGCTCCGGCCTTCCCGTGACCGTCATCAATGCCGATTCCCGG
This sequence comes from Mailhella sp., assembly GCA_017408905.1. Taxonomy (GTDB): domain Bacteria; phylum Desulfobacterota; class Desulfovibrionia; order Desulfovibrionales; family Desulfovibrionaceae; genus Mailhella. Next base: position 3,605 of record JAFQTU010000059.1, on the reverse strand, counting down.
CAGGTCTATCGGGACTTCCCCATCATCACGGCCCAGCCCTCGGAAGAGGAGAAGGCCGTCTGCCCGCACCTGCTCTACGGCTGGCTGGAGAGCACGCAGAAGATCTCCGCCGGGCAGTGGGCCGAGCTGGCCGAAAACGCCATACGCGACACGCTCGCCAAGGGCCGCCTGCCCATGCTCGTGGGCGGCACGGGCTTCTACCTCCGCGCCCTTCTGGACGGCATCACCGATATCCCCGACCCGGACCCGGAAGTCAGCCGCCGCCTCACCGAGGAATGCCGCACGCTCGGAGCGCCCGCTCTGCACGAACGCCTGAAGGACATCGACCCGGCCTACGCCGCCAAGATCCACCCCAACGACAGCCAGCGCAACGTGCGCGCCTTGGAAGTATGGGAAAGCACGGGCCGCACCTTCACGTGGTGGCACGAACAGACGCCGCCGCCCGCGCCCTACGACGTGCTCCGCATCGGCATCGGCCTTCCGCTGAACGAACTCACCCCCTATCTCGAGAAGCGCATACAGATCATGCTCGCCATGGGAGCGATGGGTGAAGCGCGGCGCGCCCTGCGCCTCTGCCCGGACATCGAAGCCCCGGCATGGACGGGAATAGGCTGTGCCGAAACCGCCGCCTTCCTGCACGGCAGGCTCTCGCACGAGGAATGCATGGAGCGCTGGACGCACAATACCCGCGCCTACGCCAAGCGGCAGTGGACATGGTTCAAGGCGGACAAGCGCATACTCTGGCATCGCCCCGGCGAACACAGCGCCATCGAGAAGGAAGTGCGCCAGTTCCTTGATCGCCCCTGACCCTTTTTCCGAGGATAGCCCATGCCCGCCATCGTTTTCGATATGGACGGAGTGCTCATCGACTCCGAACGCCTCGTGCTCAAGGCCTGGCAGCATGTCGGGGCCGAACTTGCCCTGCCTGACCTGAACCCCATCTTCTACAAGGCCATCGGCACGACGCACGCCCACACGGCCACGCTCTTTGCCGAAGCCTTCGGCAGGGATTTCGACTACGTCGGCTTCCGCGACCGCGTGCGCGCCTATTTCTACGACGTGCTTACCGTGAACGGCGCTCCGCTCAAGCCGGGCGTGAGGGAGCTTCTGGACTGGCTGAAGAGCGAAGGCTGGGCCATTGCCATCGCCAGCTCCTCGCGCGAGGCCGGTGTGCGCCTGAACATGGAGCGCACGGGCCTTATCTCGTACTTCGACGTGCTCATCGGCGGGGATATGCTCACGGTGAGCAAGCCCGCGCCCGACATCTACCTGCGCGCCTGCGCCGAACTGGGGGCTGACCCGCGCCTCTCCTACGCGGTGGAAGATTCCTACAACGGCATCCGTTCGGCCCACGCCGCAGGCATGCACGCCCTCATGGTTCCCGACATGGTCCCGCCCAACGACGAGATGCGCGGCCTTGCCCGTGCCGTCCTGCCCGACCTCTTCGCCGTGCGCGAATGGCTGGCCGCAAGGGAGGCGCGCCCATGATACAGGATATCGCCCCGTGGAAACTGCGCATCGAATTCGAACCGCATGAACCCGCCCCGGGGGACTTCGTTTTCGATTTCACCCGGGAAGGCCTGCTCCTGCGGCAGGGTGAAAGCCTCAGCTTTCCCACGCTGGAGGAATGGCGGAAGCTCCCTGCATCCGGCGAAGGCGCACAGCTCATCTACGCCTTCCGGCTGGAGCATGAGGAAGAGGCCGGGCGCGAGATGCGCTTCTTCCTTGCCCTGCGCCGTACCGACAGCGACATACCCGCCCCGGAAGGCTGGGAACGCCTGCCCGCAAGGGCGCTCTGGGGCTATGGCTGGGGCTGGCCTGCCTTCGCGGGCATCACGGCCTTCCATCTGTTCAACTGGTACTCGACCCGTCGCTTCTGCGGCCGATGCGGCACGCCTGCCCGCCCCGGCGGGAAGGAGCGCAGCATGGTCTGCCCGCAGTGCGGCACGGTGGAATATCCTTCCATCCCGCCGTCGGTACTGGTCGCCGTGCGCGACGGGGAACGCCTGCTCCTTACCCGCTACAACCGCCCCGGTACGCCGCGCTATGTGCTGGTGGCCGGCTACGTCGAGGCCGGAGAGACGGCAGAACAGGCCGCCGCCCGCGAGGTGATGGAAGAAACGGGCGTGCGCATCAGGAACCTGCGCTATCTCGGCAGTCAGCCGTGGGGGCTTTCGGGCACGCTTTCGCTGGCCTTCGCCGCAGAGCTGGACGGCCCGGACACGATAACGTGGGACAGGGAAGAGCTTGCCGAGGCCTGCTGGGTGGACAGGAAGGACGTTCCCCCCGTGCCCAACGAGGAATCCATCACCATGAAGATAATCTCCGCTTTCCGTAACGGGGAATGGTAGCGCTATCGCACTAGGATACTTCGCCTTTTTATCTTGCGATAAAAAAATGCAAAAAAGGCGAAAATAATGCTTGCCAAAAGCCGAACCTTCCTATAAACATTCTTTCTGTCGTGCCGAGGTAGCTCAGTCGGTAGAGCAGGGGACTGAAAATCCCCGTGTGGGCAGTTCGATTCTGTCCCTCGGCACCATTTTTGTATCCAAAGAAGACCATAGAGGCTCGGAATACTTGAAGAAACAAGTGTTCCGGGCCTCTTCTTATGTCCCGTAAAATCCAGAGAGGTACGTGGACACCCACAAATTCTGTTGGTATTCTCGTTGGTATCTATGCATGCTAGATTACTCGGTGCGAAGAATACCAACACTCGCAAAACATATTGAAATACCAATACTTATTTATGCAAGAATGGTGTTTTTCATGAAAGAAACGACTTTTTTCATGAGGATACCAACATGCCCTTATTCGACACGACAATAAGAAATACGAGAGCTGGCGAGAAGCCCCAGAAGCTCTCCGACGGAGGAGGCCTCTACCTCCTCGTAAAAACCACCGGCAAGAAATTCTGACACATGGCCTATCGCTTCGACGGCAAGCAGAAACTCCTGAGCTTCGGCCAATATCCTGAGGTTAGCCCCAACGATGCTCGTGAAGCCCGCCAGAAAGCACTTGAGCTTCTGGCAAAAGGCGGGCGCAACGCGGGCCTCCTGCGGCTACAGTTTTTTGATATAGGTTTCAATCCACGCGCCTACGTGGGGCGCGACCAGAGCGCCGGTCTCATTGACGCCAGCACTCCGCTGTTTCAATCCACGCGCCCGCGTGGGGCGCGACGTCTGGTCATTGCTCCGCCACGTTCTCGGCTGACTGGTAAACGATCTTCTTGCCGCGCCGGATACGGAGTACACAAGGCCGCAAATACAACAGGACTTCGAGGACGAATTGGAACGTCACCCCGAGCTCAAACCGACTATCAAGACGCTGCTTCACACGCCGAAGAAGGAACAGGATGGTACGCCGTATTCCCTTGAAGGCTGGGGTATGACGCTCATTCGCGAAGCTCTTGGCGATAGGGCGAAAAGCTCGCCGGGAGCTGGTCAAAAACGGTAGAAACACAGAGTTCTGAGGCAAATTTTTTATACGCGGCACAGAACTCACAGATAATACAACTAGCTAAAATCAAAGAATATCTGTTCAAAAATCTCCGAGTTTTTCAGAGCTCGGAGATTTTTCTTTAATCTTTCTTCAGAGCGGCAGATTTT
>JAFQTU010000010.1 GCA_017408905.1 Mailhella sp. | reverse complement strand
TCTTTCAGCAAACCAGAGTCGGGATGTAGCGCAGTCTGGGAGCGCACTTGAATGGGGTTCAAGGGGTCGCTAGTTCAAATCTAGTCATCCCGACCAGAAATTTCAGGGAGTTACGATGAAAGTCGTAGCTCCCTTTTCTGTTATCTGAAGCCTTGTGCCAGTTCTGTGCCAGTTTTTGCGCAGGCGGCGGCTTTTGGGGCAGTTCTCCACGCCAAGGCCCGGCCCTCACCCTTCTCATTTCATTTGCTTTCTCGGGTGAAATTGCTCATAGTGGGTGCAAATCAATGAGAGGTCTCTCATGCTGAAGGCATCCAGAATAGTTTGCGCTTTTTTTCTGCTCTTCCTCCTTCCCTTCCTTGCCTCTCCGGCTTCGGCAGAAGAAAAAGTGTGGCGCGCCATCTACGTGGAAGGCGGGCCGTTCTCCAACTATCAGAAGACGCTTGCCTTCACGGCACGCGGGCTTGAGCGGCTCGGCCTCATCCGAAACGGCGCGGTGAGCATCCCGGAAGGAAGCGAGAGCTCCAAGGAAATGTGGGGCTGGCTGGCCCAGAACGCCGCCGGGCGCATCGCCTTCCTTGACGACGGGCACTACAGCGCCGAATGGGATGCCCAGAAGCGTATCGAGATCCGCAACGATATCCTTGAGCGCATCCGCACACGCGGCGACGTGGACATGATCATCGCCATGGGAACGTGGAGCGGGGCCGACATGGCGGAAAAAGACCTCGGCATCCCTGTGTTCTCCATGAGCGTTACCGATGCCGTGAGCGCCGGGATAGTGGCTTCGGTGGAAGATTCCGGCAAGGACAACGTCCATGCCCAGCTCGAGCCCGGGCGCTTCCGCCGCCAGCTTTCCATGTTCCACGAGATCTTCCGGTTCAAGCGCCTCGGCGTTCCCTTCGAGGATACGCCCGAAGGCCGCAACACCTGCGCTATGGACGAGATAGCGGCCACGGCAAAGGAGCTTGGCATCGAGCTCGTCCTTGCCGCCGCGCCCCTCGACGTGGCCGATGAGGAGCAGGCCTTCCTCAACCTGAAAGGCTGTGTGGACAGGCTCCTCACGCAGGGGGCGGACGCCCTCTACCTCACCTACACCTCTACGCCCATGTCCCGCATCCCGGGCCTTATGAAGCCCGTCAGCAAGGCCGGTATCCCCAGCTTTGCGCAGGCAGGCCCCGATCTGGTCAGATACGGCGTGCTGATGAGCCTTGCGCAGGCTGGCTTCGACGATATCGGAAACTTCGAGGCCGAAGCCATTGCGGCGGTGATAGGCGGCAGGAAGCCGCGCGACGTGAGCCAGGTCTTCGAGCCGGAACTCGGCCTTGCCATCAACCTGAAAACGGCCATGGCCATAGGCTGGAATCCGCCGCTCGAGATACTTGCCGCAGTGGACGAGATCTACAAGACCATAGGCAAGTAGGCGTTATGGAAGGACACGGCTTCAAGCGCCTTGCCGCAGGCGGGCTCATCACGCTCCTCGTCACCCAGCTCCTTTACGGCGCGCTCATCCTGTCGGCGCTGTACAAGCAGTATCAGGAGCCCATCCTTCAGGTGAACGGCCTGCTCTGTAAGGATATGGCCGATCACCTGAGCCTTTTCGTGCGCGCGGGCAAGAGCCTGCGGCCTTCGACGGTGCAGAAATCCTTCGGGGCTTTCCTCAGGCGTACCGACGTACACAATCTTGCCGTCGTCGACACGCAGGGCAAGGTCATCTACCAATGGGAAGAAGACGCCCCTGCGGCCGCCGATATCCCCCGCAATGCCACGCCTCTGTTCGGCCCTGTGAAAACCTTCAGCGGGGGCGGCCTCATCTGGCTGGCCTGCGACGTGAAGGGCAGGAAGGCGGAAACCGTCAGCCACGTGCTCGTTTCCATCAGGCAGAGTACGGTCCTCGAACAGGTCGTCGAAGCTTCGAAGGAACAGCTTCTCTCCTTTGCCCTCATCACCCTTGCCGTCTGCCTGCTTTTTGCCGCCCTGCTCTTTTCCATGGCCCGGCGCAACGCTTTGGGCGAGGAAGGCACGCGCAAAAACGGTATGCGCATACGGCTCTGCATACTGCTCCCCCTCATCGCCGGGCAGGCCGCCTTCCTCCTGCTCCTCATCTCGCCGCTGACCGAGCTGTACCAGTCCAAAAGCCACGAAAGCGCCTATCAGGTGACCCGCCAGATAACATGGGAACTTGAACGGATAGCCGGAATGGGCATGGACGTGAGCGAGATAAAGAACATGGATGGATGGCTCGTCAAACGCCAGACCTTCATGGATTCCCGGGGCATAGCCGTCTATGACGAGAACGGCCGGTTCCACTGCGCTGTGGACAGAAGCCGCGCCATCACGCCGGAGGAATGGGCCAGCCTTCACGCCGATGCGCCCTTTGTCCAGCGCGATATCCTCAATCTCGCCGAGGGCAGGCCTGCCGGTTCTGTGGTCGTTGCCATCGACCCTGCCGTCTCGGTGCAGAATATGCGCTCCATGATGCTCGACAACCTCACCCTCACCGTGGTTGCCGCGCTTTTCCTCGTCGAGCTCATCTACCTCCTGCTCATGGGCGGAGCGGGCGTCCATGCTATGGTGCAAAAGCCGGAATTCATGCGCCCGGTCATTTTTTCCTGCCTCTTCGGTACGGAAATGGCCATGTCGTACGTGCCTATCCGCATCGGTGAGATAGGGCTCGACCTGTTCGGCCTGCCGCCCGATGTGGTCTCGGGCCTGCCCGTTTCCTGCGAGCTCTTCATGGCGGGGGCGGCCATGCTCCTTGGCGGCTTCTGGAGCCAGCGTTCCGGCTGGCGGCCCATGCTGGTCAGCGGCATCTTCCTTGCCTGCGGCGGTTCGCTCCTGAGCTGGCTCTCGTCCGGGCCTCTGCCCTTCATCCTTTCGCGCGGCATTTCCGGCCTTGGCTACGGCTTCATCAACCTTTCGGCCCAGGTCTTCGTTATCGCCCACTCGCCGGAATCGCACCGCGCGCGCAACCTAGCCTTCATGTTCGCCGGCCTGTACGCAGGCTGTTTGAGCGGTTCCGCCCTTGGCGGCCTTATTGCCGACAGGCTCGGCTATGCCGCCGTGTTCCCGTTCTCGGCAGGCCTCCTGCTCCTTCTGGTCGCCCTGCTGTGGCGTTTCCTGCCCCGGGAACAATGGGTGCGCGAAACGCGCTCGCCGCGCTTCTCGCTGAGGGAATCGCTCACCTTCTTCGCCGACAGGCGCATGAGCGCCCTGCTGGCCTTCTTTATCATACCCAATGCGCTTATCACGGTCTGCCTTTTCCAGTTCTTCGTGCCGCTTTCCCTGAGTCAGGCGGGCACGTCTCCAGCCAGCATCGGTCGCGTCTTCCTTGTGTACTGCGTTATCGTGATGTTCGCGGGCCCGGCCTTCGGCACGCTTATCGACAGGGCAAAAAGGATGGAACAGCCCCTGTTCCTTTCCATGCTCATCGCGGCGGCAAGCGTGATCTGCCTTGTGCTGGCGGAGGGCCTTGCCGGGGCCATGCTCTGCGTATCCCTGCTGGCGCTGAACACGGCCATCGCCTCCAACGGGCAGGGCGCGTACGCCCTTTCCCTTCCGGCGGCACAGCGCTTCGGCAAGTCCAGAACGATGGGCTTCTACAACGTGGCCATGCGCATTGGTCAGGTGCTCGGGCCGCTCAGTCTTGGCGTTATGATGTCCATCTGGGATGTCCGCTTCGGCCTCATGGCCCTTGCCGCCTATACCCTTGTGTGTGCGGTGCTCTTCCTCGCCCTGAGCTGGCGCGGAAGGGAAAGCCGCCCGGAGAACGCTGAATGATGCCCTTTACGTTCCGCACCGCCCGCCCGGAAGATATCCCGGCCCTCGTGGCCCTTGAAGAGGACGTGGAAAAGAGCCTGCCCAGCCGGGATATGTTCGCTACCGACGGGCCGGAGTTCTACGAACCCATCGTTGCCGGGGCTGGGCATATCCTGCTGGCCTTCGACGCTTCGGGCGGGCTGGCCGGGGTGAACGTACTGCGCTATCCCGCCCCGGACGACAGCGAGAACCTCGGCCTCGACCTCGGCCTTTCGCTCGAAGAGCTGGGGCGCGTGCGGCACATGGAATCCGTGTTCCTGCGCGGCGACTGCCGGGGATGCGGCCTCGCCTTCCAGCTCATGCAGGAAAGCATACGCCTCTGCGAAAAGGACGGCAGGAATATTTCCCTCGCTACGGTCTGGCCGCGCAATGCCGCCAGCCTTCAGCTCTTCTTCCGCCTTGGCTTCCACATCCGCGCCTTTGCCTACAAGTACGGCGGCAGGCCGCGTTTCATCCTCATGCGCTCCCCTGCCCCGCTCCGCTTCGGTGATTCCGCCACTCTGGCCGAGGCAGACGACCATGCGGCCCATCAGCGCCTTCTGGCCAGCGGCATGGCGGGAACAGGCTTCCAGCGAGGGGAAGGCGGGCGCATCCTCATCGAATACCGGCCCTTGCGCAAGGGCGAATGACGGCATGACAAAAGCGCGGAGACTGCGATGCACAGCCGCCGCGCTTTCGTTATGCTCAGGCAGGACTAGCTTCGCTTGAAGCAGAGCATGGTGATGTCGTCGGACTGTTCCGCCGTGCCGCGATGCTCCCGGACGCGCTCCATGATGCCGTCGAGCACCTGTTCAGGCCCGGCATGGCGCAGGCCGTCGAGCGCCGCCGCGATGCGCTCTTCGGTGAAGAGCCGCTTCTCTTCGTCCATGGCTTCGGACACGCCATCCGTGTAGATGAAGCAGTATTCGCCCGGAGCGATGACGGCGCGGCAGGGCTGGAAGTCCATGCCTTCCATAGCGCCGACGAGCGGGCCGCTGACATCGGTCAGAGCGCGTATCGGAACCGCAGGGTCGGGGCTCACCACGAAGGGCGGGCAGTGGGCGCCGCTGGCGTAGTCGAGCACGCCGCTTTCCGGGTCGAAAAGGCCGATGAACAGCGTCACGAACATACAGCTCGGGTTGTTCTCGGCAAGGCGGTCGTTGATGCGCCGCATGGCTTCGGCGCAGGAAAGCCCTTCGGCCATAGCGTAGCGCACAAGGGTCACGGTCATGGACATGAAGAGCGCGGCCGACACGCCCTTGTCCGAAACGTCACCGATGACCACGACCTGCCTGCCGTCCGGCGCGGTGAAGAAGTCGTAAAGGTCGCCGCCCACTTCCTTGGCGGGCAGAAGGAAGGCCGCCGCCGAATAGCGCCCGGTTTTCGGTGCGCTGTCGGGGGGCGGGAGTATGCCCATCTGGATGTCCCGTGCGGCGTTGAGCTCGCCCTGCATACGCTGGCGCACGGCCACGGTCTCCTTGAGCCTGCGGATGTTCCCGTCCAGCGCCTTGCCGAGCGCGGCGAAGGAGGAAGCGAGCTGGCCCACTTCGTCCGTGCGGTGCACCGGCATGTCTTCGCGTATCTTTTCTTCGAGGTGCGTATCCTCGTCGTCGCGGAAGTTTTCGGCGGCAAGCGCCCGTGCCTTTTCGGTCAGCACGCCGAGGGGGGCGATAAGGCGCGCCGTGAGCAGGAACATGGTGAGCAGGCTGAGGACGATGACCACGAGCGCCACGGAAAAGAGATAGCGCGACAGGGTCTCTGCCGGTTCCTTTATGATGCTTGTGGGGATGATGGCCGCGATGTACCAGTCGAGCGGCTTGAAATAGCCGATGCGGTAGAGGAAGGCGTTGCCCAGCGGGCCGACGGATTCGCCTTCGAGGGTGATGCCCTTCCTTGCCTTTTCCCGTGCGGCTTCCGGCAGGTCGCCAAGCCCTATCTTCACCCCGCGCGAGGCCTGCACTTCCCCCTTGCCCGAAATGATGGCGACCGACGTGCCCGCACTGAGCTCAAGGCCGTCGATGCGTTCCTGCACACTGCCGCCAAGGCTTTTTTCTGCCTGAAGGCGGTTGTCCAAGACGTCCGCCACCTGCATGGCCAGCACGAGCATCCCCTGTTCCGGCACGGGAAGGAAGCAAAGCAGGAGCGGCACTTCCCCCCTGTCACCGTCCTTCACATGGGCCACGGCATAGGAAGGGCCGGACTGCCCCTTTCTCGCCAGCACCATGGAGCGCGTAGCCTGCCCTTTGAAGTCGACGATTCCCGGGGCGGTGGCGGCCTTTATCAGCGGATCGGCCACGATGGGAAGGGCGTTCCTGTCGAACATCGCCAGATGGTAGCCTGAGGCGCGGAAGAAGTTCTGCCATTGCGCAAGCGTTTTTTCCCGCCCGTCGCTGCTGCGGAGGTCTTCCATGTCGCGGAGCATGGAGGCGCACCAGAACAGGTCGTCCTTGGCGATGATGACGGCATCCACCTCGGAAGAAAGCATATTGAGGTAATGCGCGCCGATATTGTCTTCCACCAGCATCACGGTGTTGGCGAAGGCATCGCGCTCGTGCTCCATACTGTTTTCGATAAGGAAGTCGCGGCTGAAGAAAATGATGGGGAGGGCCACAAGGCTGATGGCGGCGCTCACCAGCAGGAAGAGCTTGGCCTTGAACGAGAACTTCATGCCTGTTCCCCTTCGATGCGCAGAAGCTTTTTGCGCAGGCCTTCGCGCGTTATGCCAAGCAGTTCCGCGGCCCTGGCCTTGCGCCCGCCGGCTTCCTCGAGGGCAAGCCGGATAAGCCTGTTCTCCATTTCCTGAAGGTTGAAGGACGTGCAGGCCGCGGCCTCCCTACCGCCTTCCTGCTGGCTGAGGTATTTCTTCGCCGTTTCCGAAGCGAGGATGCGCGGCGAAAGGTGTTCAAGCTCCACCACCCTGCCCGGGGTCAGCGCGGCGGCCCTCTTCATCTCGTTGCTGAGTTCGCGCACGTTGCCCGGCCACGCGTAGCGCATGAGCAGGGCCTGCACGGAAGGCGAAAGGCTGAGGCGCCCGCGCTTCATTTCGGCGCAGTTCCTTTCGAGGAAGGACTGGGCAAGGAGCAGGATATCGTCCTCCCGCTCGTTCAGGGCGGGCAGGCGGAGTTCGACCACGTTGATGCGGTAGTAGAGGTCTTCGCGGAAGCGCCCCTCGGCCACGGCCTTTTCCAGATCGACGTTCGTGGCGCAGACGAGATTGATGTCCACCGGCACGGAATGGGCACTGCCCACACGGGTCACTTCGTTCAGTTCCAGAACGCGGAGCAGCTTGGCCTGATTGGCAAGGTTCATCTCGGCAAGCTCGTCGAGGAACAGCGTTCCGCCGCTGGCTTCCTCGATGAGGCCCTTGCGGGCGTTCACGCCGGTGGCCACGCCCTTTTCGATGCCGAACATGGCGCTCTCGAAAAGCGTATCGGGGATGGCCGTGCAGTTCACGGCGATGAACGGGGCCTTGCTGCGCGGCGAATGCTGGTGGATGAAGCGCGCCATCACTTCCTTGCCCGTACCCGTAGGCCCGAGGATGAGTGTATTGATGGGCCGCAGGGCAATGGCCCGCGCAAGGTCGAACACGCGCCGCATGGCGGGGCTCTGCCCTATCACGCCCTTGCCCGGGGAGAGCATATCCTGCATCTGCTTCTGCAGGGCTTCGTTCGTTTCCATGAGCACGGCATGGAGCGCTTCGAGTTCGGCATTCTTGCTGCGCAGTTCCTGCACGAGCTGGGCGTTCTGGTATTCGCGCGCCTCAACGCGCACCAGCATCAGGCCGAAGGCTTCCGCCAGCTTCACCAGCTCTTCCGGGCCGGAGCCTTCCTTGGTCAGCTCGAAGAGGGGGTCGCAGTCGGTATGCCTGCCCATAGCAAGCGAACCGCAAAGCTCGGTGAGCAGGGCGTAATAGTTCTCAGTTCTCATGTGGTCCACACTATGCTCCCTTTTCGCTTTCAAGGCTCTGCACCCAGCGCAGGACTTCGGCCACAGGCGCGATGAGGTTTCTGGGGATGAAATCGTTTTCCTCGCCCTGATGGTAGAGCGCACGGGCAAGCGGCACGTTCCGCATGATGGGGATGCCGGCCTCGCGCGCCACTTCCATCATATGCAGGGCGCGGGGGCCCTGCCCCTTGGCAAGGATGACGGGAAGCGGAGTTCTTCCCTGTTCGTAGTCCAGCGCCACGGCGAAATGCGTGGGGTTGGTCACCAGCACCTTCGCCTTCCTCACATTGCCCACTCCGGCCTCGTTGAGAAGCTCCTTGTGGAGCTGCTTGCGCTTGCCCTTGATATGCGGGTCGCCTTCGCTTTCCTTGTATTCGCGCTTCACCTCGTCCTTGCTCATCATGTGGTTCTGCGTGTACTTGTACTTCTGGTACAGGTAGTCCAGCGCCGCAATGACGGCGAAAGCCCCGGCCGACTTCAGGATGAGTTCCCCTGCGGCAGAGCCTATCACGCTCCACATCGCGCCGATTCCCCGGCTCGGCATCTCGAACAGCACGGGGAGGTATTCGTCGAGCACGGATTTCACCACGAAGGCCAGCACCGCCACCTTGACCATATTCTTGGCCAGCTCGAAAAGGTTCTTCATGGAGAAGACCTTCTGGAACCATTTCTTCGGGTCGAGGTTCTCGAGCTTGGGCATGGCGGCTTTCACGGCGAAGAGGAAGCCCGTCTGCGATATCGTGCCGATGAAGGCCGTAGCCATCACGATGCCCACCACAGGGGCCACCAGCACGAGGGACGAGTCGATGACGAGGGGCACGGCCTTGGCCATAGCCTCTTCGTAGGGAAGGTGGCAGAAGAGCATGGGCACGGCCACCATCTGCGACAGGGTGTGGAAAATGTTCTCCCCGTTGGCGATCAGGTACAGGCCTATGCCCAGCACGGAAAGCGCGGGTGCGATGTCCTGACTTTTGCAGACATCGCCCTTCTCGCGGGCTTCGCGCAACCGTTTCGGTGTAGGCTGTTCTGTCTTGTCGCTCATGGCAGTATGAAGCGCAGGTGCTGGAGATCAGTGCCGAAGGAATCGAATATCCTCACGGCGCCGCTCATCAGCATCCCGAAGTAGAAAATAAGAAGGAAGGAGGCCAGGCCGCTCTTCACCGGCATGGCCAGCACGTACACGTTGAGCTGGGAAGCGAAGCGGTTGATGAGGCCGAGGGAAATATCCGTCAGCAGGCAGGCCACGATGATGGGGCCGGAAAGGAGCATCATGTCCATAGCCAGCTTGGCCACCTTGCCCGCAAAGAACAGGGCGAGGGCAGGTTCTTTGAACACGCTGGCCGGAATGCCTTCCCACACGGGCCAGAACTCGTAGCTGGCATACACCGCGCCGAGGAAGCTGAAGAACGCCCCCGTGGAGAAGAAGACATAGACGGCGCTCTGGAACAGGAAGGTCCCCGTGGGCGAGCTCTGTTCCCCGGTCATGGGGTCGGTATCCTGCGCCATGCCTGCGCCGCGCTGGTTGTCGATGAAGAATCCGGCGCACTGTATGCCCCAGAACATGAAGCCCGCCAGAAGGCCGAGGAACAGTCCGAGGAAGAGCTCCTTGGCCAGCAGGCCGCCGAAGACAAGGGCCGGAGCGAGCTGGAAGCCCTGCCACGCCGGGACCTGACCGAGTATCATGGGGTGCACCACAAGGTACATGGCCAGCATGATGACGAAGCGTATCGGCCCCGTTATCAGCGTTCCGGCGAAGAACGGGGCTATGTTCATCAGCATGAACAGGCGGGCCGAACCCAGCAGGAAGGCCTGCAGGTGTTCGGCAGGGCCGTAGGCTCCCAGAAACTCTATCATAGCGTGCCTTCCGTGCTCAGAGCAGGTAGAAGCGGGAGAATATCTCGTCGCCGTAGCGCAGAAGCTCGCTCGACATCCAGCCGCCCAGAAGGAACAGCGAGACCACCACGGCAATGAGCTTGACGCCGAAGGTCAGCGTCTGTTCCTGAAGCTGGGTGACAGCCTGGATGAGACTGAGCAGTATGCCGATGACAGAGGCGATGACAATGGGCGGCAGCGATATGATGAGCACCAGATACAGCGCCTGACTGGCGTATTCCAAGGCGGCGGAATGCATGGCTCTGCTCCTAGATGCGGATGCGGTTCACGGGCTGCACGGTTATTTCGGGCGTCACTTCCTGATAGGCCATGACGGGCAGCTCGTAATGCTTGCTCTCGATAAGGCGGCGCACATAGCGGCGTATGTCCATGGAGGCCATGAGCACCGGCTTCTGCGAGCTGGTCTTGTACTGGCCTGCGGCGTCGCCCACGGCCTTTATGATGCGCTGTGAGGTATCCGGATCCAGCGAGAGGAACGCGCCTGCCGAAGTCTGGCGCACGGCCTTGCGGATGGTCTCTTCCAGTGAGGGGTCCATGAGGATGGCAGGAAGCATATTCTGGCCGCGCGAGTACATGTAGCTTATCTGGCGCTTCAGCGAGCCGCGCACGTATTCGGTAAGCATGACCACGTCCTTTTCCTTGGGGCTCCACTCGATGAGGGACTCGAGGATGGTGCGCAGGTCGCGTATGGATATCTGCTCCTGCACGAGGCGCTGGAATATCTCCGCGATACGCTGGACGGGGAGCAGGCGCGTGGCTTCGCGCACAAGGTCGGGCGCGCGCTCTTCCATGCGGTCGAGCAGGTACTTGGTCTCCTGAAGGCCGAGGAAGGAGGAGGCGTGGCGGGAAAGGATGAGCGACAGGTGATAGGCAAGGATGCGCGCATGGCTCATGCAGGTGAAGCCCGCCTTCTCGAGGCGCGCCACCTCTTCCGTGCTGACCCAGAGCGGATCGACATCGGGCAGGAAGGGCTCGCCTTCCTTGAAGTTCACGCCCAGCAGCATGAGGTTGCCCTTCTTTTCCCGCACGATGACCATGTCCTTGACGAGCTGGCCGCGCGCCATAGGCACTTCGTTGAGGTTCAGAAGATAGCCCAGCGGGGGAAGCGTGGGGTTCGGGCGGATATTGATACCCGGGAAGGGAACGCCAAGGTCGAAGTACAGGGCGCGGCGCAGGCTTGCCAGCTCTTCGTTCAGGGAATCGTAATCCATGGATTCGCCGATGTCGGGGGCGATATCGAGGATGATGGGAACCGTGGGGGAGAATTCGTCCTGCGGGCCTGCGGCCTTGCGCACCTTCTTCTTTTCGGCGGCAGGGGCCAGCGACTGCATGAGCTCGGCCCGGCTGTCCTTCTTCTCTTCGCTGGAGCTCATGCGCCTGAGCACGTAGCCGAAGCCCATGACGGCAAAGGCCAGCGTGAAGAGCTGGGGCTTGGGGAAGCCGGGGATGAGAGCGAAGAGGAAAATGAGCACACCGGCCATCTGCAGGGCCTTGGGCTGGCGGAAGAACTGCTCGCCCACCTGTGCGCCCACGTTATCGCTGCTGTCGCCGGAACGGGTGATGAGGATACCCGCGGAAATGGACACGAGCAGGGACGGTATCTGGGAAACGAGGCCGTCGCCGATGGTCAGGATGCCGTAGATATGCAGGGCTTCACCGGCGCTGATGCCGCGCTGGGTGATGCCGATGATCGTGCCGCCGACGATGTTGACCACGGCGATGATCATACCGGCGATGCTGTCGCCCTTCACGAACTTCATGGCGCCGTCCATAGCGCCGTACATCTGGCTTTCGAGCTGTACGTTGTTGCGGCGCTTCTGGGCTTCCTCCATGTCGATGACACCGGCGCGCAGGTCAGCGTCGATGGACATCTGCTTGCCGGGCATGGCGTCCAGCGTGAAGCGTGCGCCCACTTCGGCCACGCGCTCCGCGCCCTTGGCGATGACAAGGAACTGCACGATGGTCAGGATGAGGAAGACCACAGCACCGACAACGAAATTGCCGCCGAGCGCGAAGTCGCCGAAGGTGAAAATGATCTCACCGGCATCGGCCTGGAGCAGGATGAGGCGTGTAGTAGTGATGTTCAGGCCCACGCGGAACAGCGTGGTGAACAGCAGCATGGTGGGGAACACCGAGAATTCCAGCGCCGTCTTCACGTACATGGACATCATGAGCATGAGGAACGAGAGCGTCATGTTCACGCCGATGAGCGTATCCACCAGCCATGTGGGCAGGGGCACTATCATCAGGGTGACGACGAGCACCAGAAGGACGACCATCGCAATGTCGTTGTTGCGCGCCATGAAGCCGACGCCGCGCGAAGCCTTGTCCATCATACTCATGCGTCATTCTCCGCGCTTTTTTCCTTCAGAAAGAGGAATTCGTCCCGCGCCGCTTCGGCCTCGGCCGTGCGCCCTTCCAGCCACAGGGCCTGCGCCTTCATAAGGTAGAGCGCCGCATGGCGCGAGGAAAGCACAGCGCCCTCCACCGCCGCGCGAAGAAGCTCCAGCGCCTTTGCGCCTTCGCCCTTGCCAATGGCAATGGCCGCCAGCCCCGCAAGGGCCTGACGGTCGGGCTTATGGGCCGGGGCAAGGGCGGCAAGGCCCTCGTATATCGTCTGCGCCCTGCCCTCCTGCCCCATGCGGAACAGCATGTAGGCCAGCACGTGCAGGCTCTGGCGCTGGTTTCGGCTGAGTTCGGCCATCGCTAGCCCCCTATCATAAGGCCGACATAGGCCTGATAGAGCATACCGTTCTTCTGCAGGCCGGTCAGCTCCTTGAGCATGGCCCTGACGGCAGGGTCTTCGCTGGAAGCGAGTTCCTTGATGCAGGACTCCATCTGATCGGCAAAGGCCTCGGGGCTGAGGAGGGAACCGTCGCCCACGTTCGGGCAGAGAAGGGCCTCCACAAGGGAACGGGCGTTGACGGGCGCGTAAAGTTCATCGAGCCCGGCCTCCCTAAGGGGCGTTGCGCCGGTGTCCCTCGCAAGGGGGAGCTTGTCGGCACCGGGCATATCCATGACGGACTGTATGCCGAGCGAATGGTCGAGTATGCCGATGGTGGGCATAGGTCTCTCCTGATAGGTACAGGCCCGCAGGCGGGCGGCTATTCGTAGAGGATTTCAGCAAGGAAGCGCAGGGCGTTCTCGATGACGGGGGCCGTGGCCTGCGCTTCGGGGATATGGGTGAGCAGTATGGCCCGCCCGGAAAAGACGCCTGCCGACAGCGGGAACGGATAGGCGCGGCGGTAGTCGCAGTGCGCAAGCAGGCGGCGGTGGGCGTCGGCATCGTGTTCCGGCACGGGGGCGGAAAGGTAGGCGAGCAGTTCACGCCTGCCGCCCTTCTCTTCCAGTTCAAGGAAGAAGGAGCCGAGGCCTTCTATCTGGAGCTGGGCAAGGCCCTCGCGGGAAAGGGCGAGGCCGTCCATGCCGAGGCGCTGGCCAAAGGCCTGAATTTCATGTTCGAGCATAGCTATCAACCTTCCTGCCGGGCAAGCCAGGCGTCTTCACGTTCAACGGCGGCGTCAACGGCGTCCTGCATGGCGCTGAGGACCTTCATGCGGCCTGCGTCGTCGCCGAAGAGCGCAGAGGGGAATCTGCGGGAACTGCCAAGGAGTTCCTGAAGGAAGAGCACTTCGAATTCCGGGTCGGGCGCACCGGCCTTGTGCATGATGCCTTCGACCTGCATGGCGCCAAGGAACTTCTTTTCGCCAAGGGCCAGCACGTCGCCCAGCAGGGCCATGGCGTCGAGCCCGCCGCTGCCCTGCCGTATGCCGTGCACGTTCTGCCAGCGGTCCATCGTTTCCTCACAGAGGCGGAAGGCGCTCTGCGTGAGGCGCACCTTGCCGAGATTGTCGTGCACATTCTCGAGGTGGCGGCTGCCCATGCTGGGCACGTCGGAAGCGATGTCGGCGCTGAGGGCCGAAAAAAGGAAGTCCATGGCCTTCTGGAAGTCGCCTTCGTACTTCGACTGGACGAGCTTGAACACGTCCATCACGGTGGCGAAGTCGCATACGGTCTGGCGGTAGAAGTCGCGCATCTCGTCGCTTCCGCCGAGCTCGGGGAAGCCCCGGGCCGCAAGCGCGCCCTGGATGCCGGAACGGATGGCCGGGCCGTCGTTCTGTTCCAGTTCGGCTATGGCTTCCTCCACGGCGCGGAGTTCGGCCCCGCTTCCGCTGGCGCGAAGCTCGTCGGCTATTTCCTGAAGGGCCGCCCATGCGTCGGAAGGGTCGGGGAAGTATTCCCGGGCCTTGTCCAGCGCCGCGCGGGAGTCGATGCGGCCGCGCACGGAATCTCGCAGGGAATTGAGCTGTTCGCTCTTGCCTGCCTCGTGCATGAGCTCCTGATACATCTTCACGCGTTCGGCCTGCGAATTCACGGCCCTGTCGCGTTCCTTGCGTTCTTCAAGCTCGAAGTCGTCGGTGGTATCCACGGCAAAGGCCAGCTCTTCGGCGGCATCGGCCAGAAGCGATTCGGGCGTGGCAACCTGAGCGACGGCACGCCCCATGAACGTCCCGGAAGCGCCCGCCGTATTCTGCGGACTGCCGGACTGGAAGGCGGCCTGGAATGGGTTCTGGATGGAGTCAATGGCCATGTGGGGGCTCCTGAGTGATTTTCTGACCAGAATGCAAGTTGCGTGCCATCGCTGAAAATATCGTAACTGCCTCAGGTTCAATACATATTGCAAGGTCGAACTCTGTCTGTTAGTATGACCTAAACAAAAAGCGTTGGCAACACCCTTGTCCTTTGTGCCAATGAAATTGGCATTTCTTCCAGAGCGGGACTCCCATTTCACGGTATCCCACTGGATTTACTCAACAAGCACATTCTGGCACGAACATTGCATCTTCTCCGGCAAGCCCGCAGCGGCAGCCCAGAACAACACAAGGAGCACATCATGGCCTTCACCGAACAGGATCTCAGGAATCAGCAGCAGGAAATCGCCCGCCTCGCCAGCGAACTCGAGCGTCTGAACAGCATTTTCGACGAGCAGAAGAAGGCCCTCGGCATCGAGGGCGACGTGACCGTGAGCGACGCTGAAATGACTCCCGAACTGGAACAGGCTATGGCCGAAGCCAGGGCCGAGGCCGAAAAGGCCGGGCGCGCCAGCGCCGCCCATCTGCAGAACTCCGCTCCCGCCGCTTCCGCCCACACCCGCCGCGGTGCCATGCGCATCTAACAACATCATTTCAGGAGAAGAGATATGTCTCAGGTCAACGCCACCAATTCCCTTTCCCAGATCATGGCCGACATCGACCTCGGCCCCACCGGCAGTGTGCAGTTCATGTTCGCCAAGCTCCAGCTTGCCCAGTCCCAGATCTGCAAGAACGAAGCCGAAAGCTACATGAAGCAGATAGAAGACATCCAGCAGGAGCAGAAGGAATGCGCCGAGATGATCGAACTGGCCCGCAAGCTCCAGAACGAAGCCAAGAGCGGCGACAAGTGCACCGACATGCCGCCTGAAATGGTGAAGTTCTTCGAACAGCGCGGCCTCAGCTGGGAAGAAACCGGCGGTGACAAGTCTCATAACGCCGACGAATGGGACTACAACCTCAAGTCCCTGACCAATTATCAGGAACAGATAGGCAACAAGACCCAGACCCTGATGATCTACCTGCAGGACTTCATAGGCCAGTACAATTCCTATCAGGAAGGCGCCATGTCCGCCATTTCCGCCGCCACGCAGACCCTGCGCTCCATCGCCAGAGGCCAGTAAGCCATCACGGAGCTTCCATGTCTCAGGTCAACGCTACCAATTCCCTTTCCCAGATCATGGCCGACATCGACCTCGGCCCCACTGGCAGTGTGCAGTTCATGTTCGCCAAGCTCCAGCTTGCCCAGTCCCAGATCTGCAAGAACGAAGCCGAAAGCTACATGAAGCAGATAGAAGACATACAGCAGGAGCAGAAGGAGTGCGCCGAGATGATAGCGCTGGCCCGAGACCTCCAGCAGAAGGCCAAGAACTGCGAAGGTGTGGGCGTGGAGACCATCAAGGGCCAGACAAACCGCTGGGGGCACTGCTACCCCATGCCGCAGGAAATTGTGGACTACATGGACAAGCGAGGCCTCTCCTACCCCAACAGCGACAACGACTACAATCTCGGCCATGAAGAATGGGACTACGTCCTCAAGTCCCTGACCAATTATCAGGAACAGATCGGCAATAAGACGCAGACCCTGATGATCTACCTGCAGGACTTCATAGGCCAGTACAATTCCTATCAGGAAGGCGCCATGTCCGCCATTTCCGCCGCCACGCAGGCCCTGCGCTCCATCGCCAGGGGCCAGTAAGCCCCACATCTAACCCATAAGGATACGACAATGGCTGAAAACGTGAACGAACTTACGGCCGATCAGCTTGCCGCCATGATGGAAGGCCTTCAGAAGGGCCTTACCCTTGCCGATGTCACCAGCCTGACGCCGGAATATGTCGAAAGCCTCTACGCCCTTGCCTACAACCTCTACACCAGCAGCAATCATAAGGACGCCGAAGTGGTGTTCCAGGCCCTCTGCCTGTACAACCACAAGGATATCCGCTTCTGGATGGGCCTTGGCGGATGCCGT
The DNA here is from genome assembly GCA_017408905.1 of Mailhella sp. GTDB lineage: Bacteria > Desulfobacterota > Desulfovibrionia > Desulfovibrionales > Desulfovibrionaceae > Mailhella. Next base: position 93,371 of record JAFQTU010000010.1, on the reverse strand, counting down.
CAGGCCAACGGCAACCTGAAGGGCGCTATCGATGCGTACGCTATGGCGGGAACGGTGGCTCTGCTCAAGGATCCCCAGCCCTTCCTCTATGCCGCCCGCTGCTATATCCAGCTTGGCGAAAAGGAAAACGCCATCGGCGCGCTCAAAGGCCTTATCGAACTTGGCGACGAGAACGACCCTGCCCATGCGCAGTGCCACGAAAAGGCCCGTGCCCTCCTTGCCCTGCTTGAAAAGTAGGAGGCTTGTATGAGCATGCAAGTCAACAGTCAGAATCAGGCCACGCAGGCCGAACTCGTCCAGCAGGCCGTAGCCGAATTCCTGAAGGGCCTCGGCAAGGCTGCGGGACAGGGCGGCGAAGGCGCTATCCCCGGCGTTTCCACCTCCCTCGACATCGACGAACTGCCCAGCCTGCCCGCCCCTGCCGGGCCGCTCTCGCTCGACACGCTCCTCAGCGCCATCGGCTACGAGACCCGCCAGCAGGCCTGCCGCGACGGCGTGAACAGTCTTGAGATCAAAGGCGAACAGCAGGCCGAAATCAACAAGAAGGAACTGGAAGAACTGCAGAAGCAGCTGGAAAAGCTGGCCAAGAAGGGCATTGCGGACTTCTTCCTCAAGATATTCTCCGTAGTCGGCATGGTGGTGGGCGCTATCGCCTCGGCCGCGAGCATCGCCATCGGCGCGGCTACGGGCAATCCCCTGCTCGTTGCCGCCGGTGTGGTCGGCCTTGTGATGACGGTGGATTCGGCCCTGAGCATGGCCACGGACGGCAAGTACTGCATTGCGGGCGGCATTTCCGCCGCCTGCGAAGCCTGCGGCATGAGCAAGGAAGCCGCCCAGTGGGTGGGCATGGGCGTGACCATAGCCCTCAACCTTGCCACGATAGCCCTGAACATCGGCGGCGCGGTCAAGGCCGTTTCGGCAACGGCCGATATGGCAAACAAGGTCATGCAGATCCTCAGTAAGACCACGCTCATCACCAACCTTGTGAGCGGTGCCAACAGCGTTGCCTCCGGCGCGACCAGCATCGCCAGCGGCGTGTACGGCTATCAGGTGGCGCAGAGTCAGGCCGAGGTGAAGGAACTCGAGGCCATCCTCGAACGTATCCGCATGGCCATGGAAATGGAACAGGATATGATCCAGAACGAGATGGAGCGCGCCAACGCCCTGCTCGAAGCCGTGGACGCCATCGTCGACGCCTGCAACAAGACGCAGGGAACGGTGCTGGCCATGAGCCCCACTATGGCCTGACCCATCGAGAAGGAATGAAGTATGAGCACGGATATCACCAGCCTCAGCGGATATAACCAGCAGGACTACACGGCTCTGCTCACCGAATACACCCAGCGCACCGGCAAGACGGAAGAGCAGTTCAAGACCTACCTGAACAGCCTCGTCACCAGCGAGATGACCTTCGACGAGCTGGAAGCCAAGGTGAAGGACGAACTCCCGCCCCTTACGCCCCCGGTGTACGAACAGGGCTACTGCCTCTACGTGGGCACGGCCCCGGCCTCCTTCGGCTCCACCTACCTCGCCCTTATCCAGGATCTGGCCGCCGAACAGCGCAAGCAGAACGCCGACGCCAAGGCCCTCCAGACCGAAGCGCAGATCGACAATATCGAACAGCAGGCCAAGAACATCCGCACCAAGGCGGCGCTCGACCTCACGGCCAGCGTCATCAGCGGCACCTTCCAGATAGCGTCCGGCGTTACCGGGGCCGTTATGAGCGGCGCGGCGCTGAAGGCTGGCGGCGGAGCCGACGTGGGCATGGTGCAGGCGTCCCGGATACAGGGCGTGACCGGCGCCATCTCCGGGGCAGGGACTGTGGTAAGCGGCACGTTCACCTTCGGCGGGACCATGATCGAAGCCCAGACCAAGGAACTTGAAGCCGATGCCGAACGTATGCGCGCCACGCAGGAACAGCTCAGTCGCATCGACGACGCCCTGCACGAACTCCTGCAGAAGGCCCGCTCCTCGCAGGACGCCATACAGCAGAACATGAACCAGACCCGGGCAAAGATACTCGGCTGACACAGGGGGCGGCCCTTCGCCGGGCTGCCCCGTTTCCCCTTTAAGAATGAGCGTTTGACAGACAGCCTCAAAAATCTCTAGAGTAGGAAAAATTTCAGGAGTAAGGCCATGCCGTCCCAGCTTCAGAACATCGCCGATATCGTCACCGCCTCCGCAGGCTGGAAGAAGGCCGTGCCGGATGACGGGGGCGCTTTCCACTTCGCTCTGGAAGGGGGGCTCGACTTTCAGCTCTTCACTCCTGACAGCAGGACGGCGGTACTCCTTGCCGACCTTGGCGCATCCCCTGCCCCGGGAAGCACGCAGGGCGACGAGGAGCTGAAGCGCCTTGCCTCTGTGGCGGCGGCCTCGCTCAAAAAGCGCCGCTCCGCCTTTGCCATTGCCGGGGAACGCCTTGAACTCAGCCGCACCTTCCCGCTTCAGGAAGGCGACGAACAGGCCCTGCGCCTTCTCCTGCGCGATTTCCTCAACGATCTTGCGTGGTGGAAGCAGCAGGTCAAGGGCGGCTCTGCTAATAGTTCAAGTACTGCTTCAAGTTCTCCGTTCAGTCTGGGCGGCTGGTTCTCTGGATTCTGATACTGCAAAAGGCCTCTCTATGCGGAACTGCACCCCTTGTCATTCCCTGATGCGAACGCTGCGGCTTTTCCTGCTCTGCACGGCGGCCCTGCTCTTTTTCTGCGTTTCCGCGCAGGCGTCCGGGCCTTTCCGTGTGCCCTTCACCTACTATGCCGACAGTCAGGAACTCACCACCGTTCTTGGCCATTTTGCGCGGACGGAAGGCTATGTGCCTGATTTCACTGTGGGGGTGCAGGGCAAGGTCAGCGGCCGATTCAGCGGTGTTTCGGGCCGTACCTTCCTCAAGGGAATGCAGAGCGCCTTCAACGTGAACTGGTACATCCTGGGCAACACCCTGCATTTCTACCATATCGGCGAAAGCTCGCGCACCTTCCTTTCCCCCCGCACGTGCAGTGCGGCCGAACTGTACAGCGTGCTTTCCAAAAGCGGGGTCTTCTCGCCCCAGCTTCCCGCCCGGCTGAACGAGGCGGGCGATGTCATCAGCGTTGCCGGGCCGCCTGCCTATCTCAACCAGATACGAAGCGCGGCTATGGCCTTTGAATCGGCGCAGGCAGAACAGGTCGTCATGCGCGTTTTTCCGCTTAAGTACGCCTGGGCCGAAGACCAGACCGTGAGCAGTATGGACAAGACCGTGACCATACCCGGCGTGGCCAGCATCCTGAGCGCTATGGTTTCCGGCAGGCCCATTTCCAGCGCTACCACGGTGAAGCAGGAAAAGGCCACCGTGGAGAAGCTGGGCGGCAAAGGCCTTGCGGCCCTTGGCAGGAACACCCCGGAAGGGCCTTCCGAAAACACCGCCCCCCTGCCCCGCAGCGGCAATGTGAGCATCATTGCCGACCCGCGCGTCAACGCCGTCATCGTCAACGACGCGGCCTTCCGCATGCCCTACTACGAACGCGTCATCGCCGACCTCGACAAGCCCGTGGAGCTGGTGGAGATACACGCCGCCATCGTGGACATCGATACCGACTTCAAGCGCGACCTCGGCATTTCCTATCAGGGAAGCTATTCCCCCAGTCGCGGCTGGGGCGGAGGCGGCTCCGTTTCGGGCCAGACTTCCTCGCAGGGCACGGCTTCCACCCCGGGCCTCATCGAGAACGCCGGGGCTACGCTTTCCACCATCTATACGCATGGCGCGGACTATTTCCTTGCCCGCATCCGTGCGCTGGAAGCCAACAACGAAGCCCGCGTGCTGGGCCGCCCCTCGGTGCTGACCGTGGACAATATCCAGGCCACGCTCGAAAACACCACCACGTATTACGTGCAGGTCGAAGGCTATCAGGCCGTCGATCTCTACAAGGTCGAAGCCGGTACGGTGCTTCGCGTCACGCCGCACATCATCCGCGAACACGGCGAAACGTCCATCAAGCTGGCGGTCAGCGTGCAGGACGATCAGGACGACAGCACCTCCTACGTGAACACGACGACCGGCGTTCCCCCCATCAAGCAGACCAAGATCAATACGCAGGCCATCGTGAACGCCGGGCAGAGCCTGCTCATCGGCGGCTACTACTACGAACAGAAGGGAACGGACGAAAGCGGCGTTCCCCTGCTCAAGAGCATCCCCGTCGTCGGCAGCCTTTTCAAGGCCACCAGCAAGACCAGCAAGCGCATGGAACGACTCATCCTGATAACGCCGCGCATCGTACGCCTCAATCAGGGCAACGTGCCCCCGCAGGTCAACGAGCCGTCGTTCCACCGAGACGCCACGCAGGCCGACTATGAGCCGCGCATCCCCGAGCGTCAGGGCGGCTGTTCCCGCAAGCCTGCCGTGCATCCCCCCTACGCCACGGAAAGGGCGCTATGATGACTCCGGCCGTCCTTCGCATCTTTTCCGGCCTCCATCTCGGCGCGGAGATCGAGCTCATCGAGGGCGTCTATGTCGTCGGTACGGACGACTCGTGCGACCTCATCCTCAACGACAGTTCGCTCAAGGGGCGGCACGCCGCGCTCCGCGTCTTCGCTGACGGCGGCGCTCTGCGCCTGACCGTGGAAGCGCTGGACGGCCCTGTGTTCCTCCGGGGCGTACGTGCTGAGGAGGAAAGCCCTGTCGAGCCGCTCACGCCTTTTCAGATAGGTCTGCTCACGGCGGCATGGCTTCCCGACGATATGCCGGACCATGCCTCGGCGTGGCTCGACGTTGACAGGCAGCTCAAGGAAGAGGCCGCACCCCGGCCCGAAGCCCCTTCCGCACAGCCCGCCGCCATGCCCGAACAGGCCGCAGAGCTTCCCGCCGAAGACATGAACGGCCTTGCCATGCCGGACGCGGAACCGCAGGAAGACGAGCCTGCCCGCAAGCCCCGCCGCGTGCGCGACCTCGGCATCATCGCGTCCATGCTCCTTGTCGGTGCGCTGTGCTTCGGCTGGAGCCAGTCCCCCACGGAGCTGACGCCTGCCCAGACCATGCGCCGCCTGCTCGACGAAGCCGGGTACGACAAGCTCGCCATCACCGAGAACGGCAGGAGCGTGACGGTGACGGGCCGCATCGCTTCCGACAGGGAACGCGGCCGCCTTCTGCGCCTTGCCCAGCTTCTGGACTTCCCCGTCTATCTTGATGTGGCCGTCCATTCCGATGCCGCCGACGCTGTGCGCGCCTCGTTCAACACCCTTGGCCTCTGGCCCGAAGTCACGGAACTGCCCCCCTCCGCCCGCCCCGGGGTGAGGGTGCGCGGCTATATCCGCAACGGCTACCTTGAAGAGCTGGCCCTCAGCAATGCCCGGCGCAACGTTCCGGCCCTGCGCCCCCAGCAGGAGAACGGCAGACCCGCGCTGGAGATATTCAGCGATATCTGCCACGAAGACGACGTGCAGGCCGTGCTCGACCCGGCCCTTGCCGCCGCAGGCGTGGATTTCGTGGCGCGGAACTACCTTCCCGGCAAGGTGGAACTGCGCGGCACGCTTACGCCGCAAAGCAAGGCGGCGCTGGAAGAAGCGGTGATGCTCGTGCTCAGGAAGCTGGGCAGACCCGTTCCCTTCCATATCGTGAACGAGGCGGAAGAGCAGAAGCCGCAGGCCAATATCTACACCCGCCACGGCGAACAGGCGGCGCAAAGCGAAGCCCCTGCCCGCTTCAAGGTCGTTTCCGTTTCCATGGGGGCTATGAAGTTCGTTACCCTCGAATCGGGAGAGATCGTTTTCGAAGGCGGCGAACTTCCCGGCGGCAGTATCCTCGAGGCCATCAGCGTGGACGCGCTGACCCTCAGCCGGAACGGCAAGAAAACCCAGTATCCCTTGAAGAGCGCCCATGAGTGATTTCATTTCCGTACTCGACCTTGCACAAAGCGGCGATACCGCCCGGCAGAGAGCCCTCAAAGACGAGATGGCGGCGCTGGACTTCGACTTCCGCCGCCGTATGGACGTAGGCCTTGTTCCCGAGGACATGAAAACAGCCCTTGCTGTGCGCGAGGCGGCCCAGGCGGCCTCTGCTATCCTTAACAAGATTTTCAAATGAGGTAGATCACCATGATGATAAATCAGATCAACAGCCACGGCGGCGGTATCAACGTCAACGAGCTTTTCGATACCTGCCTTACGAATCTCAACAATGTCGGCGTACAGCTTCAGGATAAGATGGAAAAGATCTCTGAGATGCCTCAGGATCAGCAGCAGACGGCCATGCTGGAAATGCAGTTCTACATCGGCCAGTACAACGCCATCCTCGAAATGGTCTCTTCCGTGAGCAAGAGCCTTACCGACATGATGAAAACTCTGGCCCAGCGCACCAGCTAGAAAAAGCCTGTGACCTATGATGCTTGAAGAAGCCACTCTCGTCCGCCTGATGGACATCGCCAACGCGGGCTGCCATAACGGCATGGTGCTTGAGGCGTGCAGTATCTACAACTGCGTCCTCCTGCTCAAGCCCGGGCATATCCCCGCGCGCATCGGCCTTGCCCTGAGCCATATGGTGGTAGGCGAACTTCCCAAGGCCGAAGCCATGCTGAGGGATATCGCCGCAGAGCACGCCAGCGATGCCGACGCGCTGAGTATGCTCGGCTTCTGCCTCTTCCTCATGAAAAGGAACGATGAGGCCGCCGCCCTTCTTGAGCCTTTGAAGGACGCCCCCGATTCCGCCGGCAGTCTTGCCCGGTCGCTCCTGCAAACCATGAGCTGAGGGCGCGCCCGAAGCCGCGCCGTTCCTGCCACCCCGCATAAGGAAGCCTCCATGCCCATACCCTGCATCGCCCCCCGCCTTTCCGCCATGCTCCGCCGTATGCTCTGCCTTGCGGCCGTCATGTCGCTCCTGCTCCTGACCGGCTGTAAAACTGAAATTTATCAGGGGCTCAGCGAAAATCAGGTGAACACCATGCTTTCGCTTCTTCTGCGGCATGGCATCCCTGCGGAAAAGGTAGGCTCGAAGAACGGCTACAGCCTTTCCGTCGAGGAGAACCGCATCGTTCAGGCGCTGGAAATCCTCAAGGAAAACAGCCTTCCCCGCGAAGATTTCCAGAACCTCGGCAAGGTCTTTTCCGCCGAAGGCATGATCTCTTCCGCCACGGAAGAGCAGGCCCGGCTGGCCTTTGCCATCTCGCAGGAACTGGCCGACACCTTCTCGCGCATCGACGGCGTGCTCACGGCCCGGGTACACGTGGTCCTGAGCCAGACCGACCTCAGCACGGGCAACATCACGCCCCCCAGCGCCGCCGTCTTCCTGCGCCACACGCCTGAATCGCAGGCCACGCGGCTCATCCCCCACATCCGGGAGCTTACGGCCAACGCTGTTCCTGCGCTCATGCAGGACAAGGTCTCCGTCATGCTCGTGCCGGTACGCGAAACCGTGAGCGTGCCCATGCCGCATCAGGAAGTGAAGCAGGACAGCGCCCGCCTCTACATCCTTGCCGCCGTCGGCGTGTTCTTCGCCCTTGCGCTTGGCGGCCTCGGCACTGCCGGTATCCTCCACCTGCGCCGCCGCAGGGAAGAACATCAGGGAAATCAGGAATAAGGAAGCATGGACCAGCGTTTCCTCGTCGAAGCACTCGGCCGCAGGCCAGCCCTCTTCAAGGCAATGGTCGAGTTCAACAGGGCCCGGCAGGACCGCAGTGACGACTGCGCCCTTCTGGCGTCTCTGGGCGAGGTCGGCAAGGCGCTCATGCGCGACCCTGCCGTGAGGCGCGCCTGCTCCGGCGACAGACGGGAGAAAGCGCGCGGCTGGTGGGATTTTTCCGAAGAAAGCTGCCGCCTCGTGCTCCTTTCGGACGACGAGCTCCGCAGGCTGGCCCTGATGTTCAGCGCGGCGGTCTATGGGGAAGAGATGGCCCTTGTCCTGAACAAGGCGCAGGTCATCGAACTCCGCTCCCTTCTGGGCGACGCCGTCTTCAGCTACGCCATACGCCGAGGCCGCTACCAGATAGGGAGCCTGCGGCCTTTCCTTATCGAGAATATGCCCGAAGGGTGCCTGACGGAAAGGCTTCGCCTCCTTTCTGCGGCCGTGCTGTTCGCCGTTTCCCGGAGCTGGCCGGAAGAACTCCGCCCTGTCTGGGCCGCGAAGCTCCAGCGGGCCGCCCTTGTGGACGCTCCGCCCTCGAGCAGTGAGGCCGCCAGCGCCCAGACTGCCCTGCCCCCGCTTCGTGCCGAACAGCGGCGCGTACTGTGGTTCACCCTTAAAAAACTGCTTCTCCGGGAGGCCGCACCGCAATGGGCACCCTGTTTCGACTGAATACCGATTCCCTTCAGCCTGCCGCTGGGACGAAGATCGTCAAGGCGGCGGAACTCGGCCAGCTTTACGAAGCCAGCGCCCTGCTCGATGCCGCCCGCCAGAAGGCCGCCGACATGGAGTGCGCCGCCCTCGAGGCCTATGAGGAAAAAAAGCGCGAAGGCTATGCCGACGGGCTGGAAGAAGGCAAGCTGGAACACGCTGAAAAAATGATGGAAACCATCATTTCTTCGGTGGAGTTCATCGAAGGCATTGAAAGCACCCTTGTCAACGTGGTGAACCAGTCCATCCGCAAGATCATCGGGGAGATGGAGGACAAGGAACGCATCGTGGCCATCGTGCGCAACGCCCTCAACGTGGTGCGCGGCCAGCAGAAGGTGACGGTGCGCGTTGCCCCTGCCGACGAGGCCGCCGTGCTCGAAGCTATGGCTGGCATGACGGCAGGCGGCGGCAATTCCTTCATGACGGTCATCGCCGACGCCCGCCTTGAACGGGATTCCTGCATCCTCGAAAGCGAGCTTGGCGTGGTGGATGCCAGCCTTTCCACCCAGCTCAAGGCGCTGGAAAACGCCTTCAAGAGCAAGATACAGCAGCAGTAGGCCGGAGTTCCCCATGGCGTTCGAATACATTGGCTCCCTCCTCGAAGAAGCGGTGCAGACCGCGACCTCGGTCGAGATACGCGGCCGCGTGGAGCAGGTCGTCGGTACCATCATCCGTGCCGTCGTTCCCGGCGTGAAGGTGGGCGAGCTCTGCATACTCCAGAATCCGTGGGAGGATTTCAGCCTCAAGGCCGAAGTGGTGGGCTTTGTGAAGAACGTGGCCCTGCTTTCCCCGCTGGGGAGCTGTCAGGGCGTTTCCCCCGCCACGGAAGTCATCCCCACGGGCGAGATACTTTCCGTCCCGGTGGGGGAAGAGCTTCTCGGCCGTGTGCTCGACGGCCTTGGCCAGCCCATCGACGGCGGCCCTGCCCTGAAAACGCGCACCCATTATCCTGTCTTTGCCGAAGCGCCCAACCCCATGACGCGCAAGATCATCAGCAAGCCGCTCTCGCTCGGCCTGCGCAGTCTGGACGGCATGCTCACCTGCGGCGAAGGCCAGCGCATGGGCATTTTCGCGGCGGCAGGCGGCGGCAAGTCCACCCTGCTTTCCAGCATCATCAAGGGCTGTTCGGCCGAAGTCTGCGTGCTGGCCCTCATCGGTGAACGAGGCCGCGAAGTGCGCGAATTCATAGAACATGACCTTGGCCCGGAAGGCAGGAAGAAGGCCGTGCTCGTGGTCTCCACGTCCGACCGTTCCTCCATGGAGCGCCTCAAGGCGGCCTATACCTCCACGGCCATTGCCGAATATTTCCGCGATCAGGGGAAGAGCGTCCTGCTTATGATGGACTCCGTGACCCGCTTCGGCCGCGCCCAGCGCGAGATAGGCCTTGCCGCCGGTGAACCGCCTACCCGCCGCGGCTTCCCGCCCTCGGTCTTCTCCGAACTGCCGAAGCTCATGGAACGCGCCGGCAACAACGACAAGGGCTCCATCACCGCGCTCTACACCGTTCTTGTGGAAGGCGACGACATGACCGAACCCATTGCCGACGAAACGCGCTCCATCCTCGACGGGCATATCGTGCTTTCCCGCAAGCTTGCCGCGCGCAACCACTACCCCGCCATCGATGTGCAGGCCAGCGTGAGCCGCGTGATGAACGCCATCGTCAGCAAGGAGCACAAAAAGGACGCCCAGCGCCTGCGCCAGATACTGGCCAAATTTGCCGAAGTGGAACTGCTTGTGCAGATAGGCGAATACAAGAAGGGGGCCGACAAGGACGCAGACGAAGCCCTGGCGCGCATCGACAGGGTGAACGCCTTCCTCAAACAGGGGCTTGACGAGAAGAGCAGTTTTGAAGAAACACTTCAGGCCTTGTCGCAGGCGGTGCGCTGACCGTGGAAAGCTATCCCCTCGAAGCCCTGCTCTCGGTGCGGCAATTCCGGGAAGAAAACGCCAAGCGCAGTGTGCGCTATGCCGAACTTGCCGTGCGCGAAGCCGAAGCCGAGGTGCTCAGGTGCAAGGAAGAGCTGGAAGCCTTCCGCCAGTGGCGGCGCGAAGAGGAAGAACGGCGCTACGACGCCATCATGCTCAAGGCCCTGAGCATACGGCAGATAGACGATTTCAAGGCGGGCCTTGCCAGCCTTGCCGCGCAGGAAGCCTTGAAAGAGGAAGAGGTGCGCAAGGCGGAAAAGAACGTGCTCGACAGGAAAAAAGCCCTTGAGGACTGCCGGGCGCAGGCCAAGAGAGCCATGAAGAACACGGCGAAGATACACGCCCACAAGGATATCTGGGCCGAAGAGGCCAAGAAAGAGGCCGAACATCAGGCCGACTTGGAAATGGAAGAATTCCGCCCCCTCTCCCGCCTTGGGGCAGAAGCGGAAGGCGAAGACGCCTGACAGGCATGATTCGGGCATGAGGCATAGGCTATGAACGATCTCAATACGATACACGCTCAGGAAGCAGACCTGAGAAGCAGGGTGGCCGCCTCCGGGCTGGCCTGCGATTCGCCCTCTCGCGCGCCGGACAGCAGGGATGTGGACGCGTTCAGGGCCGCCATGAAGGAAGACCGGCAGGAACATGGCGGCGCTTCCCAGCCTGACTCGGGCCCCTTCCACGAAAAACTGCCTTACGCGCCTGACGAAAACCCGCAGGCCTCGCTTTCCTCCCTTTTCTCCATGGTCGGTATGTTCAGCGAAGTGGAAGGCATGGCTTCCGCAGGGCCTGTCCACGCCGCCGGACTTTCGGCAGACGAGCTGGACAGGCTGGTGGAACGCATCCTCGTTTCTGCGGAAGAGGGCAGGCAGGAAGTGCGGCTGACGCTCTCCGACAGGATACTCCCGGGAACGGAGATCATCCTTTCCCGCACGCCGGAAGGTATGCTTTCGGTATCCCTGCACTGCACGGACTCTTCCTCCTTCCAGACGCTGGTGGCCTCCCAGTTCGACCTCAAAAAGAGGCTCGAAGCGCACGAGATGGCGGCTGTGGAAGTTTCGGTCGATATCCAGCAGGAAGACGGCGATGCCGACCGCCGTTCGCGCGGCTATTTCGCCCTTGACCCCGATGAAGCCCGAAAAACGGATGACGCATGATGACTCCCTACCCTCTCTATAAGGCCCCCCGGCTCGACCCGCACAAGGCCCTCCTGCTGAATATGCTGTTTTCGCGGGGGAACGCCTGGCACACGCCCTTCGGGCAGGGTACGGCGCGATGGGAATTCCTTGCCGACGCGCCTTCCTTCGCGCCCGCCTGCGCCGTGGAATTCACGCTCGGCGCGTATGCATGGACGGCCTATTTCAGCGACGCTTCCTTCCTGCTCCGGCACGAGGCCTTCGGCGCGGCTGACGGCTTTGCCCTTGAGGAACTGCCCGTCGAAGTGCGTTCCGCCGTGCTCCATTCTCTCCTTTCCCAGAGCGCAGGCGCCTTCCAGCAGGCCGCAGGCGAGATGATTTCCCTCAAGGGCATCGACTTCGCACCCGCCGCCTATCCCGCCGAACGCGCGCTTGGCGCGAAACTATGGCTCTGCGGCGGCTCCTGTGCCGACATGGGCCTGCTTGCGGCCTTCGTTCCCCATGAGCCGCAGGCGGCCTCTGCGGCGGCGGAACTTCTCAAGCATCTGCCTTTCCGCCCCAATCCCGCCCTTGCCAAGGCCGTAGCCGCCCTGCCCCTTGAAGTGGCTCTGGAAACGGGCTATCTATATCTGACATCGGCAGAAGCGGCCTCCCTTGAAGCGGAAGACGTGCTTCTTCCTGCGGCGTGGCCGCTTGCGGAAGGCAGGCTCGATATGCGCGTTTACCGCGGAGCAGGCTCTGTTCTTGCGGGCGTATGCGCCGTGGCGAATAATCAGGCCGTTCTCGAAGGACCTTTAGCCGAAGAAATGGACAGCGATATGGAAAGCAACGAGCAGAAAGATATTGAGATACGCCTGAGCTTCGAACTCGACAGGCGCGTCATCACCGTGGGCGAGCTTGCCGCGCTGACGCCGGGCTTCACCTTCCCCCTTGCCGGCGACATGGATTCGGCCGTTACCGTACGCGTCCAGGGCAAGCCCTTCGCCAGGGGCCGCATCGTGGACATGAACGGCGTCCTTGGTGTCCAGCTCACCGAGCTTCTGTAGCCGGAAGGCCGGAGCGCAGGCATGATCACCCAATTTCCGCTGTACCTCATAGCCACGCTGTCCATTCTCGGACTTGCGCCCTTCCTGCTGATGATGGTCACGTCCTACACGAAGATCATCATTGTCATTTCTCTGGTGCGCAATGCTCTGGGCGTCCAGCAGGTACCGCCTGCCATCGTGATGAACGGCCTTGCCATGATACTCACCCTGTTCATCATGGCCCCCGTTGCCCTCGATACGTACGACCTTGTGAAAGATACCAAGGTGCACACGGAATTCTCCATTTCCGATGTGGCCGCCACGCTGGACAAGGCTTCCCCGCCCCTGCGCACCTTCCTCAAGGCCAATACGGACGACAAGATAAGCAATATGCTGGTGAGCACGGCCAAGCGCATCTGGCCCAAGGAGCGGCACGACCTTATCGATAAGGAAAGCATGATCTTCATCGTGCCCGCCTTCACCATCACGGAACTGACAAAGGCCTTCCAGATAGGCTTCGTGCTCTATCTGGCCTTCATCGCCATCGACCTCATCATTTCCAATATCCTTCTGGCCATGGGCATGATGATGGTTTCGCCCACCACCATTTCCCTGCCCTTCAAGCTTCTGCTTTTCGTCACCCTTGACGGCTGGCTGAAGATAAGTCAGGGCCTCATGCTCAGCTATCACTAACGCCAAGGAGTTCTTCATGCATATAGAGGTAAGCGCGCAGGACGGCATCACCATCCTGAAAGTCATCGGCCGCATGGATGCCACTACCGTTGCGGAGTTCACCGAGGAATGCCAGAAGCAGATAAAGAACGGCAGCGGCCGCTTCATCGTGGATCTGGCCGGCCTCGAGTATATCAGCTCGGCCGGGCTTCGCGGCATCCTTACCATCGGCAAGGCCTGCAAAGCCGCCAAGGCCGCCCTTGCCTTCTGCGCCATGCAGGCCATGGTGGCCGATATGTTCAAGCTCTCCGGCTTCACCTCTATCCTTACGGTCTATGCCTCGCTTGAGGAAGCGCTGGCCGGGATGCGCTGATCCTTCGTAATCGCCAACCATGCGGAGGCTCCATGCCCCAACTCACCCTGCCGGCAACCTTGGAACAGCTTGCCTGCGTCAACGAGTTCCTTGCCGCCCACACCCCCGAAGCGTATCGGGGCCAGAAGGGCACTATCGAGCTTGTTGCGGAAGAACTGCTTGTCAACGTGTTCAGCTACGCCTATCCCGAAGGGACCGAGGGCAAAGCCGAAATAGGCCTGCGGGAAGTGTTTTTCGACGGTGAGCCCCTGCTCTGCTTTTCGGTCACGGACTGGGGCGCGCCGTTCAACCCCTTTGTGGAAGCCCCCGTGCCCGACCTGAGCCTCGACACGGAAAGCCGCCCCGTCGGCGGGCTGGGCATCTACCTCATCCGATCGGTTTCGAAGCATCAGGCCTACTCCAGAGACGAGGGGGCCAATACCATCGAAATCTACTTCGGCGCTGTGGAACGCGCATGATACTGCGGGGCTTCTTCGTGCTGGGCGGGCTTTCGGCCCTTGCTTCCGCCGCCTTCGGGGGTGTCATCCTTTCGGAAGACATCAGCGTTTCGGAACGCGACCCGCTCAAACAGCACCATGTCCACGAATCCCTTCTGGACAGCATGGACGTGCTGGAACTCTCGCCCTCGGCGCGCTTCCTGGCCATGCCCCGGCCCATGATAACGCCAGAACTGGCCAAGGCCCTGAAGGCGGGGCGCGTGCATACCCCGGCCGGAGAATGGAAGCGCATCATACAAAAGGCTTCGCGTCTGCACGGCCTGCCTGAATCGCTCATCGCCTCTGTCATCCACACGGAATCCGCGTTTCAGGCCAATGCCCAGTCCCCCAAGGGCGCACAGGGGGCTATGCAGATCATGCCGCAGACCCAGCAGGAACTGGGCCTGACCGACCCCTTCGACCCGGAAGCCAACGTGCTTGCCGGCTGCGCCTATCTGCGCAGGCAGCTCGACCGCTTCGGTTCGCTTGAACTGGCGCTTGCCGCCTACAACGCCGGGCCTGCCAACGTACGGAAGTACGGCGGCATCCCCCCCTTCCCCGAGACCCGCGACTACGTGGCCCGCGTGACCGCCCGCCTTGGGGAGGGCAAGAACAAACAGGATGTCACCCGACTCAGGGAGCACCATGAATAACACGTTCCGCTATCTGGTTTACGCCAGCCTCGCATCCCTCCTTGCTGCCATGCTTGGCGGCCTCTGGCTCGTCTGGCACAGCATCGGGGAAAGCCGCGAGCTGGAACGGCGCAACCGCGAACTTCAGGCCAGCCTTGAAGCCTCGCGCATACGTGTCGAGAATTTCTGCGAATACCCTTCCGACGTGCTTTGCAGAGTCGATGAGCGTTCGGGCACGGTTGCCGGAGCACTGCCAGGTGAACTTCCCGGTCTGGCCGAACTCACGGGCGCAAGCTCCCAGCCGGAAACGCAAAAGGAAGCCGGGATTCCCGATGCCTCCCCGGCCAAGGCTGTGGAGAACGTCCAGAAGGTGGCCAAGGCGCAGGCCTCGCTTGCCGCTCCGGCGGAGAAAGAAGCTCCCGCGTCTGTAAGCACGCCCCCTGTTCAGGAAAAGCCCGAACCTGCCAAGCCTGCCGGAAAGCTTGAGGCCGCAAGCGCCGACAAGACCGCCCCTGCCGCCGCGCAGACCGAGCAGACGGAGAAAGGCGAAACGCCTGCCCCGGAGAAAAACGCAGGCCCCTCTGAGCCCGAAACGTCCTCCCCCGCCCCTGTGACGGAACAGAAGGAAGACGGGAAGACGCCCCCGGCGCCTGTGCAGGCCGCCCCTGCCGCCAGCCCTGAACCTGCCGCGCCGCAGGCGGGGAGCGCAAGCGCCCTTCCCTCCTACACGCAGGAAGTTTCCGGCAAGCTGACGGTCGAACCCGTGGAAGCGCTTCCTTCCGAAGCGAAGCCTGCTCCTGCCGAAAATCCGACCGATAAGCGGAGCGCGGAAAAAGCGGACGCCGGCACAAGCATCAAAAAGTCTTCCCCCCAGCCCCAGGCGGCCACGCGCTCGAGCTGGAGCCGTATCGATAAGGACGGGGATATCTTCGTGTTCACCCTGACCGGCGCGGGAAGTTCGCTCAAGGCCGAAGGCGCTCTGCGCTCCTCGCCGTGGCGCTATGAGCTGGTCCTCGATGGGCTCTTCGACGTGCGCCCCCATCCGGGCATCGAGGATCGACTTGTCAGGAGCGTGAGCAGTACCGCCAGAAACGGCAAGACCGTCATCGTGTTCAAGCTCAAGGGCAAGCCATATAAATGCTCGCTCCACAGGCAGGACGAGCGGACGGTTGCCGTAAGGATACGCTGATGAACGAAAACGCCACGCATCAGGGACGCGCGGCGTTTTCGTTTAAGGTGTGTTGCTGCGGCAAGGCTATTCCGCTTTCTGCAAACGCTCCAGCACAACGGCCTGACCGAGAACGAACATGACCTGCGCCGTGGCCTGAAGGAAGAGCATGGCTTCTTCTGCGGCGCGGCCTTTCACCGTGCCGCTCCACGTCGCCAGCGCCAGAATGCTCCAGTTGCCCTTGATGCAGGCCGCCAGCCTGTCGCCCTCGGGAGTGCCGCCGGGCATACCGGCGAACTCAAGCGCGGTGTCGTCAAGGAATTTCATTCCCTTGTCGCGGGAAAGCAGGCGGAAAAGGTTGCTGCCAAGAAGCTCTTCTTCCACGGCCTGCCACATCTGGGCGGCCGCCGCCCCGGCAAAACAGCAGGAACCCAGCACGGCAAGGGGCTCAACGCTGTCGTACAGCGAATGGTACTCCCGCACGCAATGCTCGAAAAACGGGCGCACCATGCTGGAGAGCTCGGGAATACTGCGCACGGAATCGCTCAGGAAACCGGCCTTCACGGCATCGGCGGCAAGCACGTTCTGCAGGCCCTTCTTATACTCCGCCAATTCCTTGAGGATCTCGTTGCTCTTGTCTTCGTTCATGTCGGCTCCATTGCAGGGATTTCGCGGCAGAGTATCAGCATGGCGCACGGCTTTCAAGTCATGCGGCATGGCGATTCCGGCAAAAGAAAGGGGCCCTTTCGAAGCCCCTTAAAAATCTTACTTGGGAAGCCCCTTTTCACCGGCGGGCTTGCAGGTCTTGCAGGGCTTGTAGCCGTTCTTATGCGCCTGAAGCAGGTTCTGGATGCCGACGGGGTCCTTCTTCGGGGCTACCTTGCACCCGGCCTTGTGGAAGACCTTGGTCTTGGCATTGCCCACATAGGGTTCGTTCGTAGCCTTGGGAAGGGACGACTTGGCCGGGGCGAGCACGCAGGCCTTGCACGGCGCATAGCCGCTGGCTTTGGCTTGGGCTTCGGTATCGAATTGTTCGGTCGTTCCCTTGCCTTTGTAGAACTGGCAGGTTTCCACATGATAAACCTTGCTCTTGGGGTTGCCCTTGAGGACTGCGGCATCGGCGCTGGCCGCTCCGGCAAGGATGAGGCCGAGGGAAAGTAAGGCGACTCCGAAAATACGTTTCATAGCAGGCTCCTTTTGCCGTGCGTGCCAGCGTGGCACGAATTTCTGCGGCATCTGGCATAAGGATTTCAGAAAAAGCGGGACTTTTCAAGCCGTATGCCCGAATCGGGCAAAACTTTTTTGAACTGCTCCATTCAAGACTTGTGCCAAAAAGGACTTTGTTTTAGAACTCCACATCGAACGACGCATTATTCCTTTATCCCAAAAGTATGGACACGCTATGATATTCACTGAACAGTATCCCGAACTTGCCGCCAAGGCCGCCGAAAACGCCTACCGTGAACTTCACCTCAACTGTGCCGAATCCGTCTTCATGGCCCTTCTCACCGGCTGTGGCGAGGAATGCCCCCTCAGCCTTCTGAAGGCCGCTGGCGGCTTCGGCGGCGGCATGGGCGGTGCAGGCTGTACCTGCGGCGCGCTCTCCGGCTCCGTCATGGCGGCAGGCTACCTCTTCGGCCGTACCAGCAGCACGGGCGAAGCCCCGGAACTCTGCGGCCAGGTCGCCAAGAAACTGCACGACGCCTTCCGCGACATCCACCACGCCACCTGCTGCCGCGTCCTCCATCACGGCCTCAAACTCGGCACTCCCGAGCAGAAGGACTCCTGCGCTCTCCGCACCGGGCAGACCGCCAAGCTCGCGGCACGCATCATCATGGAAGCGGCCAAGGGCAAGGACGACGCCCCTGCCATATCCTGAACCGCCCGGCGCGACTCAACCGCAATTGCACCATAAGGCAAAGGAGCCCCCGTTCACGCGGCGGGCTCCTTTTTTCTTGCTTTAGGATATGAAAAAAGCTCCGTAAGGAGAACCCTACGGAGCTTCATGTATGCAGTGCCAACGGAATCAAAACTAATAACTCAACATATTGAAATCACATTAAATTACAAAGAGCAGTCAACAAATATAGCAACAAATGTGGCAACATTTTTAAATCCATCCCATAATTCTGCCGGTAATGGAATCCCCCTTGTCAGCTTGCTCCCTGTCATAAATACTTGTGCAGGTGTCTCAACCGTCTCACCTGTACAGATAAATAAATTCAAGATGTTGAAAAAAGTGCTGCTGTCTCACTTGGCGTATCAGCCGTCTCAGGCATATCAAAAAGGCGGCCCCGTCATGGAGTCGCCTTTTCTGTGGCCTCGTTTATGCCACCTGTGAGCCTTCCTTCTCCGCTTTTTCTATGACCTTGAGTCTTTCCCTGCATCCCTTCAAATACTGCCGGAGAAAGCCCGCCGTAGCGTACTCAGCCCCGGCCCTGTTCTCGGCAAAGAGGAAGGGGATTCCCAGCCGGGCAGAGAAGGACAGCACGCTCTGGCAAGCGCTGTGAGGGTTGAGCTTCGACCTGTAGCGCCCATGCGCCAAGTCCTCAAAGCTCCCCTCGACCACCACCGCGAAGGCGTCCAGCCCTCGCGCCCTGACAAGCTCCCGCTCGAACCTGTCCCGCTCTCTGCCTAGGCACTGCGCCAAGTCGTCAAGGCTCTTGCGCTCGACCGCCACAAGGTCAACCAGCCCGGCAAGGGAATAGTCACCCGTGGGCAGGCTTCCCGCCTCCGTGGTCACGTCCTCAAAGGACTTGCCGGAGAAGGCAAAGGGGAGCTGTTCGCGTGAGTCAATCAGGATTTTCATTCGTCTGCCCCCATCGGTTGCCAGCCAGCACCAAAGCAAGAGCCGCGCCCCTCGGAGCGTTGCAGGTTGGCCGCGTACCGTTGGAGCCTCAAGGCCCGCGCCGTCATGCCGTTAGGCGTGGATGCGGAGTCGTCATACTCAAAGGGGTTTAGCGGCTCTTGCTTCTCAGTGTGGCTATTCTTCGGCGGCTCTTGCCGAAACACGATCCTGTTATCCGGCTTCGGCAGTTCTTTATGGAACTCGCCCGGCGTTCTCGTGGCCTGTACCTCGATAGGCGTCGGCGGGTTCGCTCTGAGCTTGTCGGCCCGCTCTCGCGCTTCCATGATCACTTTGGAAATTCCATCATCCCAGCCGATAGAAAGCGTTCCGCTCTGCGCTACTTTGTCCGTGGGCTTCTGGCCGATGGTGTCACGTACAAACATGGCCGCGTACACATTGCCCTCTTGCGCCTTTTTCAGCATTGCCACACATACGGCCTCCATATTGCTGAGGCCTTCCAGCTCGGCAGAAGGAAGGGAAAGCAGTTCCTCAAGTACGGCTTTCATTTCCCTTTTTTCGCGTCTGGCCTTACCGCTTGCCTTGCCCGCCTTTCGTGCGTTCTCTCGGCGTTTCTCCGGCGTTCTCGCCTCATTGGGTACTAAGTTCCCTTCGTTCATTCTGCGCCCCCTACTGGATATTGAGCTTCATACTTTTGAGCTTTTCGCCCTTGCGCCTCACGTCGATTTCAAGGTCGGGGAATTCTTCGAGAAGCTGATCCTTCGCCCATTCACGATATTTGATCACCGTGTTCCTGATGAACTCAGCCTTGCCGCCGTCCGGCCCGTCTCCGTACAGCTCATAAATCTGAGACATAGCAGGATGCTTGCCGCTGACCACCTGATTCAGATAGTCCATTGCTCCAAGATTCCACGCGGGAGCCTTGAAGCCGTTGCCCGCAAGCTCGACATAGCGGGAATAAGCCCCGTCATACTTCGACAGGTCGATGGATACGCCGTCGATCTGAATCTTTTTGTTCGGCTTGTTCACCGTCACTCCAAGGCGCATGATTTCCTTGTCGATAGGCTCCGGCTTGTACTGACTGGATGCCACCGGGGAAAAGGCGTCATATGCCCAGCCCATGCCGGACTGATAGGAAACAGGACGCCCCCAGAGGTCACGCACGGCAGGAAGGGAGTCTGACAGGCCCGGCGTTCTGGCCTGTATGGCTTCGAGCATGGTCTGCGCTTCCCTCATCGTGGGGTCGATACCTCGCGCCGCCTGCGCCGCACCAGCGGGGATAAGAGAGCCTGACATACGCTTGAGCCACGACTCGGAATAACGGTCAGGGTCTCCCATCATTTCAAAGAAGGACGTCAGCCCGGACAGGTATGTCTTGCTCACCATGTTGGACGCCCCGGAGAAAGTCGCCGTCACTATCAGCTCTTCAAGGTCGGCATCGTTCACGCCCTCGGCGGAGTTGGCCAGCGTCTCGCCAAGGTCGGCGGCAAAGCCAAGCTGTGCGCCCAGCGGGTCAAGGCGATTGAAAGCAAAGTACCTGTCACCGATTTTGAAGCTGTACGGCTGCCAGCCCGTGCGCCGGAGCGTAGCCTTCTGCGCCTTGTCTTTCGGCCCTGCGCCCGTGATAAGGCCCGACATAGCCATGTCCGCCCCAGCAAAGAGCGTGAAGCTCCCCAGCCCCATACGGGCAAGGGCAATGTCTCGCCGCGCACCGCCTGCCGCAATGTCAGCCTTGAAGGAAGCCAGAAGCGGAGCCGCCGGAGTTCTCGCCGCCACGTACTGCATGATGTTGGCCGGAGTCCGCACAAAGGGGAGCAGGATACGGATAGGCGCGTACTGATTGGCCAGCATGGAAATGGTATTGGCCAGCCGCCCGGGGTCATTGGTGAACGTGGCATAGTCCGCGAAGTTTTGAGCGCCCGCCTTGAGGTAATCCGGCGGGGAGTCCAGAAGCTCGGCATAGCGTTCTTTCACCTGCCCGGCCTTGATTTTCCCGGCGGAGAGTTCCGCCATTGCCTGCCTGTGTGCCAGCGCGTGAAGCTCCATGCGTGAGCCTATGGTCTTGAAGAACTCATCTGCCGTAGCCAGCGCCCGCCCGGGGACGTTCACCGCAGAGCCGACAAAGTTAGCCAGCGCCCCGCCTGCCCTGCCCAGAAGCGTATCCTGCGAAAGCCCGAACGCCTCTGCAGATATGGCCTTCTGTCTCGGCAGTTCAATCTTGTCGGAGTAGTTGCCGCTCTCGCCCGTTCTCAGCGTCTTTGCGGCATAGGCCAGAGCGTCACGCCAGCCCGCGCTTATGCCGTTCAGCATGGCCAGAGCTTCCCCCGGAGCGACCGCATCCGAACCCAAGGCAGAAGCAAGGCTTGCCGCCGCTTTGCGCTCTACCATCTGCTGACCGAGAACAAGCAGGTTCGAAGCGGAGTTCACAACGTGGGTTTTCGGATTCGAGAGAAGCGCGTTTATCCACACTTCCAGAACCGCGTCTTTCGTCTTGGCGGCCCATGACTTTTCGGCAAACCTGGCAAGACCTCGCAGGTCTCCCATTGCTCCGAACTTGGCGATATTCTCGGCAATGGCAAGGGTCACTTCCGGCCCGCCGCCTTCCTGTGCAAGCATGGTGGTCAGCAAGCGCGGGTCAAAGACAGCGGACTCGGCAGGGATGCGCCAAGAGGCAAGCGCTCGTGCGGTCTCGGTTCGCGCCGCTATGGCCTCCACCTGTATCGCGTGGTGAGTGGCAAGCTGTTTTCTCAGCGCCACCATGTTCACCTCGGAAGGGTCGGCCTGTACTTCCTTCGCCAACTGCAAGAGCTTGTCGGCGCTGGACGCCCAAAGGTTGCGGGCGGCAAGGCTCTGTTCCGCGTTCAAGGGCTGTCCCTTCCTGCGCTCCATGAGGATGCGCCAAGCGTCTTCCACCTGCGCCGCGTCCTTGATTTCCGCAAAGGTCATCACGCCCCGGCGCTCTTTGTCGATGCGGCCCTTGAACTTGTCGGCCATGCCCTGCATGACGGCCTTCACATCGTCCGGCGTATTGATGCGAGACCAGTTGATATAGGTATGCTCTGCTTCCTTGCCGGAAGGGATAGCCTTCTGACCTTCCCTGCCCATAGCCCCGGCAACGTCATCAGCGGCCCTGCGGAGCTTGTCAGGCCCGGAAAAGAGGTCGTCCGTGGGGTTGCCCATCTTCTCAGAGAAAGCCCTGTACTGCGTCCGCACTGCGTCTTTCTGGGTCACGAACTCGCGCATAGCGTTATCAAGCTGTTCTTCCGCCGCTCCCGTGGACTTGCCGTTCCTGAGTCCGCGCATTGCTTTCAGACCGTGGATCACACCGTCCGTCACCGCGCCAAGGCCCAGCCCTTCAAGGGAATGCTTGAGCCTGCGCTCGACCGCGCTGTCATCCTGCTTGGCGGAAAGGAAGTCGGCAAGGGGATTCCTCAGGCTGGGATACTGCTGCACCTGATCGGAAAGAGCCGGGGACGCCTCATCCATAAAGGCAAAGTCCGTCACCGCGCCGCGCCCCATAGCGGAAGCCACAGCGCCAGCCCTGCCAGCCTTCGACAGAACGGCAAGAGGAGCGGCCTTGCCTGTCAGGATCATGCCCGTCGTCCACTGAGAAAGCCCGCTGAGAAGTTCGCCCGTGGTGCTTCTCGGCGCGTCCATGTTCGGAAGCTGAGGTATCTGCTCGGCGGGGACGTTGCCGCTTTTCCATGCTACAGGCCCGGAGTCTCCGAAAAACTCAAGGTATCCGTCCGGCCCGATGTTGTTCTCTCTCAGCCAGTCGCCAAGCTGATAAATGCTCTGTAATCCTTCATTCACGGCAGACAGCGCACCATGAGCAAGAGCGCGGGGAGCTTCCACCGTTGCGCCCATAGCTATATCCTTTGCCACTGCCCCGGCCTTGTCCGTCCAGCTCTCGCCGCCCGGTTCGGCCTGTTCGCGCTGGGTCTGTTCCGGCATGGCAGAAGGCAGGCTTGCCCCCAAGGCTCTATTGGCGCGGATACGTTCGGCGCGTTCCTGCGCCCATGCGCCCGCCTGTGACAGTCTGATTTCCTTCTGGCCATCGGCAAAGGCGGCGCTCAAATTATCGTCGGTCTGATACATGGCTTATTCCTCCATCTGAGTGCGCCGGGACTGTCTGCGCGTCCATGCGTTCAAAAGGTTCTGGATGCGTTCGGACTCTTCCTCGTATTCTTCCTGCGATATGTCCCCATTATTGAAGGCGTCCGTAGCTCTGAGAAGCGCACCGTCAAGCGACTGCTGATTGATATCGGCCCGCGCACCTTCGAAGAATCGCGGCATAGGAAGCGCAAGAGTTGAATCCGCCGGATCAACAAGGCTGTAACGGCCCACAACGCCCCGGATATAGGCGTCCTTATCCTTGAAAGCGGCGCTCCTGTTTTTTCTCAGATACATCATAGCGTCCGCTCTGGCGTTGGCATACGAAACGCCCTGCGCCGGGTTCGCGTTCAGCTCGGAAGGCTTCAAGGCGTTATCCAAGTACGACAAAAGCCCCTTGTCCTCTTCGCTGATCACGGCAGAAGTGAAGTCCTTATAGGTGGACTGGGTGATCTTGCCGTCCAGATAGGCAGATTCAGCCGCCTTGCTTACATCTTCGCCACGTATCTGCATATCGGTCAGGCGGATAAACTCGGCTCTGTCGTCCTGCGTGGCCGGCTTCGGCCCATTCAAGGCGCGCTCCGTCCATGCCCGGTAATCGTCGGCTGAAAGAAAATCCCGGTATCCCTGCACATCAGCAACGGAAAGGCCACCCCCGGAAAGCAGATCAGTCAGCCGCTTTTCTGCTTCTGCCCCGGCGGCTTTTTCCAGCCGTTCCGCCTTCTTGCGTTCGAACTCGGCCACCGTGATTGCAAAGCGAAGTTCGGCCTTTTGCGCTTCCTTTATCTGCTTCAGCCATGCCGGAGCCTTTACCCCCAACTGAGGCTTGAAGTCATTCCAGAGCGCCAGCGCCTCGGCAAAATCGCCCTCAGAAATAGACCGTTCAAGCAAGCTCTCGGCCTGCTCCTGTTCCACAGCCACGACAACGGCAGACAGGTCACGCCCGGCGGGATACGTTAGAGCCAGCTTTTCGAGAAGGCGGCTCTTCTCCTGCTCGATCTGCTGCGGGCTTCCCGTGGCAAGGGTCATTTTGAAAGACGCCATCGCGCCCTTGCGCATATCGTCAAGGTAAACTTCGTTCTGCGCTACGCTGTAGTTCGTGCCGTTCTGGAAGCTCTGCGCCCCAAGATTCTTGACCATCTGCCCGAACTGCGCTTTCAAGTCGGCCCGGCCATCAAAACGCTTACTTATTTCCTGCCCGGAAGAAAGGACGTTCTGCATCCATTCCTGCCCAGCGTCACGCGCCGCTATTCCGCCTCGCGTCTTCTTGTAGTCGCCTTGATAGGTCATGGACTGTACTTGAAGTTCTGACAGAGCATCCGCAAGGTCGGCGTTATCCTGTATGCGCTGATATTCGGTCATGGCGTTGGAAATAGCCCCCGCCATTTTCTGCCCGGCCTGTATCGTGTCGGTCGGCATAAGGCCCGCCACGCCGCCGGTCGTGATCCGGCGCATGGTCGGAGCTTGCATCTGTGCCTGCCCGACGTTCTGATTTTTATAAACTTGCAACATCTCTATTTCCTTTTGGTTTCTCAAACCGTTACAGGGGCAGGGTCAAGGCAGGCGTTCGCCGTCACTTCGTCCGGCAATCTCCCGGAAAGCCAAGGGTCAACCATAGGTGCGGGCTTGAAAATCTGCACCTTTGGTATGCCTAAGCGTCTTGCCTTCTTCGAACACTCCAGAGAGCAAAAAACACGGACCACACCACACGGCACGAACTCCGCGCCACATACCGGGCAGAGGCAAGGCCGCTGTTTTGCTCTGGCCTCTGCCCGTTCTTCCCTTCTCCGTTTGTTCTGCGCGTCCCTCCTGCACCGAATAGAGCAGTAGAGCCGCGGCCTATTGTAGGGAGACTCGACAGACGCCCCACAGTATCGGCACGGCTTAGACTCTAACGAGGATATCCCTTTCCGGCCCGCTAAAGAAGCGCCTTGTATACGCGCCTCGGTCGTCGATATAGGCAAGCGAGCCTTCGAGTCTGGGAAGCGCGAAGGAAAGGCGGCATCCATTGGTGTTGGGGACTCGGATATTTCCGGGAGCGTTGGCGGCGTTCTTCGAGAGTCGCGTAAATTCCTTGACAAGCTCGCCAAGGTCGAGCGCGGCCTTGTGGTATTCGGCGGCCGCAAGAAAAGCGCGAAAGGCATCGGCTACGCCTTCGATGTGCGCCACGATATCCGCCACAGCATCACGCCGCGCCTTCACTTTTTCGGCGTGACGGGTCAGGATTTCCACCTCTTCCGTGGCCAGAGCCGTCGCCTTGTGGTTAGCCTCGATTTCCTCTTGCAGGTCAATGAGTTGCTTGTCGATTCCGGCAGTCTCGCGGCCTTCGATAATGGCGACTTCCCGGAGCTTCTTCAGTTCCTCGACCTTCTCCAGCTTCGACGGGTCATCCTGCGTTTTCTCCTTCGCGGCTTCGATGCGGCTTTCCAGCCTTTCAAGCTCCGCGTCCATCTTGGTAAGGGAAGGCTTGCCCTGTTCGGCCAGCTCGGCGGCCTCGTCCGCATACTCAGGCTTGACATCTTCGACGCGAAGGAAGTTCAAATGAATCTCGAATTTCGCTTCGCCGTCGGCGCCGTTGGCGATCTCTTCCGCGAACGCTACGGCCTGCTTGCACTCAGCCAGAGCCGCCGCCGCTTCCTGTTCGCGGAGCGTGGCCAGAAGTTCGCGCTTATCCTGTGCGGCCTCGCGCATCTCCTGCACTATTTCTTCCTCGGCCTTGTCGGAAAGATTGCCCCATCCTTCTACGCCGCGTGAAGCAAAAATGTGCCCCTGAACATCTGTATAAAGAAGAGCCTCCGCCGCCTTGAACTCTGCAACACTGGTTGCCTGATGCATAAAAGCACCTCCTTTTGGTATGACTCTACATTACCAAAGCAGAGAAGTGCGGCATATTCGCTTTACTCTTTTCGGCGTTCGTGTTCGTTCGCCCCGGCGTTCAATCAATCGAACAAAAAAGCGCGGCACTCTATCAAAGGAATGTCGCGCCTTTTCATAATCTTGTCTTTCGGTGTCCAGAGGCGGAGCCTTTGGCAGGGTGCGGTTGTGACACAACTGCCATCCTGCCACGCAGAACCCGCCACGCTGAAGAAAGCATCTGATGCGAATCGATATTGACAATGTGTAGCCTAAAGACTACACTCTTCCCATGAACACCATACGTAGAACCGAAGAATTCATGGCCTGGATTTCCAAGCTCAAAGACGTGGCAGGCAAGGCCCGTATTGCCGCACGGCTCAAAATGGCCGTCGCCGGAAATTTTGGCGATCATAAAAGCGTTGGTCAGGGCGTTATGGAAATGCGCATCCACACCGGGCCGGGATATCGAGTATATTACGCACAGGAAGGCGACACGGTTTATATCCTGCTCATCGGCGGCGACAAAAGCACACAGGACAAAGACATCAAGAAAGCCCACGAATTGTGGAAAGAAATAAAGGAGGGATAACCATGCGTGAACTGCCCGAACTCGATATTGCAGAACTGCTCGACAGCGAAGAAGTCATGGCGGCCTACCTTTCGGAAATACTCGCCACCGGCGACAGTACGCTTATCATGTCCGCCCTTGGCGACATTGCCCGCGCCAAAGGTATGAGCACCATTGCCCGGGAAACCGGCCTCAACCGCGAAAGTCTGTATAAGGCCTTCCGCCCCGGCACAGAACCGCAGTTCAGCACCGTGCTCAAGGTCATGGCGGCACTCAAGATGAACCTTCAGGCCTCTCCGGCATAAAAGATCAGCCCCCGAACCTTCGCGGAACGGGGGCTGTTTTGTTGCTATCGCAATTCGGATACCACCTCGACCACCGGGGAGTCATAGAAAACGGCATTCCACTTGCCACAGAAGAAAACATTGTCGCGCTGGTAGAAGGCGCATCCTTCGCACTGCCGCCAGTAGCCAGCGCAGAAGGCCGCATAGTTCGCCCCGCCGCTAGCCAGTCTTGGAGGATGCCGCTTTGCCCACAGTTTCAGTTCTTCGCGGTGTTCCTTTGCCACGGCCAGCACTTCGCGCTGTCTGCCCGGCGGCAGGCTTCCCACTCCCAGAAGCCGGAAGCCCCCGCCGAAGCTGGCGCAGATGGTCAGTCCCTCGCTGAGAAGCAGATCGGCGGCGCTCAATCGAAGTTCACCACATCTGCCGTTTCGAAGTGGAAGCTGTCGCCCTCGGTTATCACCACCATGTCAGGCTGTTCCGGAGCAGGACGCGGCGCGGCCAGCTCTTTGAACTGCGCCAGAAGTTCCGGCGTGATCCTGCGCCCGCGCTGGCGCTTCGGCCCTACGTTCTGCACTGCCGCCAGCCCCAGACCTGCGGCCGCACTGGCCACCTTCTCCGGCCTCGACTTTGCCGACATCAGCGCGTTCACCATGCCCACAAGCTTCTCATTGGTCATGGTCCAGTCTTCCCTGGCAAGGCGGGCCTCCTCGTCCACAAAGACCTGCACGACGGCCTGCTCCAGCGGGGAAAGGCGCCTCGTCTTCTCTTCGGTAAGGAGCCGCCATGTCTGGAGCTGGTTCAGCTTCACCCAGTCCGCCAGCAGAAGCGCCCGCCGCATGGTATCGGCAGGAATGGAGGAAAGCCCGCTGTTGCCGGAAAGGACAGCATCAAGGCAATGGAGCAGAAGGCAAAGGCGCAGGGCCTGCCCGTTCAGCTTGCGGCGGATGGCATAGGCGGAGGTATCGCCTATTTCCCAGTTTTCTAAGGCAAGCGCCTTGAACCATTGGACAAAAAGAACCTTTGCCCCCTCGTCGAGCAGAACTATCTGCGGGAGCTCGCGGCCCTGTTCGTCCTTGCTCAGTGCGAACTCGGAAAGATGCCGGGTTATCCGCTCAAGAAGTTCGTGGGATTTTCTGGAAAGCACCGCCTCGCTCCAGTCGTCCGGCCCTTCCTTCTCCGCCCGGATGAACTGGAATCGCGGCAGAAAGCCCGAATCCCTGTCGGCCCCGTCGAAGGAGCGCCGCATCATATCAGGCTGAAGGCCGCCATAGATGGAGACCGCCGCATGGGGGACAAAGAGATCCTTCTCGGAACTGCGGCGGCTTATCTTCCACGCGCCGGAATCGTAGGAAGAAAGCAGGCGCGCCCGTGTTCCGCCTTCCTTCCCGGCGGGGGAATACCTGTCGAAGCTGGAAAGCAGGCCGCTTATCTCGTCCACACGCCACATGATGCCCTTGGGGTTATCCATCAGCGCCGGGGCCAAAGCCTCAAGGGTGGCGTCGTCCATGTAATACTGCACGCGCCTCGGCTTTTCCGGGGGAAGCGCGGCCCCGTCCGTTTTGGATTTGCGAACATATTCCGCATACTCGCGCTGATACTGTTCCACGGCGGCCTTCCAGCCCTGATACTTCTCGTATTCGAGCTGTTCGAGATGCCGGAAAAAGGCGTTCATGACGGGCGTTTTGCCCACGCCGGAAGAAGCGACCAGCACTATCCACACGTTGCCGTATTCCGTCCAGTCGGACTTGATGCGCAGTCCGCGGCTCCGCCCCACAAGGCAGGAGACAAGGGCCAGAAGCGAGGTTGTGGGAATCTGCTCCGGCACAAGGAAGGTGCGCGCCGCATCGGTGATAAGTTCCTGCGCTTCCTTGGGAAATGCCTCCAGCGGAACTCGCGGGGGCATGGGGAGCAAGGGCGATGCCTGCCGCTTTTCTTCCGGTGCGGCTATGGCCTGCGCCTGTTTCAAACCTTCAAGCACTGCTTTAAGTCCTCGCTCGTTATGGATGTCGTTCCAGTCGCTTTTCCTGCCGTTCAGGGCGGGAGCAGCGGCCAGCCTCGCGCCTATGGCCTCGGCGGCCTTTCTGGCACACAGAACGCCCGTGTTCTTCTCTTCCGGCCTCGGCTTGCCGTCCTTGTCCGTGCAATCGTTGTCCCCGCAGATTATGATTTCCCTGCCCGGGTACTTCTGCCGCGCCATCTGCGCCACC
The DNA here is from genome assembly GCA_017408905.1 of Mailhella sp. Lineage (GTDB taxonomy): Bacteria > Desulfobacterota > Desulfovibrionia > Desulfovibrionales > Desulfovibrionaceae > Mailhella. The sequence continues at coordinate 64,836 of JAFQTU010000010.1, read as the reverse complement.
GGGAGCAGATTCCCGGCATCGAAGGCCACAAGCCCCGCGTAGCCCGTGGCCATACAGCAGGAAAGCACCGTTGCCGCGCCCTCGCCTATGAGCAGAGGCCCGGACTTGCCGCCGTCCTTCGCAGGGACAGGGAAGAAACAGCCCTTCTTTTCGCCGCCGGGAAGAAAGCGCTTTTCGCCGTCAGCTCCTATGAATTGCAGGGATACCGTTTCCCCTTCGGCGTTCAGCAGGGGAAGCACCAGCCGCCCGTCCACGTCCTGCCGCATATCGCCCAGAGGAAGAACGCCCTTGCGCCTCAGATAGGCGTTTTCTTCCGTGGCATAGCGGCACGTGGCCCAGAGGCTTTTCGCCCTCTCTGCGGTCTCCTTCCGCTCTCTCTCGCGCTTCTCCTGCGCCGCTTTCTTTTCCTGCCGGATACGTTCGCGCAAGGCTTCCTTGTCGGCCTCCGTCATGGCGTCCATCTCCGCACTTTCATAGAGCTTGAAGGTCTGCTTTATGCCTCCCGCTTCGTCATGGTAATTGATAAGAGAGAGGTTAGGCGGAAAGTCCATATGCATCCTGTACCAGCCCGCCGTTCCTCGCGGGTCCTGAGTCGTGCCGCACCGCACGTTTTCCCCGGAGCAGTCCACCGCGTCCACCACAAGGCCATGCGCGGAAAGTATGCCCCTCGCCTTCTCTACAAGGTCGAAATCCGTGCTCATCGCTTGCCCTCCGCAAGAATGGCTTCAAATGTAAGAAACGCCATGCCCCACAAGATGCGCTTTTGCAGGCTAGTCATGGTACACCCCCTGCGCCTTCTTAGCGGCCCGCCTTGCGCGTTCCTTCGCCGCCCGGGCTTCGCGCTTCGCCTCTACCTGCGCCACGATTTCGGCGTGTTCCGCTTCCTTGGCTTCGATAAAGTCAGCCAGCGCCGCAAAGAAAAGGAACTTGCGCCGCGCCTTGAAAAGACTTTGCTTCAGCTCTTCCATCTGAAAGGCAATATCCGCGCTGTGGGTCACAAGGAAGCCGAAAGCTTCCTGCTTCTGGAAGGAATAGGGGAACGGTACTTCATACGCCCCAGAAGCACGCATGACGGCAGAGGAAATAGCTTTCACATCCTCGTTCATCTTTTCGCAGATAGCTCGCGCCTGATGCACAAATTCCGCAGTTACAAGGAGAAGCTCTTCCGAAAAGGCTTCTTGCTTCTGGTAGTGCGTACCGTGGGGAATGGTTTGGGATTTCATGGACATAAAGCACCTCGCAAAATTTGAAGTTAAAAGAAAAGGCAGACCAAACAACGCTCCCCGGCCCGAGATAGGCCGCCAGTCCTCACGGATACTGGACGTTGCAGGTCTGCCAATAGAGACACGCCGCCCACTGGATACAATACCAGCAGGAGCATGAAAGATTGCAGAAGGTGCAGACAGGACTTCTTCTCCGTGTGGGGCACGGGAAAGCCGCCTGTTACGGCTATCTCGGTTTGGGGAGTTCAGAATTAACGAACGGAGGGCGAAAGTCAAGAGGGAAATGCTCATGCAAGCACCTCCTCGGCATAGCGCGGAACGAAGCCGCCGCAGGAGCAGGGAAGCATGGCAAACAGGAAAGACCGACGTTCACCTGTAAAAAGGCAGACGCCCGCAAAAGCAGACTGAGGGCAGAAAAGCCCACACTGGATGCAGCTTCCGCAACAGGTCGTGCTTCTCGGTTGCACCTCATCAAAAGTCAGGATATGCTTGTTCTCTGTCCCACTTCTTTCCGCTCCCCCAAGGCCCGCCAGCCCGAAGGGAGCATCTTTTTTATTCCGCATTTGCCGTCGCCTCCCGCCAGTTTTCGCCGTGGAGAGCGTAGGCTTCTACTTCGGAGCGAAGCCAGTAGGTAAAATGCGGCCCCTCCCTTCGCGGCTGGGGAAAGTTCGGGCGGCTCTTCGTCCACGCCCACACTGTGGACTTACAGCAGCCAAGAATAGCCGCTACGGCCTTATCCTTGATGCGGGTCGGCATAATCTGTTGAGACATAAAAAATCCTCCAGACTGTTTCAGAAGGGCTTAATTGCCTAGCTTCTGTTTCAGTCTGGAGGATTTAGGGGAAACTGCGTGAGGCGCAAAAATTGCGTATGGATTGCGTTTTTATTGCGGCATCACGAAATCATTCTATAAAATTCAATAAATACTTATCGTTACATTCGTTTAGTAATTTTTGAATTTTCCTAGAGTAGGTAGAATTTTCTCGGACATCTCCTGTTTTAGCATCATCAGGATAAAATAATCGTCCCGCTTCATTCTTTCCCAAGTTCAACTTTTCAATAAGAATATACGCGATAACACAATCACAGAAACCGGCAGAACGGAGTTGAGAAAACGCATACTCACCAGTTCTGCCCGCCCATGAACTTGTCGAAATAGTAAGACGAACTCTTTCACTTCTTCCCTCTAATAGCTTTTGATTGAATATATCTCTAAATATTGGAATATTTTGAACTAACTCATCAATGTCAAAATATAACTCTTCTGATTTATTTGCTGGGATATTATTATAATGAATCATAAATTGAAAACTTTTGTTTAAATCTTCACCATATCCTGGCCGCGTTTCAGAAAACATACGAGCTTCATCATATTGAATTTCATAATACAAAAAACGTCCTGAAATATTTCGACGGTTATAAAGATGGACAGTACCATTTTTTAGGTATGGCATAATTATGAGTTCTATCCTTCTAATGATAGTAATACAATCATCAAGAAATTCCTCATCTGATCTATCTGTATATTGTTTTATTTCTTTATATTTCTGCTCACCAACCCAATATAAAAGTATTTCTTCAAAAGTGACACTCCGTGATAATGTCTTATATAAGAATTCACTCATTCAGCATCTCCCTTTCATGCTGTTTCCCTTTGGATGCTCCGGCAGGCGGCAAGGGAGACCGCTTTTCGGTGAGGCTCGCGACTTCCACACCTAGCCGGAGAAATTCGTTTGAGACGGCTGATACGCCAACTGAGACACCGCGCCCCTTTCTAAGCACTTGAAATCATGTCGTTAGACAGATGAGACAGGTGAGACGGCCTCTAAAAAATATTTCTCAGGGGGAGAAGTATAGCCCACTAGACTTTGCCAGAGCAAAGTGTGGGGCCCCTAGTCGGAAAACTATCCTTTCCCATCCCTCATAGCGTCCACCATATCTGCCCAGTCCTGCATGAGCACCCGCCTTTCCTCAAGGTATTCCGCTCGGTTATAGGCCGCCCGTACCTGATTCTTCTCTGCATGGGCAAGAGCCGCCTCGATAACGTCGGCCCGGTATCTGCCGGACTCGTTCAAAAGCGTGGAAGCTATGGAGCGGAAACCATGGATGCACATTTCCTCTCTCTCGTATCCCATGCGCCTCAGGGCGTTGAGCAGGCCCACGTCGGAGATCGCCCTTGTGTTCGACTGCGGAGAAGGAAAAAGAAGGTCGGTATGCCCGTTCCATACCTGAAGCTCTTGAAGGAGCTTCACCACCTGCCGGGCAAGTGGTACGACATGGGCGGCCTTCATCTTCATACGCTCAGCGGGGATATGCCAGAGGGAGTTCTCAAACTCGAACTCTTCCCACTTGGCGTTCCTGAGTTCCTTGGAGCGAACGAACAGATACGGCATGATCTTCAAGGCGTACTTCACCGAGATGGAACAGGGGTACTCGTCTATGTCTCGGAGAAGCTGGCCTATCTTCTGAGGGTTGAGGATAGCCGCCCGTGGTGTGGCTTTCGGCTTGGGAGTCATGGCGGCAGTAAGCTCAGAGGCGGCGTTGAACTCCGTATAGCCGCAGGCAACGGCAAAACTGCACACCTGCCGGATAAGACTTGCCAGCCTGTGCGCCATGTCTATAGCCCCGCGCTCTTCCACTTCTCGAAGTCCGGCAAGGATATGGGTAGGCTTGAGCTGAGAGACGGGGATGTCCCCCATGAAAGGAAATATCTGATTCTCCAGACGGGACAGGATCTGCTTCCTGTAGAGTTCCTGCTTGTTGGCCAGCTTGCGCCGATAATACTCCATGGCGACGGCCCGGAAGGTAAGAGCCTCGTCCAAGGCCATGCGCGCCGCTTCCGCCTTGTCGGCCTTCTTCTTTTCGGAAGGGTCTATGCCCTGCGCAAGAAGGACTTTTATCTCTTCCCTTGCCTTCCTTGCCGACAGAAGGGAAACCGCAGGATAGACGCCCAGGCAGACCTTCTTCTGTTTTCCGCCAAAGCGATAGGACAAGCGCCAGTATTTGCCCTCAACGAAGTTCAATCCCCCGCCGTCAGCCTTCTGGGAAACCTTCTCTCCCTTCTTCGCCTTGGCGTGCAGTGATTTGATAAGAGTATCCGTCAGCATAACTTCCCCTGTTGCCACTTACCTATGTTGCCACCTGAGCAAATCCCAAGTGGCAACAATAATGGCAACAAATTTCCTAGATGTAAACGGACTCTAGCAGACTGATATGGACAGAACCTCACCCTTTTTCGGATAAAAAAAGAAGTCCTTCTAGACGCTTATGGACTAAGAAGGACTTCTATGGAATCGAGTTTGGTGTCGCCAACGGGATTTGAACCCGTGTTAGAGGCTTGAGAGGCCTCCGTCCTAGGCCACTAGACGATGGCGACATTGACTTGACGTGTGGAACTTATACAGCTTCCCCGGGCCTGTCAAGCTTTTTCCAAGCTATTCGGCAAAAGATTTGCGAAGCGCTTCGGCTTCCGCCAGCAGTCCGGCTATCATGTCATTGCCCTTCGGGCCGGGGTGGATGCCGTCCGCAAGGTCGTCGAGATAGCCTGCCTCAAGAAGCGGATGGAAGATGTCCACGAAGGGGACATCGACAGCCTTGCAGATAGCCGCGTAGGCCGTGCAGAGCGCTTCGAGGCGCTGGTTATGCTCCCCGTCCTTCACCGGGGGCGCGCTCACCATGACGACAGAGCCGTATTCCTTGGCCTTCTGCAAGATTTCCCGGGCATTGGCGGCGGATTCCCCCATCGGCACATTGGGAACGGCGTGGGGTGCGGCCATGTCCACCGTGCCGAAGCAGAAGACAAGGTGCGCCGGGCAGCCTTCCATAGCTCGGGCCTGATATTCCGCTTCCCAGCGCGCCAGCACGGCCCGGCTGGAATTCTTGCGGACGCCGAGATTATAGAAGGTATCGGGCGGAACGGGCAGGCCCTTTGCGGCCGCCTTTTCGGCAAGCCTTGCCACCCAGCCCCCGGCCGCGGCGTCGTTCACGCCTAAGGTCACGGAATCACCGAAGAAAAAGAAGAGCTTCATAGGTTCTCGCATAAAAGAGAAGCGGCCGTCGAAACAGCCGCCTCTTGCTTGGTTCAGAAGGATTTAGAAGGGGATATCGTCCATAGTGCTGGCTTCGGAGGGGAAGGCAGGGCCAAGGTCCTCATAGCTTTCCTGCTGGGGCGCACGGCGCTGGGGCTGGCGCTGCATGGGGGCGGCCTGCCGGTTCTGCTGGAAGCGCGGGGGCGTATAGCCGCCTGCGGGGGCGTTCATGCCGCCCATATCGTCGCCGTCGGCGGGGTTGGAGGAGCGGCGGTCGAGGAACTGCACACGGTCGGCACGGATCTCGGTGGTATAGCGGTCCTGCCCGTTCTGGTCCTGCCACTTGCGGGTGGTGAGCTTGCCTTCCACATAGACAAGGCTGCCCTTGCGCAGGTACTGGTTGCAGTTTTCCGCAGAGCGCTGAAACACCACCACGCTGTGCCATTCGGTGCGGTCAACGCGCTGGCCGTCCTTGTCCGTATAGGATTCATCGGTGGCGATGCGCAGAGAAGCGACGGGCGAGCCGTTCTGGGTATAGCGCAGTTCAGGGTCACGTCCGAGACGACCGATGATCATAACCTTGTTAAGCATGGATACTCCGTCCTTTTGCTGTTGAACACTACGCGGCACACAGGGGGAAACAATGCCGCCTAACCTTGGCTAATATACTCCGGGAAGCCCGGGAATTCAAGAGGATTCTCCCTGCCCCTCACGTTCGTCGGCGGCCTGATACAGCCTTGCGGCGTAGCCCGGGCCGAGCATCCCTGTCATAAGCCACGCTATGCCCACGATGGCCGCCATATTGCAGGCGAAGCGCAAGGCCGTGTAGGAAAGGCCGAAGCAGGAGGCTTCGAAAAGCAGCATGGGAACTTTGGCAATGGCCCATGTTCCCGTGAAGATGAAGATCTGGAACAGGCCCGCCCTCTTCCTCATAAGGACGCCCGCCACAGGGAAGGCCATGTAGAGCGGGCCCGCCGCCAGCGTGCCCAGCATGAAGGCGAGGAACGCCCCCTTGGCCCCGGATTCCCTGCCCATGAGGCGGATGACGGTCTCCCTGTCCACCCACACGTCGAAGAGGCCGAGGAGCACGAAGACAGGCGGAAGGAAGCCCAGCATCTCGGCAATGCCTTCGCCTGCCAACACCAGCCCCTGCTCGGCCTTGGCACTGTCGATAAGCCAGCCCGCAAGGGCCAGCGCCACGGCGAAGACGAGGAAACCGTACTTCTTGAGCACGGCGCGGCCCGCTTTCTCTTTCTGTTCCTTCGCCATCACATACCCCCGAAGACCATGCCCATGAACACGGCCAGCGCAAAGGAATAGGCAAGGCCAAGGGCGTTGCGCCACACGGCCGCCTTCAGCCCGAAGAAGCGGCATTCTAGGGGAAGCGTGACCAACCCCACCATCATAAGGGAGGTGATGAGCATGGTTATCTGGGCGTAGCCGCCCGTCACGCGGAGCAGTTCGGCCGCCGCAGGATAGGCCGCAAAGGCGGGGATGAGCGTAACAGAGCCGATGACGCCGCTCAGTACGATACCTGCCATGCCGGACTCCCGGCCCACGGCCTGCTGGATGACGGCTTCGTCCACAAAGGAGAGCAAAAAGCCCATGCAGAGCAGGATGGCAAAGAAAAGGGGCAGTACGCCCGTGCAGGACTTCCAGGCTTTTTTCAGGGCGGCGCGGGTTTTCTGCGGGCTTTTCCTCCAGGAAAGGAAAAGAAGCCCGAGGGCCGCGCCGTAAAGAACGGCGGTGAACATGGCAGGCTCCGAAATTTGCAGTAAAGCCTATGCTAATTCCACACCTTGCACAAGACGCCTCTTTTCCGGAAAATGGGCGCAAATCTCATTCCGCACTTGACGCGAAGGCCAGAGAGTGCCAGAGTTTTCTGTGTTGCGTCGCCCCTTCCGCCCATGCCAGCACTGCGAAGGCAGAGCGCCGGGCCGCCCGATGCACGACCACGACTTTTCAGCTTATGCGCAGGAGATATGTGCCATGGAAAAGAAAAATCTCGACTGGGCCAACCTTGGCTTCGGCTACATGAAGGCGGACTACCGTTTCGTTTCCAACTTCAAGAACGGCGCTTGGGATGAAGGCGTCCTTACCGACGACGACAAGGTGGTCATCACCGAATGCGCCGGTGTGCTCCACTACTGCCAGTCCTGCTTCGAAGGCCTGAAGGCCTATACCACGGAAGACGGCCACGTCGTCACCTTCCGCCCCGACCTCAACGCCAAGCGCATGGAAGATTCCTGCCGCCGCCTCGAAATGCCCGTCTTCCCTGCCGAGCGCTTTGTGGAAGCCGTTGTGGAAACCGTGAAGGCCAACCTCGCCTGGGTTCCCCCCTACGGTTCCGGCGCTACGCTCTACATCCGCCCCTACATGTTCGGCAGTTCCGCCGTCATCGGTGTGAAGCCCGCTGAAGAATACCAGTTCCGCATCCTCGTCACCCCGGTCGGCCCCTACTTCAAGGGCGGCGCCAAGCCCATCACCATCCGTGTGACCGATTACGACCGCGCCGCCCCCCACGGCACCGGCCACATCAAGGCCGGCCTCAACTACGCCATGAGCCTCTACCCCATCATGGACGCCCACCGTCAGGGCTATGCCGAAAACATGTATCTGGACTCCGCCACCCGCACTAAGGTGGAAGAGACCGGCGGCGCCAACTTCATTTTCATCACCAAGGACGGCAAGCTCGTCACCCCCAAGAGCGACAGCATCCTGCCCTCCATCACCCGCCGTTCCCTGCTCCACGTGGCCGAACACTACCTCGGCATGGAAGTGGAAGAGCGTGAAGTCCTGCTTTCCGAAGTTTCGGACTTTGCCGAAGCCGGCCTCTGCGGCACGGCCGCCGTCATCTCCCCCATCGGCAAGATCGTGGACCACGGCAAGGATATCTGCCTGCCTTCCGGCATGGAGAACATGGGCCCGGTGCTCACCAAGCTGTACGATACCCTTACCGGCATCCAGATGGGCCGCATCGAAGCCCCTGAAGGCTGGATCAAGAAGATCGCCTAAAGGCATAAGCACCTGAAAGAAAAGACCGTCCTGCTGGCGCAAGGCGGTCTTTTTTTATGGCGGGAATTCGGAAAAGGCTTATTTCAGGCGGGAGAAGTAGCCGCGCTCCTTCCAGCAGATGTCCACATAGGGGAGCATGCCCTGCATGATCTCGATGCGGCGCGGCAGGTAGGAGCTGTAGCTCTGGTTGCGGATGATCTCGGCCACGGGTTCGGCAAGGCGGCGGCTCCGCTGTTCCAGCCACTGCGCCTTCTTCAGCACGTCGCCCGATTCCTCCGAAGGCTCGGCCCTGTTCCAGTCGCCAGCCGCAAGGAACAGCGTGCGGCACATGACCTGAAGGGAATAAAGGTTGCCATAGACGTCGATGTCCCTGTCGTCATCCAGGATGAAAAGCTTGGATTCCGCCCACTTGTCCCACGTACGGCAGAAGGTGTCCACCGTGGTCGCCACGTCCTTCCGGCTCAGTATGCCGTCCATGAGGCTCTGGATATTGTTCTCGATGGTGATGCGCGTTTCCTTCACGTAGCGCTTTTCCCATTCGGGCAGGGCGTCGAGAGCGTCTTTGGCGGCGTCTTTCGCGGCGTCCTTGCTTTCGGCCTTGGCTCCGGGCTGAGCCTTGCCGCCGCTAGCGAGGACCTTTTCCGCCTTCGGCTTCGGGGCGGGCGCGGCGTTTTCCTGCGCGCCAAGAGGTGTACAGAGGAGAAGGGCAAGGCAGAGGCCGGCAATGAGTCGGGTCAGAGACATGGTGCTCCTGTGGCTGATTTTGGCGTTACTGTGCCATGATAACCCATTTTCCCCGTCTGGACAAGAAAGCAGAGCCTGTTATGCTGAACTTCGCCTGCGCGGCTTGCCCGCCCGTACTTCCGATATCGCTTCCCTGAGGAAGACCCATGAAAAAACCGCTGTTCCTGCTCATCCTGCTCCACAGCCTTCTGCTGGGGGCGTGCTCGGCAAAAGACGCCCCGCAGAACGCCGTGCACGGCAAACTGAGCATGGTCGATCACTCGTGGCTGGCCCTCACCCAGCGCCTCCAGCGCGACGGCTTCGAGAAAGAACGCCTTGACCAGCTCTTCTCCCGCATGGATACCCCGCCTTCCCTGCGGCCTATGGGCAGCAAGATCAAGGAGCTTTATACCCTCAGGTTCATGAGCCGCCCTACCCCGAAATCGGCGAAGAAAGCCCCGGCCGCGAACAGGCTCGGCATTCCGGGCCCGTGGTTCAAGGGCGTTGTCACCGAAGTCAACGCCCGCCTCTGTCAGGAGTTCATCAAGTCTAACTCCAAGGCCTTCGCGCTGGCGCAGAAGAAATACGGCGTTCCTGCCCCGGTGGGGGCGGCCCTGCTCTTCGTGGAAACGCGCCTCGGCAAGCTCACGGGGCGCGAAAACGCCTTCTACACGCTGGCGAGCATGTCCAGCAAATTCCCGGTGGAGAACGTGCTGGGCTACGTGGACGGCATCCCGGGCGCGGAACAGCGCCAGGACTGGGTGGGCGCGCGCATGGACGAGAAATCGGAATGGGCCTACAGGGAGCTGAAAGCCCTCCTCGCCTACTGCGAGGCCAACGGCATCGACCCTCACAGCATACCCGGCTCGGCCTACGGGGCTATCGGCATGTGCCAATTCATGCCCAGCAATATCAGCCGCTTCGCGGAAGACGGCAACGGCGACGGCGTCATCGACCTCTTCACCCCTGCCGACGCCATACTCAGCCTCAGCCGCTACCTCAGCCTGCACGGCTGGCGCGCAGGCATGCCGCTCAAGGGGCAGGTGAACGCCCTCATGCGCTACAACAAGATGCTGAAATACGCCCACACCATCCTTGCCCTTGCCAAGACCATCGAAAATCTCGACAAAGCCCCGGCAAAAGGGAAGCGCGGCACGGTGAAAAAGAGCACCGCCGCCAAGAAACAGCAGGCCCGGAAGGCGAAAAAGGCCGGCCTCGACAGCCGGAAGACAGCGCCAAGGCAGAAGCGCTGGGTCTCGGCCAAGGGGCGGGATGTCACCCCGTATCTGGACTGATGCAGACAAAAGAGAAGCGGCAGGAGCTTTCCCGCCGCTTTTCCTTTTAACACTCAAGTTAGAAACGTCTAACTAGCCTTGCTTTATCTCCGAAAAGGGGCGCAGGGCGGGCGCTTCCGCCATGATCTTGCGGGCCGAAGCGTACAGGTGGTCGAGGGCGCGGTCGGCAATCATGCGTTCCTGCATGGAGCTTATCATGCCGGTTTCCCACACGGTCTTGCGGATATCGTCGTAGTTCTGGCCCGTGCCCTTGGTCATGGCGCGCACGGCGGCCTCGGCTTCCTTGCCCGTCACCACGATGCCTTCGCGGTCGGCAAGGGCCAGAAGGAAGGTGTGGCCCTTGGCCTTCTTGCGGGCGAATTCCATGGATTCCGCTTCCATGTGTTCGAGGGTCTCCTTGATGGTGGCCTCATCGGCATGCTGGGACTTCAGGTAGCGCACGGCGTCGCGCTGGTGTTCGCGGTAGAAGCGCTGGACAAGGCTTTCGGGCAGGGGGAAGTCGAGCTTGGCGAGCTGTTCTTCCATAAGGGTATGCTTGCCGTCGCGCTGCATCTGGCGCAGGTTGGCGGTGAAGGCCTGCTGCCACACTTCCTGCTGGAGCTCGTCCGAGCTCTTGAAGCCGAGGAGCTTGGCGTTCTCGTCGTTCACAGGGGGGAGCACTTCCTGCTGGATGCGCAGGAGCTTGACTTCAAGCAGGACTTCGCGGCCGCGCAGGGTGGGGTCGGGATAGTTGTCGGGGCAGATCATGGTTCCCCTGCCCTCTTCGCCCACATTCAGCGCACGGACGATGGGGTCCATTTCCGGCGTCTTGGCACCGGGCTTCACGGGCAGGAGCTGAAGGCGGAAATTGTCCGCCGTCATGCCGGGAAGGGCCTTGCCGTCGATACTGCCGCGCACGTTGGCGGTGAGCAGGTCGTTGTCCTGCGGCTTGCGGTCGGTCACGTCCACATACTGGGCAAGACGGCGCAGGGCCTGATCGAGCATGGCGTTGAGCACGTCTTCCGTGGGCTTGGGGTCGCCCACTACCACGGAAAGGGTGGAAAGGTCGGGCAGGTCGATGTCGGGCAGAACGTCGAAGCCGGCCGTGAAGGAGAAGGGCTTGCCTTCTTCCGCAGGCGTTCCGCGATACTGCGAGGGGGAAAGCGGGCGCACGTTCTCCTTCTTGAGGATGAGGAGCAGGTTGGCGTCGGCCAGGAGTTCCGTGGCATCGGCGGCCACGCGGGAGGCGAAGCGGCTCTTGATGACGTGGGCCGGAACTTTGTCCTTGCGGAAGCCCGGCAGGGTCATGCCCTTGCCGATGGCCTTGGCGGCCTTGTCGAAGGCCTTGCCCACTTCTTCGGCCGTGCAGTCCACCGACACGGAAACGGCAGTGGAAGAAACTTTATCGAGACGGTATTCCATGTTTTCTCCTTATTCGGCGGAACGTCTGGCCTTGATGGCGTCGAAAAGCGCGTACAGGGCTTTTTCCTCATGCATGGCGGTGCGTATCTCGAAGGCTTCGCCGCTCCGGGCCACGCTGAGGAGATAATCGTCGGGGTGCTTGTTCTGGCGGGCGGCGCGGCCGCGGAGCACGGCGTCCAGCTCGTTCTTCGGAAGCTCCACGCCGTTCTGCCGCGCCCACATCAGAAGAAGGGCACGGGCGCGGGCGCGGGCCACGGCGGCTATGGCGGCTTCGGCACGCATACGCGCCATGGATTCCACGAATTCCGGGCCGCTGTCCTGCTGGCGCTGGAGATACTGCGTGGAGCGGCGGAGCAGGTCGCGCTGGCACTGCTTCACCATGAGTTCAGGCGCGTCGAAGCCCTGCCATGCGCCCAGCATGTTCTGTATCTGCTGCATGGCCTGCGAACGCCTGTGCAGGCGGTCCATGTCGAGGGCCTGCTCACGGGCGCGGAACTTCATGGCTTCCACATTGCGGAAGCCGAGCTTGCGGGCCGTGGCATCGCAGAGTTCGGGCAGTTCCTCGCGCTCGATACTGCGCAGGGTGGCCGAAAGCTCGATGGTGCGCCCGCGCAGGGCCGGGTCGGGATAATTGTCCGGGCAGGGGGTGGAGCCGACGCCCGTTTCCCCGATGCGCAGGCCGCGCACGATGGGGTCGAGGTCGGGCGCTTTCTCGCCTTCCACTGGCGGCATGAGGCGCATACGGCAGGGGCCGTCCAGCCCGGGCACGACGCGGCCGTCCACCCGCCCGATGACATCGGCGCTTATGATGTCGCCGTCCTGCGGCGTTCCTTCCGTCACCTGCACCTTGTTCGCGCCTCGGGCCAGCATCTCGCGCAGGAAAAGCTCTTCCTGCACCGGGTCAGCCACGGCGTCCCCGAGTTCGAGGGGGAGCGAGGCAAGGTCGGGGCAGTCCCCTTCGGGCAGGACGCAGAAATCCATGCTGAAGCTGAACGCCTTGCCGCGTTCGGCAAGGCCGCCTTCGTAATCGAGGCCGGAAACGGGCTGGAGGCCTTCCCGGGCGAGGGCATGTTCCACAGCGCGGGCCACCAGCTTGTCCGTGGCGAAATCCGCCATCTGCTGGCCGAACTGCTTTTCAAGCACGGCAAGCGGCACTTTGCCCTTGCGGAAACCGGGTATGGCCACGGAAGAGCCGAAGCGTATGCCCGCCTTCTTCCATGCGGCCTGCACGTCGGCTTCGGAAAAGGCGCATTCCAGGCGGCAATGCCCCTGCTCCTTCTTATCTATGCGGTATTCCATAGGATAAACCTTAAACCTCTGCTTTAACTTTTATCAGGCCTGCGGAAAGCCCATGATGAATTCGGCACAGCCCGTGCTGCTTTCCACGCGCTCTTCCAGAACGGCGAGGCCCTGCCTTTCGTAGAAGGCCACAGCGCGGGCGTTGTCCTTATAGACGGTAAGCGTAAGGTCGGGGTGCATGCGCCGCGCTATGCGGAGCATACGCGAGCCAAGCCCCCTGCCCTGCGCCTGCGGGGCGACGAGCAATGCCCCGAGGTAGGACGACGCAAAGGCCAGCACGGCATCGACCTTGCCGCTCGCGTCATCGATATGCAGGACTATCTCGTCGCTCATGGGCAGGTACAGGGTGCGGATATCGTTCTCCGCACTGTTCCAGAACGAGGGCGGAAGAAACGAGTGTGAGCTTCTTGCCGATTCCAGCCAGAGCCGGACGACATCCTCGGTATCGCTTTCCGTGAAGGGGCGTATCATCGGCCTTCCTTTCTTTCATGTTTGCGGCGATATTGTAACAGAATGATAGAAAGGGCAAGACTTCTGTGCGCCGGGCCGCTTGCAGAGAGGCGGCGCTCGTGGCATGGTACGGGTTCAAACACAAACGAGGTGAACCATGACCTATGCCCGCTGGAGGGCCGCCGCCCTCTTCCTTGCCATATCCGCCCTTGCGGCCTCCCCTGCCTTTGCCATGCCCGGCAACAAGACCGTGCGCACCACCGACCCTGCCGAACGCTTCGCCGCCATGGACAGCTCCAAGGACGGCAAAGTCGCGTGGGAAGAATTCCACGCCGCCCGCCCCAACCTCAACGAGAACGCCTTCAAGATGATCGACAAGGATGCCGACGGCGGCATCAGCCTTGAAGAATGGAAGGCCTTCTCCTCCGGCCACGGCGGCGCGGCCCAGAAGCCCGATATGGGTTCCATGATGAAGGCTATGGGCGGCAAGGGCGGCGTGCCTGCCATGCCCGCCATGAACGCCATCCCCAGCGACGATACCAGCGGCACGCCCACGGCCCCCGCCATGCCTCTCATCATGCCCCCGGCCAAGCCCGAAGCCGCCCCTGCCCCGAGAGCCGCCATGCCCCTCATCATGCCGCCCAAGGCCGCCAACTAAGGTCGAGAACATGAAGGAAAACACCATACTGGCCCATGCCGGGCGCGCCCCCATGCGCGTGGGTGCCCCGGTGAACATGCCCGTGCACCGCGCCTCCACCATCGTTTCCCCCACGCTGAACGAGTACGAGGCCAACGAGCGCGGCGACAATATGTTCAAGAACGTCTGCTACGGCGCGCTTGGCACGGAAAACGCCTTCGCCCTCTGCGATGCGGTGAACCAGCTCGAACAGGGCGCGGGCTCTATGGTCACGAGCTCCGGGCTTTCGGCCTGCGTGCAGTCCATACTCTGCTTCGTGGGCGCGGGCGACCATGTGCTCATGCCCGACTCGGTGTACGGCCCCCAGCGTATGTTCTGCGATACCATTCTGCGCCGCTTCGGTGTGGAGACCACCTTCTACGACCCGCGCATCGGCGCCGACATCGCGGTGCTCATCAAGGCCAATACCCGCGTGGTCTATACCGAAGCCCCCGGCTCCCTGACCTTTGAGATGCAGGACATCCCCGCCATAGCCAAGGCCGCCCACGAGCGCGGCGTGGTGGTGGTCATGGACAATACGTGGGCCGGGCCGCTGTACTTCAAGCCCCTGACCCACGGCGTGGACATCTGCGTGGAAGCCGCCACCAAGTTCATCGGCGGCCATTCCGACCTTGTGCTCGGCGTCATCACGGCGCGCACGCACGAGCTTTACAAGCAGATGCGCGGCTTCTGCGTGCAGATGGGCGAGATAGCCTCGGCCGACGACTGCTTCATGGCCCTGCGCGGCCTGCGCACCATGCGCGTGCGCATGGAAGCCCAGCAGAAAAACGCCCTCGAGCTGGCCCGCTGGCTGAAGGGCCGCCCCGAAGTGAAGGACGTGCTCTACCCCCCGCTGGAAAGCGACCCCGGGTACGAACTGTGGAAGCGCGACTTCACGGGCGCGGGCGCGCTCTTTTCCATCGTGCTGGAAAAAACGCCGCGCAAGGCCCTTTCCGCCATGCTGGACGGCTACGAGATGTTCAGCATCGGCGCAAGCTGGGGCGGCTACGACAGCCTTGTGGAGCTGTGCCACCCCGAACGCACGGCCTTCGGCCGCAAGGGCCCGGTATGGAACGAGGACAACTGCTCCCTCGTGCGCTACGCCATCGGCCTTGAAGACGTGGACGACCTGCGGCGCGACCTTGAGCTCGGCTTCGAAAGGCTGAACGCCGCCCTCGGGAACTAGCCTTCCCCTTCCGCATATTATTTGACGCCCTTGCCTTGACAAAGCGGCGAAGCGTTCCTATCTATAGCCAAACGCAAACAACATGGAGAATGCTATGATCCATCTTTCCGATTCTGCCCGTGCAGAACTTGAGGCTTTCTTCTCCGATAAGCCCAAGTCCGGCATCCGCATCTATCTGGCCCCCGGCGGCTGAAGCGGCCCGCGTCTCGCACTGGCTCTGGATGAGCCTACTGAAAACGACAAGGCCTTCGAAGTCAACGGTTTCACCTTCTGCCTCGAAAACTCCCTTCTGGAGCGCGTTGGCGGCGTTAAGATCGACGTGAGCTACATGGGCTTCCTCGTCGAGCCTGAACTGCCCCTTGGCGGCGGCAGCTGCGGTTCCTGCGGCAGCTCCTGCGGCGGGCATTGATTCCGTTTACGGCTGAATATATGGGGAGGGCTTACCTCCCCTTTTTTATACTCCAAGGAGAATAGTATGTTCGTACTTACCGAAAGCGCCCGCACCGAACTGGACGCCTTCTTCGCCGATAAGAAAAAGGAAGCCATCCGTATGTATCTCGCCCCCGGCGGATGCAGCGGCCCCCGCATCGGCCTTGCCCTCGACGAGCCCAACGAACAGGACTTCGTTGTGGAGCAGGACGGCTTCACCTTCTGCTGTGTGAAGCAGCTGTGGGAAACCGTGGGCGGCGTTACCGTGGATGCCGGCCCTATGGGCTTCGTCGTGACCCCCGAGATCCCCTTCCCCAGCTCCGGCGGCTGCGGCTGTTCCCACTGCGGGACCGGCACCTGCGGCGGAAGCTGCCACTAAGCCGTTGAACCTACCATTACAGGCCGCCTGCGTCATCCGCTCGCGGCCTTTTTTCCGTGAGGCAAGCCATGCATGAATTCTGGAAGGTCACTCCCGGCGGCAACCCTACCATACTCCTCCGTGCGGAAGACGTTCCCGCAGAACGCCGCGCCGCCGTGGCCAGCGCCATCATGGACAGCCAGCATATCGGCGGCGAACAGGTGGGCTATGTGCGCCTTGAAGGCAGGCCGCGCCTCGACATGATGGGCGGGGAATTCTGCCTGAACGCCACGCGCGCCTTTGCCTCGGTGCTGGATTCCCTCGGCCTGCTGGGCCGCGAAGGCGAGGCCAGCTCCGGCCTTGTGGAAGTCTCTGGCGCGGACGGCCCGGTGGAGGTGCGCGTCACGCATGGTGAAAGCGCCCTGCCCTTTGTGGAAGCCTGCCTGCATTTTGAAGAGCTTCCCGCGCCGGAGCCTCTTTCTGACAGGCTCTGCCTCGTGCGCGTGCCGGGCATCACGCATATCGTGCAGTACGGCGAATCCCCGGCCCGCACGGAGCTGGAACGCTTCTGTGCGGAACAGCGGCACGGCCTCCAGCTCCTCGAAGAGGAAGCCGTGGGCCACCTCTGGCTGGGAGGCTCCCCTGCCGACGCCGTAGCTTCCGTGCCTTGCCTTTCACTCTCCCCCGTGGTCTGGGTGCGCGAGACCGCCAGCCTCTGCTTCGAGAGCGCCTGCGGTTCGGGAACACTGGCCTGCGCCCTTGCCGAACACGCGAAGGGCGGCGCGACCTGCTTCAGCATCGTCCAGCCCAGCGGCACGCCCCTTTCCGTGCGCATGGAACGCGGGGCGGCTGGCTGGGACGTGTGGGTGGGCGGGCCTTCGCGCATCACGGCACACGGCATGACCGACCTTTCGGGCATACTGTAGCCCCTTCAGGCAGGCCTGCGCCTTCACGGCACGGCCTGTCTTTTTTCTTGCCAAATCCAGAGGGATGGTTAGATTAAGAAAAAGTCAGACAACCTCAGCAAGGAACTACGATGAACTGCCCCAACTGCCATGCCAGCATCCCCGACGACAGCCGCTCCTGCCCCAAGTGCGGCCAGCCTGTCATCCACGCCCGTGAAGTCATCGACGCCGAACTCGTCGATTCTCCGCAGACGCGTCAGCAACAGCAGTACCATGAACAGCAGGAAGGTCAGGGCGGCTTCTATCACCGTCATGTGGTCTTCACCAGCACCGGCGCAAGCCAGATGCTCCCCTCCTGCCAGATGGGGCTGATAACGCTGGCTCTGGCCTTTGCCATGGGGCTTCAGTTCGGCCTGCTGGCCTGCATCGGCTTCCTTGTCTTTGCCGGAATCGCTCGCGTCGTCACCTTCCTCATCAATATCCAGCTTGCCGTGCAGGGCCGCCCCCTCAACCCGCTCTTCTTGCAGATACTTTCGTGGTTCTGCTGCTGGTCGCTGGTGGCGTGGCTGGCATCGTAGGCAGAAAAACGCATCGCCATACCAAGGCAGGCTGTGAAAACGGCTTGCCTTTTTTCGTCATTGCGCTACATCAGCCTTGATTCCAACTAGAGGTGCGTTATGCCCACCCTGTCCAATCGTAAAGGCTGGATGATACTCGTCTGCCTTGTTCTGGTCTGTGCGTCATGGGGTTCCTGCTATCTCTTCATCGAGCTGGCCCTGCGCTCCATCCCCCCTTTCCTGCTCACGGCAACACGCCTCGGCTGTGCCGGGCTCATCCTGTTCTCGGCGCTCTGGCTTCTGGGCCGCAGGGCCGTGCCCACAAGGCAGGACGTGAAGTTCGCCTGCATCACCGCCTTTTTCATGTCGGTCCTCAGCGCCGGGCTCATGACGGTGGGCCAGCAGTACATCCCTTCGGGCACGGTTGCCATCATCATGGGTTCCATACCCCTGTGGATGGTCATTGCCGGGTGGCTCTTCCTGAAGGAGAACAAGCCCACGCGGAAGCAGGCCTTCGGCCTTCTGCTCGGCACGGGCTGTGTTGTCCTGCTGGGCTTCCGGCAGGGCTCTGTGGGCATGGGTTCGGCCTTCGGCATGCTCTGCCTTGCGCTCAACATCAGCGGCTGGGTGGCGGGTTCGCTCTTCGCCAAGGCCCACGCGCACGAAAGCCGCCTCTCCGTCCTGCAAAGCACCTCGCTCATGCTCATGGCGGGCGGCGCGGAACTGCTCCTCATCAGTCTTTTGAGGGGAGAAAGGCTTGACGTGCAGGCCGTTCCGATGTTGGGATGGGTCTCGGTACTCGTGCTCATTTTCTTCGGCGGCATCACGGCCTACGCCTGCTACTTCTGGCTGCTGGAGCATACGAGCACGGCCGTTGCCATTTCCTACGACTACGTGAACCCCGTGGTCGGCATGATACTCGGCTATCTCGTCACCGGGGAGCCTATCGACGCCACCAAGATAGGCATCTGCCTCGGTATCATCCTGGCCCTCTACTTTGTCATCACCGGAAGCCGACGCCTATGAACAGCCTTCAGCACCCCCGCGACGCCGAGTACATCTTCCTCGACCTTGACGGCACGCTCACCGACCCTTCCCTCGGCATCATCAACGCCACCCTTCAGGCGCTGGAATACTTCGGCATCCACGAAAGCGACCGCGAAAAGCTGGGCGACTTCATAGGGCCGCCCCTGTACGTCTCCTTTGCCAAGCATTACGGCTTCAGCCGCGAACAGTCCCAGAAGGCCATCGAGGTCTTTCAGGACTACTACGCGCCCAAGGGCCTTTACGAGAACACGCCCTACCCCGGCATGCGCGAGCTTCTGGCGGGCTGGAAGGCCGAGGGCCGCAGGCTGGTCCTTGCCACGTCCAAGCCCGAGATCTTCGCCATGCAGATACTCGAGCGCTTCGGCATGGCCTCCTCCTTCACCTTCATCGCCGGGGGCGACCCCTGCGAGACCCGCGTGCACAAGAGCGACGTGATACGCTACGCCCTGCGCAAGCTGGGCCTTGATGCGAACATCCCCGCCGTCATGGTAGGCGACACCAAGTACGACATCCTCGGCGCGAAGGAGCTGGGCTTCCCCACCGTGGCCGTGACCTACGGCTTCGGCAAACGGGAAGATATCGTCGAGGCCGGAGCCGCGTGGATAGTGGACAGCGTGGAAGAACTCGGCGCACTGATGAAGCGCTGAACCTGACGCCGCAAAAACAGAAGCGGTGCGTTCCCCGTGATGAGGAGCGCACCGCTTTTTACGTAGGAAAGCCGGGCCTATTTCTCGATGACTTCGAGCGTAAGGTGGGAGTTCGTGAAGACGCAGATGTCGGCGGCAATGGCCATAGCCTCGCGCACGATGTCGGCCGCGCCCATGTCGGTATGCTTGGAGAGCGCACGGGCCGCGGCAAGGGCGTAGGCCCCGCCGGAACCGATGGCCGCCACGCCGTCGTCGGGCTCGATGACATCGCCCGTGCCGGTGAGGATGAGCGTGCGTTCCTTGTCGGCCACGATGAGCAGGGCCTCGAGCTTGCGCAGGAACTTGTCCTGACGCCAGTCCTTGGCCATTTCCACAGCGGCGCGAAGCAGGTTGCCTCCCGATTCCTCAAGCTTGGCTTCGAAGCGTTCGAACAGGGTGAAGGCGTCGGCAGTAGCACCGGCGAAACCGGCCACCACCTGACCGCGATACAGCCTGCGCACCTTGCGGGCCGTATGCTTCATCACCATGCTCTGCCCCATCGTAACCTGACCGTCGCCGCCGATGGCAACGCCGTTCTCCTTGCGCACCGCAAGGATGGTCGTTCCGCGAAGTTCCATGCTTTCTCCTGCCCTAGCGGGCCTTCTTTATGATGGCGGCGCGTTCCTTGGCCTTCTTCTCGAAGGCTTTGACGGCGGCCCTGTCATCGTCTGTCTTAGCGGCGGCCTTGGCGCGTTCAAGCCAGCTTGCCGCCTTTCTGGTATTGTTGCCGTACAGCTCGGCATAGGCCAGATGCACATAGCCTTCGCAGAGCTTCCTGCTATTGCCGAGGGAACGCCCGTAGTAGAAATGCACCTCGCTGTCGTCCGGCACATGGCGGAGCACTTCCCGGTACTGCTTCTGCGCCCCTGCGCTGTCGCCTGCCTCGTCGAGCAGACGGGCATAGAAGAACGAGGCGTAATAGTCGCGCGGAGCTATCCTGAGGGCCTGCTCAAGGTAGCGCCGCCCCTTGCTCAGGTCGCCTTTCTCGTATTCGAAAATGCCCGCTTCGCGCAGGATGAGCTCGTCCTTCGGGGCTAGTGCCAGCGCCTTGGCGAAATAGCGTTCCGCATCGCCCACGCGGTTCTGGCGCGAGGCCAGCATGGCCTTGCCCAGCAGGTTGACCGCGTTCCTGTCGCCGCGCTCGTCGAAGATGCGGCTGGCGTGGTCCGGGTCGCCGTGGCGGGCCAGAAGAAGGGTCTGCACACGGAAGAACTGCCTGTCGTCCTCTTTCCTCTCGAGCAGGCTCTTGGGCATGGCCTGCATGGAAGCACGCATCTGGGTGATGCGCAGGTCCATATCCGGGTGCGTGGTGAGGTAGGCCGGGATACTGCCAGCCCTGCCCCAGCTCTGCGAGCGCATGATCTCGAAGGCGGAGCACAGGCCCTTGGGGTTGTAGCCCGCCTTCACCAGATATTGCAGGCCGAAGCGGTCGGCATCGCTTTCGTCGATGCGGCTGTAGTTGAGCGTTGCGGCCGTGCCTGCGGCCATAGTGCCCACGATGGCCGCCCCGCCTGCGGAGCCGCCGCCTGCCATGCCCGCGGCCACACCGGCCAGCATGCCCACAAGGGAGCCGAGGGATATCACCCGGCCGCGTTCGATGCGCCCGGCGATATGCCGCTGCGTGACATGGGCTATTTCATGCGAAAGCACGCCCGCCAGCTCCGATTCGTGCTTCAGGTTCATGATGAGCCCTGAAAACACGAACACGAAGCCGCCGGGCGCGGCAAAGGCATTGAGCGACTTGTGCAGGACGACGTTGGCGGGGAACTTGTACGGCTGGGGCGGCAGTGTTTTCACAATGCGGTCAACGATGCCCTGCACGTAGTTCCGTATCTCGGGGTCTTCCACGATGGGAAGCGTGGAACGCATGAGCACTTCAAGCTCGCGCCCCATCTCCATCTCTTCCTTCAGGCCGAATTTGCCGAAAAGGAAGGCCTGCGACTGCACCGGGGCAAGGAGTATGCCCAGCATGCAGAGCAAAGCGGCGATGGAGCGCAGAAGCTTCATTCGTCCTCCGAGGGGTCAGGCGAAAGGGTTCAGGCGATATCCCACACTGCGCCGGAAGGCGTATCGCGCACTTCCACGCCCATAGCGGCAAGGGCGTCGCGGGCGGCGTCGGAACGGGCGAAGTCCTTGGCGGCGCGGGCTTCGGCGCGTTCGGCCAGAAGCGCGTTCACCTTGTCCATGTCGATGCCGGAGCGCAGGGCGCGGATATCGCGCAGGCCTTCGAGGAAGGCAGAAGGTTCTTCCCCGAACACGCCCAGCACGTCGGACCAGGCATCGGCCAGAGCGAAGAAGCGTTCGATGAGCTGGCGGAAGCCTTCCTTGTTGCGCACGGCCTTGTCTTCGAGCAGGCGGTTCATCAGGCGCACCATGCCGAACACGTGGCCAAGGGCGCCGGCGGTGTTCAGGTCGTCGTCCATAGCTTCGCGGAAGCCCTTTTCGAAGCCTTCGAATTCCTCGAGCACGGCGGCAGGAGCGTCGCCGTTCTTCCACGAGGCGCGCTGGCTGGCGGCCTTCACGTCGCGCAGGCATTCGTACACGCGCTTCAGGGCGCGTTCAGAATCGTCCAGCGCGTCGAAGCTGAAGTCGATGGGGCTGCGGTAATGCTTGCCCAGCAGGAAGAAGCGCAGGGTCTCGGGCTGGCGGAATTCGAGGATGTCGCGGATGGTCTTGAAGTTGTTCAGCGACTTGGACATCTTTTCGGAATTGATCTGAACGAAGCCGTTGTGCACCCAGTACTTGCCCAGTTCCATGCCGGTGGCGGCCTCGCTCTGGGCTATCTCGTTCTCATGGTGGGGGAAGATGAGGTCCTGCCCGCCGCCGTGGATGTCGAGGGGAAGTTCAAGGTTCTTCTCGCTCATGGCAGAGCATTCGAGGTGCCAGCCGGGGCGGCCCTTGCCCCAGGGGCTTTCCCAGAAGGGTTCGCCGGGCTTGGCGGACTTCCACAGGGCGAAGTCCAGCGGGTCTTCCTTCTCCTCGCCGATGGCGATACGGGCGCCGGAACGCATATCGTCCACGTCGCGGCCGGAAAGCTTGCCGTAGTCCTTGAAGGAGCGCACACGGAAATACACGTCGCCGGAAGGAACGGCATAGGCGTGGCCCTTTTCGATAAGGCGTTCCACAAGTTCCTGCATCTGCAGGATATATTCGGTGGCGCGGGGTTCGATGTCGGCACGGCGCACATTGAGGCGGTCCATGTCTTCATGGAAGGCGGCGATATAGGTCTCGGCTATCTCGGTGCTGGTCTTGCCTTCCTTATTGGCGCGGTTGATGATCTTGTCGTCCACGTCGGTGAAGTTGCGCACGAAGGTCACGTCGTAGCCGATATGGCGCAGGTAGCGGGTAAGCACGTCGAATACCACGGCAGAACGGGCATGGCCGATATGGCTGAGGTCGTAGGCGGTGATGCCGCAGGCATACATGCCGACCTTGCCGGGGCGTATGGGTTCAAAGTTCTCCTTGCGGCGGGTCATGGTATTATAGAGCTGCATGGGGACTCCCTTTATAGCTGGTGATGACCAACTTGATTTAAGTCGGTATCCGCCCTTGTCCAGAGCTTGGGCAGGGGCGGATGCGGATAAGGCGGAAAATCTCGGAGCTACTCGGCGGCGCGCTTGATGCGGGCAAGGCTTTCTTCACGGCCCAGAGCGGCCATCACGTCATGGACGGAGGGGCCGCCGGCAAGGCCGGTAAGGGCGGAACGCAGGGGCGGGCCAACCTGCTTGAACTTCAGGCCGCCCTTGGCCACGTAGTCGTGCAGGAGCGTATCGAGCGCTTCGGCAGTGAATTCGGGCAGTTCGGCGATGAGGCCGTGAAGCACGGAAAGCTGGTGCTTGCCGTCTTCGTTCAGGGCCTTCATGGCCTTTTCCTCGATCTCTATCTCGGCGGCGGGCTTGAAGTAGATGGTCAGGAACTGGGCAAGGGCGTTGAGGTCGGCGGCGCGCTCCACGTACATGGGCAGCAGGCCCACGAGCTTTTCGGCAGGCACGTCATAGCCGAGCTTGGCAAGGAAGGGGGCCACCAGAGCGGCAAGCTCGTCGTGCGGAGTGTTGCGCAGGTAGTAGGCGTTGAGCCACTTGAGCTTTTCGGGGTCGAAGGCGGCGGGGGAGGTGTTGAGGTTCTTGCCGTCGAAGAATTCCACCAGCTCCTTGAGGGAGAAGATCTCCTGGTCGCCGTGGGACCAGCCGAGGCGCACGAGGTAGTTCACCAGAGCCTGGGGCAGAAGGCCGTCCTGCTCGTATTCGATGACGGCGCGCGCACCGTGGCGCTTGGAAAGCTTCTGATGGTCGGGGCCGCAGATCATGGGCACATGGCCGAAGGTAGGCACGTCGAAGCCGAGGGCCTGATACAGCAGGATCTGCTTGGGGGTGTTGGAAACGTGGTCGTCGCCGCGCACCACATGGGTCACGCCCATGTCATGGTCGTCCACCACCACGGCCATGTTGTAGGTGGGCATACCGTCGGTACGGCGCAGGATCATGTCGTCGAGTTCGGAAACGTCCACGGCGATGGGGCCCTTCACCATATCGTCGAACACGATGCGGCCTTCGTCCGGCACGCGCAGGCGCACCACGCGGCCGGGGCCGGCGGTAAGGCCGCGTTCACGGCACTTGCCGTTGTAGCGGGGCTTTTCGCCCTTGGCGCGGGCTTCTTCGCGCATGGCTTCCACTTCTTCGGGGGAGCAGTCGCACCAGTAGGCGTGGCCGGTCTCGAGCAGGCGGTCGATATAGGCGTTATAGATGTCGAGGCGCTTGCTCTGGTAGGTAAGTTCGCCGTCCCAGTCGAGGCCGAGCCACTTCATGGAAGCGAGGATGGAATCGGTGTATTCCTGGCGGGAGCGGGTAGCGTCGGTATCTTCGATGCGCAGGCGGAACTCACCGCCGAAGTGGCGGGCAAGAAGCCAGCAGAAAATGGCGGTACGGCCGCCGCCGATATGGAGATGGCCGGTGGGGCTGGGGGCGAATCGCGTGACGATCTTTTTCATTGCAGACACCTGAGTGCGTTTATGTGAACGGTTTTATGTCGATGGAAAGGCCGCCTTACTCAGACAGCCGAGCTATACTAATCCTCATCGCCAGCTATGACAAGTCGGCATTTTTTGAGGAAGCCGACCGGATTATAGGTCTCCTTGGCCTGACGCAGGCCGAGTTCCCCCATGTCCTGCTCGCGGTTGACGAGCCTGACGCCCCCGGCGGAATGGTTCACAAAGGAATGGTTGATGGCCTGATAGACGCCCTTCAGGTCGGCCTGCACCTTTTCGAAGTGCACCACCATCATGTCCCCTACCCTTTCGCCCACGGAGAACGCGCCTATCTCGCCGTCCACGTACAGCGCGCCGCCGCAGAGGTTGGGCAGGCGGTCCCAGCTTCCGATGACGCGGAAGATGGCGTCGTTCTCGGCCATGAGCGAGGGGCTGTTCTCGCAGTCGCGCCACTGGCACCACTTTTCCTGCAGTTCAAGGACGTGTTCGATGCCCTCATGGTTCTGCGGGTCGTCGAGGCGGCGGTAATCTTCGCCGTAGCGCTTGTGGAAGCCGTTGACGTGCGTCTTCTTCTTGTGGAACTTCGCGCCCGGGAGCGTGGCCAGTTCGTCACGGTCATAGAGGTATTCCCACTGGTCGCGGTCGTCGTGCATGGTCACGCGCGGGCCGAGGCGCTGGGCAAGGATGTCGGCCAGTTCGTGCGGAACGCGCAGGAGCTCCACGCCCTGCCGTATCTCGGGATGCGATTCCCAGTCCGCGTTCTCCCAGTCGCCCACGGGCGCCCAGAAGCGCAGTCCGGGCTTGGTCTGGCAGATCCAGCACAGGTCGCCGCGGAAGGAAAGCCCGAGGCCGTAATATTCGGCCCAGCCCCAGAGATTGGTGAAGGTAAGGTCGGCCGTGGGGCGCGGCGTACGGGCAAGGAAGCGGCAGTATTCCGCGCAGTGTTCCAGAGTGAGGGGCACATACCCCTGAGGCAAGTTCATGCCTTCTCCTTATGGTTGCGGTGTGCGTGGGCCCCGAGGGCGAAACCCGCCCAGTCCTTGCGGAAGAAGACCCACACCATAGCGGAAGTCTGGATGACCATGGAAATGAACATGGCCATGAAGACGCCGTAGGCATCGTGGAACACATAGTGGGCAAGGCCCCAGCCCAGAGGCAGGCGCACCAGCCAGATGCAGGAGGTGTTCACGACAAGCGAATAGACAGTAGCGCCTGCGCCGTTCATCACGCCATGGAGCACAAGGCCGGACACCGTGAACGGCACGACGAGCACGTTGAAGAACAGATAATTCACTATCTGCGTCTGTACAGGGGCTTCTGCGGAAAAAAAACGTGCAAAATCAGGAAGGAAAGGCCACATGCAGGCGGCAACGGCGCTCATGGAGAGGCCCGAGAGGAAAAAGAGCGCAAGGCCCGTGCGCCGGGCAAGCGCCCTGTCCCCAGCGCCGAGGGCGTTGCCCACGAGGATGGACGCCGTGACCATGAAGGCGTTGGCAGGCATATAGAGCAGAGATTCGATGCGGTTGCCCGCCGTAAGGCCTGCCAGCGCGGAAACGCCGTCGGGCAGGGAGGCGGTGATGCCGAACATCACAAGGTAGCCCCCATGCCAGAGCATGCTGTTGCCGCAGGCCGGGAGCGCCACCTTGAACAGGTAGGGAGCGCCTATGCGCAGCCAGCGCAGGCGCGGCACGAAGCGCCTGCCGATAAGGCCGCCCTTCTTGAGGAAAACCACACTGAGCACGGCGGAAACAAGGCTGGACGCAAAGGTGGACCACGCAATGCCGCCCATGCCGAAGGCAGGCATGCCCAGCCAGCCGAGGCCGAAGCAGAGGTCGCCCGCCACGTTGAGCAGGCAGGAGACCATGACGATGAGCAGAGGCTCGATGACCTGCCGCGCCGCCCTGAACAGCGTTCCCGCCACCTGCGTCACGCAGGCGAAGGGCAGGCCGAAGAGCATGACATCCACCATGTAATTCGTGGCAGGCACGAGCTCCGCAGGCGTTTGCAGAAGCGCCAGCACGGCGTTCTGGAAAAAGCTGATGAGCACGGCTATGCCTGCGGAAAGCAGGATGCAGCTCGACAGGGCCAGCCCCACGTAGTTCTGCGCTCGCCATCGCCTGCCCGCGCCCATGGACTGGCTCACCGCCGCCATGCCTCCCGCCCCCAGCGATATGCCGAACACCAGCAGGAAGACCTGAATCTGGAACGAAACGCCCACGGCGGCCTGAACATCGGCGGAAAGCTGGCCTGCGGCCCATATGTCCGTGAGATTGATGACAATGGTGCACAGGAGCATCATCATCTGCGGCCAGACAAGGCCCCAGATAGTACCGAAGGGCACATCGCTGAACCAGTGCGGCAGGCGGAAATGGAGATGGCTGAGATTCGGCATGGTTCGCCCTTGTGCGTGGATGGCAGTCTTCCTGCTTCGGAAGCCCCTCTGCTATAACAGGAAGCGCGCCCCTTTCCAAGGCGGAAACAGGCCGCCATGCCGGAAAGTTCGCTCAGGGGCTTTACAATGTCGACAAAATAGCTGTATAACGCACAGGCGCGCCATGGCCCTGCCATGACGCTACGCCCCGGGCGTGTCCAGCACCCTTCACGTCCGGGGTCCTTCCAACGACAAAAAGCCGTGAGCGATCACGGCTTTCGTCGTTAAAAGCGGCCTGAAGCGGCCCGGCATCACTCCCCGGCATCACTCAAGGACGAGCGTGGCGGTCAGGTCGTCCAGCGTTTCGCGGCGGCGGATGAGGCGGGCCCTGCCGTCCGCACCGATGAGCACTTCGGCGGGGCGCAGGCGGTGATTGTAGGTGGAGGCCATGACAAAGCCGTACGCACCGGCGTCGAGCATGGCGATGACGTCGCCCTGTTCGATGCGGGGAAGGGCGCGGTCCTTGGCGAGGATGTCGCCGGATTCGCAGATATTGCCCACGATGGTCTGCTCGACCAGCTCTTCGTCGGGCTGGCCGTTCTCGCGGTAGATCTCAACATCGTGGAAGGCATCGTACAGCATGGGGCGCGCCAGCACCGTGAAGCCGATATCCGTGCCTGCGAAAAGATGGGGGCCGTTGTTCTTGGTGGCGTGCACAGTGCCGAGCACAAGGCCGCATTCGGCCACCACGTAGCGGCCGGGCTCGATGAAGAAGCGGCCGGCGTAGCCGGTCTTGGCCGTCCATTCGCTCAGGCAGGCGTGCAGGGCCTCGCCAAGGGCGGCCATATCCATGCGGGCCTGCCCCTCGTACTTGCGGTAGGGCATGCCGAAGCCGCCGCCGAAGTCGATGACTTCGAGGGGATAGCCCAGCGCCATGACCTTCTCGGCCATAGCGAGGAGCACCTTCACGGCCTCGAGGTAGGGGCCGGCTTCCATGAAAAGCGAACCGATATGCTGGTTCACGCCCACGAACTGAAGGCCGTACTTCGCCACGATGGCCTGAACTTCGGGAAGCATGTCGGGGTCAACGCCGAACTTGGTCTTCTTGCCGCCGGTGACAACCTTGTCGCTGTGGCCTGCGCCGATGCCGGGATTGAAGCGCACCATGACGCGCCCGCCGGGAACGGCTTTGCCGAAAAGCTCGAGCTGGGCAAGGGAATCCACGCTCACCACGTCGCAGTGTTCAGCGGCGTTCTTCAGCTCTTCGGCGCTCACGTTGTTGCACACGTAGGTCAGTTCGGCCTTGGTGAAGCCTGCCAGCCTGTTCACATGGAGTTCGCCGGTGCTCATGGCGTCCACCACACAGCCTTCCGAGCGGATGATCCTGAGCAGGGAAGGATTGGTGTTGGCCTTGGCGGAATAGTTCACCCTGAAGCCGGGATGCGAAGAAAGGCCGGTAAGGTCGCGGCAGCAGGAACGCAGGATGTTCTCGTTGTAAACATAGAGCGGAGAGCCGAAGCGGGCCACGAGTTCGCGGGGGTCTTCCAGCCCGTAGAAATTCACGCTGTCGGTATAGGAGGAGCGGACATTCGCCATTGTGGGAGCACCTTATGGTGAAAGATTCTTCTTCTCCGGCCGCCCGGCCAGAAGGGGGCGGCAGGAAGCGCAGGCACGAAAAAGAGGCCTCGGCTTCCGCCCCGCCCTTCTGGACGGAGCCGCCGGGGCTTCACAAGAAAAAACGCCCTGCCGCCCGAAAACGGCAGGGCGGATGCGCCTTACTTCTTGTACTTGTCGAGAGCGGCGGCAAGCTTGGTCTTGCCGTCCAGCTTCTGCTTCTTGAGGGTCTTCATTTCCACTTCCTCAGCAGGAGTGAGGTAGGCCTTTTCTTCGAACTTGGCGAGCTGGCGCTCGTAAAGCATATGTTCTTCCCAGAGGGTCTTGAGTTCAGGATCGGTTTCGCCGTACTGCT
Organism: Mailhella sp.; assembly: GCA_017408905.1. GTDB lineage: Bacteria > Desulfobacterota > Desulfovibrionia > Desulfovibrionales > Desulfovibrionaceae > Mailhella. Next base: position 36,235 of record JAFQTU010000010.1, on the reverse strand, counting down.
CGATGATCTTGAGATCACGTTCTTCCATGGGACAAACTCCATTTTTTTGGGGTTGCTTCAAAGCCGGCCTTGCCGGACTCCTCAGAAATTCTACACGCCGCTGAGTTTCAGCCCCAGCTGCATAAGGGACTGCACAACGACGCCGTTCAACAGTTGAAGGGCGACCAGCACCACGATGGGCGAAAGGTCTATCCCGTTGACCATTACGAAGGGCAGATGCCTGCGCACCCGGTACAGCACCGGTTCGGTAAGCGCCCTCAGCGTACGGACTATGGCATTATACGGGTCGGGGTTCACCCACGAAAGGAAAGCCGCCACGATAATGACAAAGATGTAAAGGTTGATAACCAAGCTCAGAAGCCCGGCAACCGTTGTCACAAGATTCGCAAAGACGAACATGGTTCCTCCACGAAGTGTCTTCAGAACAGAGTGTTGCCCGATTGAGCTTTGGATGCAAGCAAAAAATAGCGTTTCTGCTCACAAAATTCAGCAAACGCAGCGCAGGCGCTTCACTCCCTCGCGGAAAAGGATGTCCACCTTGTCGGGCGGGAGCAGTTCCAGCACCACGCCGGTGCCGAAAACAGGGTGCTCCACAAGGCTTCGCACCGGGAAGCTGCCGTTCATATTGTACGGAACAGGGGCGGAGGTGATGACCGCCATTGCCTGCCCCCAGCGCTGTTCGTTCTCTTCCGCCCTGCGCTGGGAAGCCTGCTCCGCCTTGGTCACGCGGGGGGCGGCCTTCTTCTCTGCGGCGCGTTCCGCCATGCGCTCAACGGCCTTTTCGGCCTTCACCGTGGCATCCACGGCGGCGGCACGGGCATGGCCGGCCTTCACGCGCACCGTGGTCTCTGCCTTCTGGCGGGGGGCGGCACCGGGAGCCGTGTACTTATGCACACTGCCGCAGGCGCGACATTCAACTTTGATGGGCATACCGTCGAGGCAGGCCATCACCACATGGCCAGTCACGTCGCGGCAGCGGGAACAGCGGGCTTCGATGATCTGACCAGTCACAAAGGAACTCATGGACGAAAACTCCAGATGGTTTTCGACGCGGGCCTCGCCCGCGCACGATAGTGGGCCTTATGCGCCTTTCAGCGCCCGAACCGCAGGGTTCGGCATCAGTGCGCCATGCGGGCGGCACCGGCACGCATAGCGGCTATCTCTTCGCGGATGACGCGCGCGGCCGCAAGGGAGGCTTCCTGTTCACAACGCTGCTCCCAGCGTTCCACACGCTCTTCCAAACTCTTCATCTGCCCGGCAAGGGCTTCAAGAGCCTCGGCCGAAGCCGCAGGGGCCGCTTCTTCGGCGGGGGCGCTTTCCTGCACACCGGTATCCGAAAGAGCCGCCATGCGGGCTTCTATCATACGCCCCACCATCTCTTCAAGTGCCATGTGCAGGGAAGAATCGGCAAGAAGGGCGGAAGGGCTCTCGGAAAGCGCCTTTCTGAGCTCGGCATTCTCCACGTCGAGGACGGCGAGGCGCTCTTCTACAGAAGCAAGGGAGGAAGCGAGGGAGGCCTGAAGGGCCTGCATTTCGGCCCCGAGCCTTTCCCCGAGGGCGTCAAGGCGCTGGGCCAGAGCCTGAACCTCCGCGCCCCCTTCTTCCGAGGGCGCAAATTCGGCGCGCAGGGCCAGCATTTCGGCGGAGAAAGCCTGCTGGAGAGCGGAAAGGCGTTCGTGGAGCGCCCTGCCCTCGCCTTCCTGCACGGAGCGAAGCCCGTCAAGAGCCTGTTCCAAAGCCTGCGCTTCCGCCTGCTGGCGTTCCTCGATGGCGAGGAAACGCTCGTCGAGCTCGGCGGCAAAGCGTTCGAAGGCGGCCTCTTCCACAAAGGAAGGAACTTCTTCGGGGGCGGGGGCTTCCTGAGCCTGCGGGGCGTCGCCCGTTCCACAGGGCTCTTCGACGTTGCCGGGCAGGACGAGCCTGTCGAGCGGAAGAGCTTCGCCCTGCTCCGCCCCGTCGCCACGGGAAAGCACATCGACGAGCATGAGGGGCTCTTCCTCGCCGTCGGCAAAGGCTTCGATGTCTTCAGGGGCGAGTTCGACGACCTCACCGCCTTCGTCCACTGCGCCTTCTGCGGCTTCGGCAGACTGCACGATATCGAGAAGCTCGACGACTTCTTCCTCATGAGCGGGGGAAACAGCTCTTTCTTCCATACGGCCCTCTCTGCGCTGACGTGATGTGACACCAAGATATACGACTGTCGACAAAAGGCAAGACGGCGAAGGGCCAAAAAAAACCTCCCGGAAGGGAGGCATCGTCTCAGGACCTTGTTCTGGAAGGAGCCTGCCCCGCTGAAAGGGGCGGAGCAGGCATTCCAGACTTATTCGGCCTTAGGATGGCAGGCAGAACCGGAACAGCCGGTGAGGGCCTGCTTCTTTTCGGGGCGGGTCTTGATAACTTCGGTATGGCAGCCGAGGCAGGAGTCGGCCACATGGCCGCGGCCGAAGATCTTGCGGTCGTGAACGATCTTGAAGTAGGCGTTCTCGACATGCATATCTTCAGGATCATGGCAGCCAGCAGTACCGCACTTGAACTTGGGAGTAGTACCGGCGACCTTGTGATGGCACACGGCGCACTGCTTGTCGTAGTCCACGGTCAGCGGGGGGAAGTGGGCAGGCATCTTGGTATGGCAAGCCGTACAGTCCGCAGTGGTGTGGATGTTGTGGTCAAAGTAAACGGGCTTCTCCGTACGGTCCATCTTGATGGGGCCGGCGGGGATATGTGCAAACTGCGCGGCGGCTGCCGGCAGAGCCAAAGCGGCGACAAGAAGAGCGGCGGAGCCGATCGTCAGCAGCTTTTTCATAGGGGGGACCTCCTCCTGGTCGATACTCAAAACCAAACTCATCCTATTAGAGGCATGAGCATATTCACTCTACTTCATAAATCAAAATAATGTCAAGAGAGTCTGCATAATAATGACTTCTCTCACAAGCTCCCCCTAACATGGCCTCAACACACGAAAAGAGCCGCCCGAAGGCGGCTCCAGAGGCTTACTGCTGGTGAAGTTTTCCAAGCAGGGGGGAATTGTAGGTCTTGATATCGGCCTTGGCGGCAAGCTGTTCGATGTAGGTCTGGTAGAGCATGGCCATGCGGTCGTTCATCATCTGGGCGTTCACGTCGGCCTCGGCCATCTTCCATTCCTCTTCCGAAGGGGCCTGCACGGTGGCAAGGCGGGCCAGCACGGCGCCGTCCTGCACGCGGAAGGCTTCTTCCAGCCACTTGCTGCCGGGGGCGGCGGCAAAGGCGGCCTTGCCAAGGGCCTGTTCGGCAAGCAGGTCTTCAAGGTTGCCGTCGCGGCCGAAGGGTTCGGAGACCTTCACTTCCATGCCTTCGGCAGGCATGCCGTCCTTGAAGGAGGCGCGCACCTTGCGGGCTTCTTCGAGGGCGAGGTCGGAAGACTTCTTCATGGTAAGGAAGTCCACAAGGATGGAGCGCACTTCCTCAAGGGGCTGTACGCTCTGCGGCTTGCTTTCCAGAACCTTGACCACGAGCAGGGCCGGGCCTGCGGCCACGGGGGTATCGAACACCGTGCCTGCGGAAGCGTTCATCAGGGCGCGCACGTCGCTTTCGCGGATGCCGAGTTCGGCACCGAGCTGGGCGGCGCTGAGGGCGGGGGTGGTCTCCACCTTCACACCGGCCACAGCGGCGGCCTTGGCGGCTTCGTCCATGCTCTTGCCGGCAAGGGCCTGAGCCAGAACGATGTCGGCCTTTTCTTCGATGCCGCGGCTGGCGTTCTCGGTGGCGAGTTCCGTACGCAGGGCGTCCTTCACTTCCTCGAAGCTGTGCACCTTGGCGGCCTGATGCCCTTCCTTCTTAATAAGATGGAAGCCGAACTGGGTGCGCACCGGGGCGGAGACTTCGCCGTCCTTCAGGGCAAAGGCGGCCTTGGAGAATTCGGGGACCATCTGGCCGTCGGTGAACCAGCCGAGGTCGCCGCCCTGCGCGGCCGTGCCGTCCTGACCGTGGGCCTTGGCCACAGCGGCGAAATCCTCACCGCCGCGGATGCGGGCTTCAAGGGCCTTGATGCTCTCTTCGGCCTTCTTGACATCGGAATCGGAAGCGTTGGGGGCAAGGCGGATGAGGATGTGGCGGGCGCTGATCTTCTCGGCCTCGGTGTACTTGCCAAGGCGGGCGTCGTAGGCGGCGCGCAGGTCGGCCTCGGAGATGGAGGCCGGGTCTCCCATAGCGGCGGGGTCGAGGCGGGCTATCTCGAGCTTCACCGTGGCGGGCACGGCAAAGCTGGCGGACTGTTCCTCGTAGGCCTTGGCCACTTCTTCCACAGTGGGGGCGGCCATGTCCTTATGCTTGGCGGCGGGGAACAGGATGTATTCCACGGTGCGGCGTTCGGCGGCGTAATCGAAGAGCGCGCGGGCGGAAGCCGGGCTCACGTAGGCGGAAGCACCCACAAGGCGCTGGAGCTTGGCGGGCAGGAGGGTCTTGGCCTGATCGGCCTCGAACTTCTGGGGGGTGAGGCCGTTGTTCTTCAGCAGGGTCTTGTAGGTTTCAGGGTCGAACTTGCCGTCCTTCTGGAAGAAGGGGAGCTGCTGGATGAGGGCGCGAAGCTCGAAGGGGCTGACGGCAAGGCCGGCGCGTTCGGCTTCGCTCTCGATGAGCTTTTCCTGTACGAGCTGGTCGAGCACGCGGCGTTCGAGCTGAAGGCCTTCCATCTGCTCAGGGGTGAGGTTGGGGGCGGAGCGGCGGATATTCTCTTCCATCTGGGCGTAGGCACGCTGGAAGTCCACTTCCGTGATGTTCTTGCCGTTCACAGTGGCCACAAGGCCCTTGGGGCCGGTGTAGGAACCCACGCCCCAGAAAACGAAGACGAGGATGATAATACCGAAAGCGATTTTCACGCCCCAGGACTGGGCATTGTTTCTGATGCCGTCGAGCATCATAATGGCGACTCCTTGGTGTTACGGATAGGCAAAGGGCCGGGCGGCCCGTTCTCAGACTGTTCTCAGGCGCGGCGGGCGCGCACGGCATTGAGCAGGCCGCCCTTGGAAAGCACGTCCCATTCCTGTTCGGAAAGGTCGTTGCGGACGCGGACATCGCCCACGCCTTCCACATGAAGCACCGTCTCGCCGCCAGCGGCGACCGTGCGCACGTCGAGGCTGACCTTGGCCCCGAGGGCAATACCGTCGTAGTCGGCCCCATCCACGAAGATCAGCGGAAGGATGCCGAAGTTGACAAGGTTGGCCCGGTGTATGCGCGCGAAGGACTTGGCCAGCACGGCGCGCACGCCGAGGTGGCGCGGGGCCAGTGCGGCGTGTTCGCGGCTGGAGCCCTGACCGTAGTTCTCCCCTGCCACGATGATGCCGGCAGTGCCAGCGGCCTTCACCGCGTCCTGACGCTTCACGAAGTCGGCGTCGGTACGGCTGAACACATAGCGGGCGATAGCGGGCACGTTGGAGCGCAGGGAGGTGATCTCCGCACCGGCGGGCATGATATGGTCGGTGGTGATGCCGTCTTCGACCTTGAGGGTCACTTCGCCGCAGAGCGTTTCGGGCAGGGCGTCGAACTTTTCAAGGGCCGCGATGTTCGGGCCGCGCAGGATCTCCACCTTGGCGCGCTCTTCCTCGCTTTCCGCAGGGAAGAGGAAGTGATGGCGGCCGCTGGGGATATCGGCGGGGAAGTCGGGATGGGCCGGGGCTTCGCCCCACGTGGCGGGATCGGTGAAGCAGCCGTGCAGGGCGCACTGGGCGGCGGTGACAGGGCTGACAAGATAGACCTTGGCGTCGCGGGTGGCGCTGCGGCCTTCGAAATTGCGGTTGAAGGTGCGCACGGAAACGCCGCCGGAACAGGGGGAACTGCCCATGCCGATGCAGGGGCCGCAGGAACATTCGAGCAGGCGCACGCCGCTGTCGAGCAGTTCGTTCAGCGAACCTTCGGCGGCCAGCATGGAAAGCACCTGACGCGAACCGGGGGCCATGCAGGTATCGGTCTCGGGGCAGACCTGACGGCCGCGCAGGGTCTCGGCAACGAGGTGCAGGTCGGCGTAGGAGGAATTGGTGCAGGAGCCCATAGCCACCTGATCCACCTTCAGCCCGGCGAGTTCCGCCACGGGCACGACGAGGTCGGGCATATGGGGCTGGGCGGCCAGAGGCACGAGGGAGGAGAGGTCGACTTCCATCTCCTCATCGTAGGAAGCGCCTTCGTCGGCGTACAGGGGTTCCCAGTCCTCTTCGCGGCCCATCTGGCGCAGGAATTCGCGGGTGCGCTCGTCCGAGGGGAAGAGCGAGCCGGTAGCGCCGAGTTCCGCGCCCATGTTGGTGATGGTGGCGCGTTCAGGCACGGAAAGGGTAGCCACGCCGGGGCCGCAGTATTCGAAAATGCGGCCCACGCCGCCCTTCACACTGAGGCGCGAAAGCATGTGCAGGATAACGTCCTTGGCCTGCGCCCAGCCGGTGAGGCGGCCCGTGAGCCAGACCTTGACCACCTTGGGCATGGGGATGCTGTAGGGTTCGCCAGCCATAGCCAGCGCCACGGAAAGGCCGCCAGCGCCCATGGCAAGGCAGCCCATGCCGCCCGCGTTGGGGGTATGGCTGTCCGACCCGAGGAGGATGCGGCCCGGGCGGGCGAAGTTCTCGAGGTGGAGCTGGTGGCAGATGCCCGTGCCGGGGGCGGAATAGACCGCGCCGAAGCGCTGGGCCGTGGTGCGCAGGAAGCGATGGTCGTCGGGGTTGCGGAAGCCCATCTGAAGGGTATTGTGGTCCACATAGCTCACCGAAAGTTCGGTGCGCACGGTGGGCAGGCCAAGGGCCTCGAACTGGAGCCACGCCATAGTGCCGGTGGCGTCCTGCGTGAGAGTCTGGTCAACGCGAAGCCCGATCTCCTTCCCGGGGACCATTTCCCCTTCCACGAGATGCGAGCGGATGATCTTATGTGCGATATTCATGCTTGTACCTCCGGGCAGCGCCCGGTTTTTCTTTCAGGCCGGAAGGCGGCCCGGGGGGAACGCCGCCCTGCCCGAAGGCCGCGCCGTTCCGCAGAAGTGAACATTTATACAAGGATAATGAGCGGAGGGCAAGCCTAGAATAGCCCTCGGGATTGGCGGGGGCGCGAATTTCCCCGGCATGGCAGGCGCCCTGCCCCGCCCTGCGCGGGGTGTTGCGGAGCAGGGGCAATAGGCTTATACTGCCTGCACCTTTTCCCAAGGAGTTCCCATGGCAGAGAATATCGGCATCATCGCAGGCGGCGGCCAGTTCCCGCGCCTCATCGCACAGGACGCAAGGGCCGCAGGCCTTGGCGTGGTCATCTGCGGCTTTTCCGGCCATACCGATGCGGCCACGGCCGAAGCGGCCGACGTTTACGAACAGCTCCATCTGGGCCAGCTCAACCGCATGGTGAACTTCTTCAAGGAAAACAAGGTCACGCGGGTCTGCATGGCCGGGGCCATCAGCAAGCCCAAGGCCCTTGACTTCCGGCCCGACTGGCGCGCCGCCAAGCTGCTGTTCTCGCTGAAGAAAAAAGGCGACGACTCCCTGCTCCGGGGCATCATCGCCGATATCGAGAAGGACGGACTGCGCATCGTGGCCTCGGCCGACCTCGCCCCGGGCCTGCGCTCCCCTGCGGGCACGCTCACCCGCCGCCAGCCCGGCGAGGCCGAATGGAAGGACATTCGCTACGGCTGGCCCATTGCGAGGGCGATGGGCGCGTTCGACATCGGCCAGTGCCTCGTGGTGCGCGAAGGCATGGTGATGGCCGTGGAATGCCTTGAAGGAACGGACGCCGCCCTGAAACGCGGCGCGGAACTCGGCGGCGAAGGCTGTGTGGCCATCAAGATGGTCAAGCCCGGGCAGGACGAGCGCGTGGACCTTCCCTCCGTGGGCCTCACCACCATCCGCAACCTTGTGGAAAAGAAATACGCCGCGCTTGCCATACAGGCAGGCAAGACCCTGTTCTTCGACAGGGAGGAAGCCCTGCGCCTTGCCGACGAGAACGGCCTTGCCATTGTGGCCCTTCCCGACGACTTCGAATAGCGCCCGGCATAATTAGACCTTTCTAACAGTTCCAACAGGCTGTCATGCATGAATTTTCATCGAAGACAGCCTTTTTCTTTACGGGTTCAGAACACTGCCATGACTGCCAGACATCGCAGCCGCAAGGTGACGCCGGGCCAGATAGCGGCGCTCGGCCTCTTCATCGGCGGCCTTATCTTCTGCATCGCCTCCGGGCATTCCCTGCTCTACGCGCTGGGCTTCGGCGTGTTCTGCTTCAGCGCCCATGCCCGCAGTGTGGGCATCCCGCTTCCCGAGATAGTGCGCCTGCTGGCGCGCGGCGTTTCGCGCATCGCCAACATCCTTGTCATCTTCCTGCTCATCGGCATGCTCACCGGGGTGTGGCGGCTTTCCGGAACCATCCCCTTCCTCATCGACTGGGCGCTCTCGCTCATCGACCCCACGTTCTTCATACTCTGGTGCTTCCTGCTCTGCGCGGGCCTCAGCACTCTCATCGGCACGGCCTTCGGCACAGTGAGCACGCTGGGCGTCATCTGCATGCTCATGGGGCAGACCGCCGGCTTCAACGAGCTTTACGTGGGCGGGGCCATCCTGAGCGGCGTTTACGTGGGCGACCGCTGTTCCCCCATGTCGTCCAGCGCGGCGCTGGTCTGCGCCCTTACGCATACGGACATCTACGGCAATTTCAAGCGCCTGCTGAAGGACGGCTTCATCCCCTTCATGCTAGTCTGCGCAGGCTACGCCGTGCTTTCCCTGCTCGAGCCCGTGCACGAGGTGGACGTCAACGCCACGGCCATCCTGCGCGAGAGCTTCCGCTTCGACTTCTGGGTGGCCGTCCCGGCACTGCTCGTCCTTGTGCTGGGGGCGTTCCGGGTCAACGTGAAAGCCGCTATGGCCGTGAGCATCCTGTTCGCCTCCGGGTGCGCCCTCTTCCTTCAGGGCGAAAGCCCAAGCGCCCTGCTCCGCTCCATGCTCCTCGGCTATGCCGCCCCGCACGAAGGCCTTGCCATGCTCTCCGGCGGCGGCATCGCCAGCATGGCGAACGTAACGGGCATCGTGGCCATATCCTCTTCCTATTCCGCGCTGTTCGAACGCTCCGGCCTGCTGGACAGCTTCGAAGGCGCGGTGGTGTGGCTGGCACGGCGCATAGGCTCGTTCCGCGCCACGGCCATCGTGGGCCTGTTCAGCACCGGCCTTGCCTGCAACCAGACGCTTTCCATCATCCTCACGCATCAGCTCTGCTCCCATGTGCAGTCCAACCGCCGGGAAATGGCCATGTACCTTGAAAACAGCGTGGTCATACTCTCCGCCGTCCTGCCGTGGAGCATCGCCTTCTCCATGGTGTCGCTCACGCTCCAGCAGACGGCCGCCATCATCCCCTTTGCGCTCTACCTGTGGATGGTCCCGCTCTACTGGTGCGTGCGTTCCCGCCGCGCCCATCAGTACTGAGCCGAACCGCCGGGCAGGCTTGCGAACCTTCGAAATTTTTTCTTGCCAAAACGGCCTGTCAGCACTAACAATAAACCCACGTTCACCAGCTAGGGGAGCCCGTGTGGGGCTGAGAAAGAGGATGCGAAGCCTCTGACCCTTGAACCTGATGCAGCTCATACTGCCGGAGGGAAGCTTGGTTTCCGTGCAGGAACCTCACGTCCACCCTTTGGTGGACGTTTTTTGTTATCAGCGCATATCCCGAGGTTTCCATGCAGATCACCGTCAATGGAGAAAAAGAAGACATCGCGGAAGGCCTTACCCTGCTCGAGCTCATCGAAGCGCGCGGGCTGGCCCCCAATACCGTGGTTGCCGAACTCAACTTCGACATCGTGCCCGCACAGGCCTTTGCGGATGTGCGCCTCAACCCGGGCGACAGCCTGGAGCTCCTGCACTTCGTAGGAGGAGGCTAACATGCACGAAACATCCCCCATCCACGACCCGCTCGTCATAGGCGGCGTCGAACTTCACAGCCGCCTTTTCATCGGCACAGGCAAATACGGCGACGACGCCCTCATCCCCGCCGTGTGCGAGTCCAGCGCTTCGCAGGTCATCACCGTGGCCATGCGCCGCGTGGACAGGGGCGGGAGCGGCGTCATCGGCCACATCCCGCCGCATATGCGCCTTCTGCCCAACACCTCCGGCGCGCGCAATGCGCAGGAAGCCGTGCGCCTTGCCCGGCTTGCCCGTGCCGCCGGGTGCGGAAACTGGATCAAGATCGAAGTCATTTCCGACACCCGCTGGCTCCTGCCCGACGGATACGAGACCGCCAAGGCCACCGAGATACTCGCCGCCGAGGGCTTCACCGTCCTGCCCTACATCAATGCCGACCTCTACGTGGCCCGCGCCTGCCGCGACGCCGGGGCCGCCGCCATCATGCCCCTTGGCGCGCCCATCGGCACGAACCGCGGCCTGAAAACCAAGGAGATGCTCGGCATCCTTATCGAGGATTCCGAACTTCCCGTGGTGGTGGACGCCGGTATCGGCCGCCCCTCGCAGGCCTGCGAAGCTATGGAGATGGGCGCCGCCGCCTGCCTCGTGAATACGGGCATAGCTTCCTCGGCCGACCCCGTGGCTATGGGCCGCGCCTTCCGTCAGGCCGTGGAAGCCGGGCGCTCCGCCTTCCTCGCCGGGCACGGCGCCGTGCAGTCCGGCCACGCCGTCGCCTCCTCCCCGCTGACGGGGTTTTTGAGGTAGGAGGAGAGAGAGAGGAAGAGTTGCGGGGAGGGAAAAGCAGTCTTGGATTTTCTGCCGAAAATCCGCTTAAGGCAGGCTGACTTTCCAGTCAGCCGAAGAGTCCTTCGAGCATAGACCTGACCGAACCGCGCCTCACGAGCCTTCGGCTCTCTCGGCGGCGCTTCGCTGTGACATTCAGACCGCGCCTCGCCCACCTCCATGCCGACTTCCAGTCGGCGTGGGGTCGGCGCTCAAACCGCCGCTTTGCGGCGGCGCCTCCGGCGGGGTCAAGGAAGGTTTCTTCGATAAGAGGTTTTCATGACTTCATTTTACGATTTTCTCCAACAGTGGCCGCGTGAGCTGAGGGCGGAGATGGCGGCCAGCGCCACGGGGGCGCAGGTCGAGGCGGCGCTTGGCAAGGACGTTCTGCGCCCCGAGGATTTCATGGCCCTGCTGTCGCCTGCAGCCGAGCCGTACCTCGAGCAGATGGCCCAGCGTTCGCGGGAGCTCACCCTGCGCTATTTCGGGCGCGCCGTGAACATTTTCTCGCCGCTCTACATCTCCGATATCTGCACCAACCACTGCCGCTACTGCGGCTTCAATGCCGGCAACCATCAGAAGCGCCGCCACCTCAGCGTGGACGAAGCCGCCGCCGAAGCCTTTGCTCTGGCCGACGCCGGGATCGGGCACGTGCTCCTTCTCACCGGCGACGCAAGGCACATCGCCTCGCCGCAGTATATCGCGGAAGTAGCCTCGCGCATCAAGCCTCGCTTCGCCTCCGTCAGCGTGGAAGTCTATGCCCTCACGCTGGACGAGTACAGACTGCTCATCGAAAACGGGGTGGACAGCATCACCATGTTTCAGGAGACCTACGAGCAGGAGCTTTACGAATGGCTCCACCCGTCCGGCCCGAAGCACGATTACCGCTGGCGGCTGGATACTCCGGCCCGCGCGGCGGAGGCAGGCATGCACGGCGTAGGCATAGGGGCGCTCATCGGCCTTGACGACTTCGTGCAGGACGCCTTCTGCACCGGCCTCCACGCCCAGTGGCTCCAAAAGCGCTGCCCCGGAACGGACATCGGTCTTTCCGTGCCGCGCATGTGCCCCCATGTGGGCAGTTTCGAAGTGAAGCACGCCATAGACGACCGCAAGTTCGTGCAGTACATCGCGGCGCTCCGCTGTTTCCTGCCGCGCTGTGCCATCACGGTATCGAGCCGCGAAAGCGCCTTCATGCGCGACCATGTCGTGCCCATCGGCGTGACCCGCGTTTCCGCCGGTGTGTCCACCGCCGTGGGCGGCCGCGTGACCGATGCCGCCAATTCCGGCCAGTTCGACATCTCCGACCCCCGCTCCGTATCCGAAATGGTGCGCGACCTTGCCGCCATCGGCTATCAGGCCGTGGCCAAGGACTGGGAAGCCTGCGACTGCTGACCATGCTCCGCTATTTCACTCAGGAACAGCGGCAGAAGCTGGAAGCCGCCTGCGTGGGCCTTGCCGGGGCTGGCGGGCTGGGCTCCAACGCGGCCATGATGCTGGCCCGCTGCGGCGTGGGCAGGCTGGTGCTCGTGGACGGCGACAGCGTGGAGCCTTCCAACCTGAACCGCCAGCACTACTTCCCCCGCCATGTGGGCAGACCCAAGGTGGAAGCGCTGGCCGAACAGCTCTGCGAGCTTGCCCCGGCCCTGCGGGTGGAAGCGCATCGGCTGTGGCTGGATGTGGAAAACATCCCGCCTCTGCTTGACAAAGCGCAGTTCTGGCTGGAATGTCTGGACGACGCCGCACTCAAGGCGCATTTCACCAGCGCGGCCCTCATGTCAGGCAGGAGCGTCATCAGCGCTTCGGGCATGGGCGGCTTCGGCGGCTTCGCCATGGGGCGGCGCGTCATGCGCAGTTCCGGCGGCCTGCTCTGCGTGGTGGGCGACTTCCGTTCCGACGTGGCGAAAGCCCCGCCGCTTGCGCCCCGTGTTGTGCAGTGCGCCGCCATGCAGGCCGACGCCGCGCTGGAACTCATCCTGACGGAAAACATTCAACCTTTACTTTAAGGATTCCCACATGGTCAGAATTCTTCCTGATGAAACAGACATTTACGCCCTTACCGATTCCAAGTTCGCCCGTGGCCGCTCTGTGGAAGAACAGGCCCGGGCCCTGCTTGGCGCAGGCGTGAAGATACTCCAATACCGCGAAAAGCACGCCAAGGCTGGCGTCATGCTGGAGGAGTGCCGCCTTCTGGCCCGCCTCTGCCGCGAGGCCGGGGCCTGCTTCATCGTGAACGACCATATCGACATAGCCCTGCTCGTGGATGCCGACGGCGTACACATCGGGCAGGACGACCTTCCCATCAGCGAAGTGCGCCGCCTTGTGGGGCCGGAGAAGATCATCGGCCTGTCCACGCATAATCCCGCACAGTGCGAAGCCGCCGTGCGCGACGGTGCGGACTACATCGGCGTCGGCCCCATCTTCGCCACGCAGACCAAGGAAGACGTCTGCGCCCCCGTGGGCTTCGACTACCTCGAATGGGTGGCGCAGAACTGCCCCATCCCCTTCGTGGCCATCGGCGGCATCAAGGAGCACAATGTCGGTGAAGTGGTGAAGCGCGGCTGTACCTGCTGTGCGCTGGTCTCGGAACTCGTGGGCGCGGACGATATCGCCGCCAAGGTGGCCAGTGTGCGCGAGGCCATGAAGAAGGCCTGATGCGCCGGCCTTCCTGCGCATCGGCATGAAAGGGCAGTCCTTACGGGCTGTCCTTTGCTTTTTCAGTGGCTTGGCTCACATCACGGGCATGATGCGCGGCTCTTCCCATTCGCGGTAGGTGGCAAGCAGGATGGGGAAGAGGGCCTGCGGGTCGGTCACGCCTTCCGGGGCGTCCTTCTTCGCTACGTAGTAGTAGATGCGCGCGTCGCATCCTTCCAGAACGGAGCGGCTGGTCACGAAAAGGTAGCCGCAGGCTTCGGCAAAGGCCTGCGCTTCTTCAAGGGATTCGAAGGGGTGGCGGTTTCCGGCGGCGTCGTGGAATTCGAAGGCGGGCATGGTCTCTCCTTGGGGCTGGGGCTTTTTCCGCCCCCATTATCCATGCCGCCGGGCCAAGGTCAAGCCACGCCCGCATTTTCCGCTCTCTCCGGCTTGTCATCTCAGGCCGAAAGCACTATGGTGGCAGGCGGAATCCGTCCGGCCGTTCCCGCGCCGGAGCAAAATAAAGGAAGATTGTCAAATGTCCGACTGTGATCACAAGTGCGGAAGCTGTTCCACCGAGAACTGCTCTGACCGCAAGGCCGACATGAAGGTCGCCCCCCATAAGTTCTCTTCCGTCAAGAAGGTCATCGGCGTGGTGAGCGGCAAGGGCGGCGTGGGCAAGTCCCTCGTCACCGGCCTCCTCGCCTCCAAGATGCAGGCCCGCGGCTTCCATGCCGCCGTGCTCGATGCCGACATCACCGGCCCTTCCATCCCGCGCCTCTTCGGCCTTACCCAGCGTATGCACGGCACCCAGCTCGGCCTGAACCCCGTGCGCTCCGCCACCGGCGTGGACGTGGCCTCCATGAACCTCCTGCTTGAAGAACCCACCATGCCCGTGATCTGGCGCGGCCCCGTCATCGCGCAGGTGGTCACGCAGTTCTGGTCCGAAGTGGTGTGGAACAACGTGGACTACATGTTCGTGGATATGCCTCCCGGCACCGGCGACGTGCCCCTTACCGTGTACCAGTCCCTGCCCATCGACGGTATCGTTATCGTCACCTCCCCGCAGGAGCTCGTGTCCATGATCGTGGAAAAGGCCGTGAACATGGCCCAGCTCGAAGGCCTTGAAGTGCCTGTGCTCGGCATTGTGGAAAACATGTCCTACTTCGAATGCCCCAAGTGCGGCGAGAAGCACGCCATTTTCGGTGAAAGCCACCTCGAGGCCATTGCCCAGCAGTACGGCATCCCCAACGTGGCCCGCCTGCCCATCGACCCCAGCATCGCCCGCTCCTGCGACGCCGGTGATATCGAGGCCGTGCAGAGCCCGTGGCTCGACGCTATGGCCGACGCTATTGCCAAGCTGTAAGCTAGGAAAACCATTCGCTTTCTTCGAACGCGGCTCTCCGGGGCCGCGTTCCGGCGTTTAAAAGGCCCAATGTCGACAAAAAGTGAAAAAGTTTAACGAACGCTTATTAAAACATCTGTTATTCCAATACCTTGCATTTCCCCTTCTGATTGACAAAATAAGGCGCGGGGAATAGGTTTGGAAATTCACCGTGGCAACAAGAGCAATCTCTTGACATAGTTCACCATCTTCCCATCCACCCCCAACCGAGGACACTGCTTTGAAAAAGACTCTCGCCGCCCTCCTGTCCGCCGCCGTGCTTCTTGCCGGTGCTGCCGCCGCCGACGCCAAGATCACCCTCAAGGTGGCCAACTCCGGCCCCGACACCCCTGAAAACCGCACCGTCTGCGCCGCCGACGTGTACACCGACATGGTGAAGAAGGCCACCAACGGTGAAGTTGAACTCGTGTTCTACCATGCCAGCAAGCTCGGCGGTGAAGCCGAAGCCCTTGAAGGCATCCAGATGGGCACCATCGACATGGGTACGCTCACCAGCGGCCCGGCCTCCAACTTCTTCCCCCAGACCATGGCCTTCGACATCCCCTACCTCATCAGCAGCAATGCCGCCGGCTGGGAATTCCTGAAGTCCGACTTCGTGAAGAAGCTTTCCGACGAGTTCTGCAAGCGCACCGGCGTGCGCATCCTCGCCATTGCCGAACACGGCTACCGCCACTTCACCGCCAAGGGCGGCGAGCTCAAGACCCCTGCCGACATGAAGGGCCTCAAGCTCCGCGTGATGGAAAACCCCGCCCACATGGCCATGACCCGCGGCCTTGGCGCTTCCCCCACCCCCATCCCCTACTCTGAACTCTACATGGCCCTTCAGCAGGGCGTGGTGGACGGCCAGGAAAACCCCATCGCCAACATCCACGACCATAAGTTCTACGAAGTGCAGAAGGCCATGGTGCTCGACGGCCACCTCTACGGCCCCCTGCTCATCTTCGTGAATGAAGACAAGTTCCAGAGCCTCTCCAAGGATCAGCAGGAAGCCCTGTACAAGGGCGCCGAAGCCTTCTGCACCGTGCACGCCGGCATCACCGGTGCCAGCGACGCCAAGGCCCTTGCCCACATGGCGGAAGAAGGCGTGAAGATCCACAATCCTTCCATGGAAGAAAAGCAGATGTTCCGCGAAGCCGCCCAGCCCGCCGCCCTTGAGATCATCTCCAAGCGCATCGGCAAGGAATGGGTGGACGGTGCCATCAAGGCCGCCGACGAAGCCGCCAAGAAGGTTGCCGGAAAGGAACAGGCCCTGATGGACGAATGCATCCGCCAGGCCCAGGAAATGGTCAAGGCCGCCCGCGCCAAGTAAGCCATTGCCGCATTTTCTCCCGGGGGTGACGTTTTCCGTTCCCCCGGGAACATTGTTTTAAAGTGCGTGCAGTCTTTTGCCGACAAGTGCGGCTTTTTCCTGCACGTTTCCTCCCCGTCAGGTTGCCGGGAACGGATCCGCGCCCATGCGCAGGAGGCTTCGGCCTTGCACCGGCAATGAAAAAAGGATTCCCGATGAAAGATGTTATGACGCAGGTCTCGTACCGGGTGAACAGGCTCACCGCCTTTCTCATGAAGGTAGCGCTGTGGCTGGCTATAGCCCTCTGCATCCTTATGACCGTGGCCACGCTGGGGCAGGTGTTCTGCCGCTTCACCCAGCTCTTCCTTTTTGAATCCAGCGAAGAGATAGCCCGCTTCAGCATGTGCTGGCTGGCCATGCTGGGTTCTGCCGTGGCCCTGCGCCAGGGCCGCCACCTTGGCGTGCGCGTGCTGGTGGACCGCCTGCCCCACGGCGTTTACGACAAGTGGCTCGCCCCGCTCATCCAGCTCGTCATGCTGGCCTTCTTCCTGCTCGTCGTGGTCAAGGGCTGGAATTTCGCCATGCGCGGCGCCTATCAGGTCTCGCCCGCACTGATGACCCCCATGATGTACCCCTACCTCTGCCTGCCCGTGGGCGGTGCGCTCATGGCCCTCAGCGTCATAGCCGATATGCTTCAGGACCGCTTCCCCACCGAGGCCGGTTCCAACGCCAGCATCGCTACCACCGTTATGGAAGATATGGGCGAGATAGCCGCGAAGACCGAAGCCCCGGCCGAAGTGTTCGACCCCCTCAGCAATCCTAAGAACGATGGCGAATAAGGGGTGAACGCATGATAGCTCTTATCTTTTCCGTCTTCCTCACCACGCTTTTCCTCGGCTTCCCCGTGGCCATATGCCTTGCCCTTACGGCAACGGCAGGCCTGCTCTTCCACGACCTGCCGCTCATCGTGGTGGTGCAGCGTATGTTCCAGGGCTTCAACTCCTTCTCGCTCCTTGCCGTGCCCTTCTTCGTGCTGGCCGGTGAGCTGATGAACAAATGCGGCATCACCCAGCGCCTCATCGACTTTTCCTACATGCTGGTGGGCCGCATCCCCGGCGGCCTTGCCCACGCCAACATCGCGGCCTCCATGTTCTTCGGCGGCATCAGCGGTTCCGCCGTGGCCGACACCGCCGCCATCGGCTCCATCATGGTTCCCGGCATGGTGAGGAACGGCTACCACCCCGGCTTCAGCGCCGCCGTCACGGCCGCTTCCTCCACTATGGGCCCCATCATCCCGCCGTCCATCCTCATGGTCATCATGGGCGTCACCACGGGTATGTCCATCGGCGGCCTGTTCATGGCCGGCCTCGTGCCCGGGCTCATGCTCGGCCTCGGCATGATGGCCTACAGCTACGTGGTGGCCATCCGCGACAATTACCCCAAGGACCCGAACCCCCTCACCCTGCGCCGCGTTCTGCGCGAACTGTACAACGCAGGCCCGGCCCTGCTGGCCCCCGCCATCATCATGGGCGGCATCATGTTCGGCCTGTTCACGCCTACCGAAGCCGCCGCCGTGGCCGTGCTCTACGCGCTTTTCCTCGGCTTCTGCTACCGCGCCCTTACCCTGAAGGCGCTGTATGAAGTCTTCGCTTCCAGCGTGCTGACCACCGCCGTGCTCCTGCTCATCATCGGCACGGCCAACGCCTTCGCATGGCTTCTCGCCTCCGAGCAGATACCCAACCAGCTCGCGGCCATGATACAGTCCATCACCACCAACAAGTTCGCCATCCTGCTCATGCTGAACCTGCTCCTGCTCTTCATCGGCATGTTCCTCGAAGGCGGCGCGGCTATCATCATCCTCGCCCCCACCCTGCTCAACGTGGCCACGTCCGTGGGCATCGAGCCCCTGCACTTCGGCATGATCATGGTGCTGAACATGGCCATAGGCCTGCTCACGCCGCCCCTTGGCGTCTGCCTCTTCGTGATATGCGGCGTGACCAAGCTCGACCTCGGCTACGTCATCAAGTCGGTGATGCCCTTCGTCTGGGTGGAGATCGCCGTTCTCCTGCTCATCACCTACGTCCCTCCGCTCTGCCTCACCATCCCCCGCCTTCTGGGCTATATGTAGGATAACGCCATGAACAAGAAACTCAGCCCGTACGTCACGGCCCAGCGCTTCAGCGTCATCCGCGACATGGTGGCCCGCGCCAAGGCCTACGACAACGTCATATCCCTGAGCATCGGCGAGCCCGACTTCGACACCCCCGCCTTCGTCTGTGAAGCCGCCATGAAGGACACTCTGAAGGGCTTCACCCACTACGCCGCCTCCACGGGCGACCCGGAACTGCGCGCCGCCCTGCTTACGGACATCTGCGCCAAGACCGGCCTGCCCTACGAGGGGAAGAACCTGCTCGTCACCACCGGTGCCATGCACGGCCTGCTTGCCGTGATGCGCACCCTGCTCGAAGCCGGGGACGAGGTGCTCTGCCCCGCGCCCTGCTTCTCGGACTACGCCGGGCACTGCGGCCTTGCCGGGGGCAGGCTGGTGCAGGTTCCCACGAAGTTCGACAACGGCTTCCAGCCCACGCTGGAAGAGCTTGAAGCCTGCCTTACGGAAAAGAGCCGCGTGCTCCTCATCAACTCGCCCTGCAACCCTTCCGGCGTAGTGCTCAAGCCCGCCACGCTGGATATGCTGGCCGACTTCGCCCGCAGGCACGACCTCGTGGTGGTCTCGGACGAGGTGTACGATTCCATCACCTTCGGGGAAAAGGCCGAAAGCATCGTGACGCGCCCGGATATGTTCGAGCGCACCGTGGTGCTGAACTCCTTCTCCAAGGCCTTCGCCATGACGGGCTGGCGCGTGGGCTACGCCTACGGGCCCGAGTGGATCATGGGCGAGATGGTCAAGGTCCTCAGCTATTCCGTGGCCAGCACCAACACCGCAGGCCAGCGCGCCGCGCTCTACGCCCTTACCGGCCCGCAGGAAGAATTCGCCGCCATGCGCGAGGCCTACCGCCGCCGCACCGCCCTTGCGGCCAAGCGCCTGAACGCCATGCCCGGCGTGCGCTGCCTTGCCCCGGAAGGCACCTTCTACCTCTTCCCGCACATCGACGCCGCCGAGGCGGACAGCTTCGCCTTCGCCATCGACCTGCTGGACAAGGAGCAGGTGGTGGTGGTCCCGGGCTTCCCCTTCGGGCCGGAAGAAGCCGTGAAGGGCTGTATCCGCATCGCCTGCACCGTGGACGAGGAAACGCTCTCCGAGGCTATGGACCGCCTCGAACGCTACCTGACAAACCATTGCGCCTAGGGAGGCAACATGGCCCTGCCTGCCAGCATTGCGGAACAGCTCCGCGCCATTCTCGGCCCTGAAGGCTTCCTGGACGCCCCGGAAGACCTCCGCGCCTTCGCCTACGACCTCTTCGCCAATCACCAGCCCGACGCCGTGGCCCTGCCCGAAAGCGTGGAGCAGGTTTCGGCTGTCATGCGCCTGTGCAACCAGAACAAGATACCCGTCTATCCGCGCGGTTCGGGAACCAGCCTTGCCGGTTCGCCCGTGCCGGTGCTGGGCGGCCTTGTGCTCTGCTCCTCGCGCATGAACAAGGTGCTGGAAGTCTCCGTGACCGACCGGCTGGCCCGCGTGCAGTCCGGCTGCGTTACCGGCGACCTTCAGAAGGCCGCCGCCGCGCAGGGCCTCATGTATCCGCCCAACCCCACCTCCATGCTCTACTCCACCATCGGCGGCAACGTGTCCACCAACGCGGGCGGGGCTTCCGGCGCGAAATACGGCGTCACCCGCGACTATCTGCTCGGCCTCACCGCCATCCTGCCTAACGGCGACGTGGTGAAGATGGGCAACCGCTGCCAGAAGGACGTGACCGGCTTCGACCTGCCGCGCCTCATCTGCGGTTCGGAAGGCCTGCTGGCCTTCATCGCGGAAGTCACGGTGAAGCTCATCCCCCTGCCCGAAGGCATACGCACGGCGCTGGCCTATTTCAGCGACGTGACCGAAGCCGGTTCCGTGGTCACGGATATCGTTTCCCACCGCATCCTGCCCTGCACCCTGGAACTCATGGACCGCGTGTTCCTGAACACGGTGGCCGAGGTCTATGGCGTGCCCTGCCCGGAAGGCGCGGGCGCGGCCCTGCTCATCGAGGTGGACGGCCCGGACATGGTGCTGGACGGACAGATGGAAACCATCGAACGCATCTGCCGCGAACACAGGGCCGTGGGCATACAGCTTGCGCGCTCCGAAGAAGAGCGCGACGTGCTGTGGAAGGCCCGGCGCGGCGGCACGGCCGCCCTTGTGCGCAAGGCCGACATGCTGGTCACGCTGGACTACGCCGTGCCCATCTCGCTCCTGCCCAGAGCCCTCGGCATGATGGAAGCACTGGCCGCCGAACACGGCTGCAACGTCGTCACCATCGCCCACGCGGCCGACGGCAACCTGCACCCCATGGTACTCTATTCCCCCTCCGACCCGGCGCAGGATGCGGCCTTCCGCGCCTTTGCCGACGCCTCGGCCCGCGCCATCGTGGAGCTTGGCGGCACGGTGAGCGGCGAACACGGCATCGGCCTTGAGAAGAAGGAATACATGCCGCTCCAGCTCGGGGACGAGCAGATGCGTATCATGCGCGGCATCTGCCGCCTCTTCGACCCCTACGGCATCATGAACCCGGGCAAGCTGGAGAGATAAGATGTCGTCCTGCGGACTTATCAAGAACAAGGGCGCTTCCGGCGGCCCTTCCTGCGAATACTGCGGCCGCTGCCTCAGCGTATGCCCCAGCTACCGGCACAGCCTTGTGGAGACCATGAGCCCCCGCGCCCGCATCGACCTTGCGCGCGCCGTGGAATCCGGCGAGCTCGCCCCCGGGCCGCGCTACCGCCAGAGCATCAAGGCCTGCATGCAGTGCCTTGCCTGCACCGAGATATGCGGCAAGGGCGTGGACGGCGCGCAGATCATCCTCGACGCCCGCCTTGCCGAAGGGGACGGCGAGCTGACCTTCTGGCGGCGAGTGGAAAAGTTCGTGACCACGCGCCTGCTCCTCGACCGTAAACTGCTGGGCCGCTTCCTCAGGCTGGGTTCGCTGTTCCAGAGGCTCTTCCCCCGCGACAAGGGCGGGAGCATACGCCACCTGCCCGACGCCTTCTGCGCCCTTTCCGGCAAACGCTCCCTGCCGGACATGGCGCCGCACACGCTGTTCGACCTGCTCCCCGAGCGCATCATGCCGCCGGACGAGGTGACGCAATGCGGCGAAGTGGCGCTATTCACGGGCTGTTTCTCCGGGCTGGTGAGCGTGCAGGCCGCGCTCCATCTTGTGGAAGAGCTGACGGCGCGCGGCTACACCGTGTTCCTCCCCCGGGAGCAGACCTGCTGCGGCGCTCCGGCCCAGCTCTCGGGCTTTGGCGAGGCCTTCCGCAAGGCGCAGGCCCGCAACGCCGACGTCTTTGCTGCCTGCGGCGATATGCCCGTGCTCACGCTCTGCGCCACCTGCCACCGCACCCTTTCCCGCGAGTACCGGGCCGAAGGGAGCGCCCTTTCCCCGCGCATCGTGGACGCCGCCGTCTTCCTTCGGGAGCACGACAGGGCCGCGCCTTCCCCTGCCCCTGCCGCCCTTCCTGCCGCCGTGCAGGCCGTGCGCGAAGGCCGCCCGGTAACGGCGGAAGACCCGCTCCTCGTCGCCGTGCACGACCCGTGCCATTTCCGCCTCGACCCGCAGGCTGGCCGCGCCCTCCGCTCCCAGCTTGCCGCGAAGCCGTGGATTCGCCTTGTGGAACTGCCCGAACCCGGCTCCTGCTGTGGCGGCGGCGGTATCTCCAGCCTCAAGAATCCCGCCATTGCCGACAAGCTCGGCGAAGCCCGCGCCCGCGCCGCCATGCAGTGCGGGGCCGATATCGTGGTGGCGGAATGCCCGGGATGCGTGCTCCAGCTCAACAATCACCTGCGCCGCCTCAAGGCCCGGGCCAGAGCCTGCCACGCGATGGAGCTGGTTTAAGATTATTTGAGGGGGAAGGGGGAAACATTTGGAAATGTTTCCCCCTTCCCCCTCAAGCTCCCCCTTCCCCTTTCCAAACTTTTTAATAACAGAGGCCGGAGTCCGCCTGACAATCCGACGGGCACTCCGGCCTTTGCCGTATCCCCAAAAGAATCATTTTTCGCGCCCCTCTGCTCTGCCATACTGGAGGCAGACAAGGAGGTTCAGCATGAAAAAGCATTCTGCTATCGCCGCGCTCTTCGCCTTCCTGCTTCTCCTGCCCTGCACGGGTCAGGCCGCCGAAGAGGAAGCAGGCATGGCCCCGCCCCCTGCTCAGGAACGAACGCTGGGGCAGAAATTCATGGACGGCTACCACGACCTGAAGAACAATATCGCAGGGGCTTTCGGCGGCTATTCCGGCGACAGCGAGGCCGACCGGAAAGCCTACATGGAGCATTATCAGGAAGACCTCAGCCAGTACCACGAGGCCATGCGCAAGGCCCGGGCCGAGTACCGCCGCGCGCGCCTCGACGATCAGAAGGCCTACCTCGAGCACCATAATGCCCTGCCCATGCAGGAAAACGTCGACGCCGACAGCGGCCCCCTGCACTGACAGCCGCCCAGCCCAGAGGCTGATGCGCCTCTCCCCCCTTCCGATGAGGACGCAGGCATGAAAAAAGCCCGCCCCGGATGCCCTGATACGAGCATTTCGAGGCGGGCTGTACGCTATCTTAGAGCAGACGTTCAGCTTTCTTCCGAACCGCGCTTTTCTTCAAGCGTCGCTTCAAGTTTTTCGTGGAGCTTCTCCGCCCGCTTCCGCTCCTCTTCGGCGGCGAACTGCAGGGCCAGTCTGCCCGCCAGCGTGAGCTGTTCTTCCCGGCTCATGCTTTCGTTGTCCAGCTTGGCGGCCAGCACCTCGTTCAGGATGCGCCCGAGGATGCGCCCCGGCTGTACGCCCATGCGGATGAGGTCGTCGCCGTTGATGTCGGCCTTCATCTGCCGCCCCAGATAGATGTAGCGCGTGAGCTTTTCGTGCAGTTCAGGCTTGTCTTCCTTGGCAAGCAGGTAGAGCAGGGCCTCGAGGGGCAGGTGGGAGAGCATACGGTGCAGGTCGCTCATGGGGCCGTCGTTCTTCTCCCAGCGCTGCATTCCCTGCCGCACACCCATGATGGCCGCGCGCACGGCAAGCGTGGCCCTGCGGCGCTTGTCCGAGAACTGCAGGCGCTCCAGCACCTCTTCCACTTCCGGCCCTCGGCAGCGGCGGCACAGCGCGATGACCATGAGCATGAGCAGGTCCGGTTCTTCCGGCAGGTAGAGGCGCATATACCATTCCAGCACGCGGCGCATACGGTCGGCCATGTCGCGCTTCTCGTCGTTGAGTTCGAGGAGGGGGTGCACCTCGGTGAGCAGGCCCAGCTCGTCCATGCGCTTGAAGCCGAGGGCTGGATTGCGCTCTTCCATCATAAGTTCCAGCTCGTGCACGATGCGCGAGCCGGAAAGCTGATGGATGAGGTGCAGGTCGTCCACGGCGTTGCGGATGAAGCGCTCCGTCTGCGCCCCCATGCGGAAGCCGTAGCGCTGTTCGAAGCGCACGGCGCGGAACATACGGGTGGGGTCTTCCACGAAGCTGAGGGCGTGGAGCACGCGCACGCGCTTGTTCTTGATGTCTTCCTGCCCGTCGAAGAAGTCCACGAGCTGGCCGAACACGGGCGGGTTCAGGCGCACGGCCATAGCGTTGATGGAGAAGTCGCGGCGGTAGAGGTCCATCTTGATGGAACCGCGCTCCACCTGCGGCAAGGCACCGGGCGCGGAATAGAATTCGAGGCGGGCCGTGGCGATATCCACCTTGATCTCCTCGGCTTCGGCCAGATGCACATGGCGGCGGCGCTCCACCTGAGCGCCCACGCTCTCGGCAGGGAAGACCATCATGGCGGTCATGAATTCGCGGTGTTCGCGCACGCGGCCCTTCAGGCGTATGGCAAGGCTGTGGGCAAAGGCTATGGCGTCGCCTTCCACCACGAGGTCGATGTCGATGTCCGGCCACTTCATGCCCTTCACTTCCATCACAAGGTCGCGCACGAAGCCGCCCACCACGTAGGCGGCAATGCCCATGTCCTCGGCAAGTTCGCCGGCAAGGCGCAGGAATTCGAGGCACGGCGGCGTGAGGCGCTTGTTCATGACCGAGAGCAGGCTGCGCTCCTTGCGGTTCTTGCGGCTGCTCACCGCCGGGATATGCGCGGCCCTTTCGCCCATGAAGAGGCGGATGATATCCGTGCGCGTCACCACGCCCACCACGCGGCGCCTGGCAAGTTCGGCGTAGCGCTCCTCGTCCTCAAGGCCTTCCACGTCCGGCCCGTCCACCACGGGGATGAGCCTCTGCTGGCCGCCCACCATGATGTCCACCAGTTCCTGAATGCCCGCCGTCATGGGCACGCACTGGAAGCTCTGCTGCATATACATGGTCACGCTGATAGCGCCCAGCCCATGCCCGGAAGCCTTGGCCGCCGTTTCCTGCGAAAGCAGGCCGAGGCATATCTTCTCGTCCTCCCTGAACACGGGCACGGCCTTCAGGCCGTAGCGGTTCATGAGCGAAAGCGCCTGCGTGATGTTCAGGCGTTCGGAAGCGCCCACGGCAGGGCTGGTCATCAGGCGGCCTGCGTTCTCGTCGGCGTTGACGATGAGCGAGGCCTGCATGAGCAGGAAGTCCCGCACCTGCGGGAGCGTCATGTCCTTCACCGAGGCCGAGGCCGCGTAGTGATGCCCGCCGCCGCCAAGCCTGCGGCATATCTCGCCCACGTCCACCTGCGGGGAGGCACTGCGGCCCACCACCTGCACCTTGTCTTCCATGCTGGCGATGGCGAAGAAGACCTTACAGCCCTCTATCTCCATAAGGCGCGGGGCAAGCGTGGAAAAGTCGTCGAGGAAGGTCTCGCTCTGCATGGAGGAAATGCCCATAGCCTCGCCGCCGATATCCTTCACGATGGTGTTTTCCAGCATCAGAGAAAGCGCCTGGAGCTGTTCGCGGCCCATGACGCGGGTGACGAGCCTGCTCACCACGGCAAGGTCCGCCCCCTGCGCCACAAGCCATGCCGCGGCCGCGAAGTCGCGCTCCGTCACGGAGCTGTAGAGGAAGGAGCCGGTATCGCCGTAGATGCCCGCCGCCAGCGACGTGGCCATCTGGCAGGAGAGGGGCAGGCCGCGCCTGCGTATCTCTTCCGTTATGATGGTGCTGGCCGCGCCTACCTTCTCGATGCGGCCTTCGGCGGCGGAATCGGCTATCTGGCGGCCAAGGTCGTCCTCGTCTTCCATGACGGGGTGATGGTCCCAGATATGCAGTTCGATATCGCCGCGCCTCAGCAGGGAACGCACATGGGGGAAGCGGCCCGGGTGATGCCCGTCCACGAGCACGAGGCGCTTCACGCCGTCTTCCTCCAGCTCGCGCGCGCTGACGCAGGGGTAAAGCGGGTCGATGACCTCTTCGAAGAATTCCTGCACCTGCCGTTCCTGACTGCCGGGGTAGAGGAGCACGGCTTCGGGGTACAGGGCCAGCGCACCTACGAGGGAGGCAAGGGCGTCGTTGTCGGCGTTGGTGTGGCAGGTGATGACGGTATCAAAGCGCATGTTCTACTCCAGCATCGGAAAGCAGGTCCGCCAGTTCTTCGAGCGAGGGCATCTCGTCTGCCGGGTCGGCAGGCGGGGCGAAGGCGCGTTCGCCGTTGCGCGGATGGCAGCGGCGGTACACGTCTTCGAGCACGTCGGAGCGGACATGGGTATAAAGCTCGGTGGCGGCAAGGTCGCTGTGGCCGAGCAGGAGCTGCACGGTGCGCAGGTCCGCGCCGCCTTCAAGGAGATGGGTGGCAAAGGTATGCCGCATGGTGTGCGGGGAAATATCGCGCCGAATCCCGGCTTCGAGGGCGTAGCGGCGTATGAGCTTCCACACGGCCTGCCGGGTGAGCCCCTGCCCGGAACGGTTCAGGAACACGAAGGACGTCTGCGGCATGAAGTCGGGCCGCACGGCGCGCAGGTATTCTTCCATCACGTCGAGGGCGCGCTGATGCATGGGAACGAGGCGCTCCTTCCTGCCCTTGCCGAACACGCGCACCACGCCCCTTTGCAGGTCGATATCGAGTGGGTGGAGGTTCACCAGTTCGGAAACGCGAAGGCCGGAAGCGTACATGAGTTCCAGCATGGCACGGTCCCGCCTGCCCAGTTTGGTATGCGGGTCGGGAGCGGCGAGAAGGGCCAGCGCCTCGCCCCGCGAAAGCACGTTGGGCAGGACGCGCGGCAGTTTGGGGCCGTCCAGCAGGGCGGCGGGGTTGCCGCCGATGAAGCCGAGGTCGGCGCACCAGCCAAGGAAGCCGCGCAGGCTGGAAAGGCGGCGGGCCAGCGTGCGCTTGCCGTCGCCGCGCTGGCGAAGCCACACCACGAAGAGCAGGAGCTGTTCGTCGTCGAGCTTCGAAAGCACGGCACGGCCGTTCAGGCCTTCGCCAAGGCTCTCTTCGGTGAAGTCGGCAAGGGCGGCTATGTCCTGCCGGTAGGAGGAGACCGTCATGGGGGAAAGCCCGCGCGAGGCCAGAAGCTCGTCCAGCCAGCGCTCACCGATGCGGCGCAGGCTGTCTTTCGGGGCGCGGCGGGCGGAGGCGAAGGCGGAAGGCCTTTCTTCCGCAAGGATGCGCGCTTCGGCGGCCCTGCGCCCTGCCCCGGCGGCCTCCCCGGAGTCGATGACGGACTGCGCCCGCAGGAGGGCGGCTTCGGGCCGGGCTTCCGCGCCAGAGCCCGGAGCGCACGCGGCATCTTCCGGGCGCACCTTGCGGGGGCGGCCACGCCTGCGGGGGGCGCTGGGTTCGGCTGTCTGCGGGCTGTTCATGGCTTCTCCGGTGGGAATGAAATCCTACCTGTACGGTAACTTTTGCGGCCATCCGCGTCAACACGGCGCCCGGCAGGAAAAGGCTTCCTGCGGCATTTTCCCCGCCCCGGGGAGGAGGCAGGCCGTTTGCGGAAGCGCCGCTTGCCATAACGCGATTATGAAGCTATTGTAACACAGGGGAAGACCCAAGTGAGCCCCCGCTCTAACATCACTCTCATTCCGGATAGCTGGACGATGAAAAAATTCCTTCCGCTCCTTGGTAAGCTTTTCGTACTCTTCATCTGCCTCATGGCCTGCTGGCTTCTGTATAACAAGGTCAAGAGCTACAGCCTTGAAGAAATCATCGGCAGCATCCAGCAGATAAGCAGTATGCAGCTTCTGTATGCCGTCCTGCTCGTCATCCTGAATTATGTCATCCTCATCGGCTACGACTGGCTGGCCATCCGCGCCATACACCGCAGGCTCCCGCTTTCCCGCGTGAGCCTCGTTTCCTTCACGGGCTGTGCGGTAAGCTACAACCTCGGCGCGCTCCTTGGCGGGACAACGGTGCGCTACCGCCTTTACAGTGCGTGGGGCTTCCATGCCATCGACATCGTGCGCCTCGTGCTCATGCTGGCCGTCACCTTCTGGATAGGCGCGCTGGGCCTTGCGGGCGGCGTGCTCTGCTTTGCCGATGTGGCCGTGCCGCCCGAACTGGGCATAGAGCCTTCCCACATCAGGCCCGTGGGCGCGGCCCTGCTGGTGCTGTGCGTCCTCTACCTTCTGCTGTGCTGGTGGGCCAAGGGCCGGGCCGTGCGCCTCTGGAAGAAGGAATTCTCGCTCCCCACCCTGCCCCTCGCCCTTGCGCAGACCTTCGTGGCCTGCGCCGACCTCATCGTGGCGGCCTACTGCCTCTACGTGCTCCTGCCGCCCGACAGCGACATCGGCTTCGCCTCCTTCCTGCCCAACTACCTTCTGGCGCAGGTGGCCGTGGTGCTGACCCATGTTCCCGGCGGCGTGGGCGTGCTCGAGGTCATCCTCATGCACATCATCCACGGCGTCGAACCCGCCCTGCTCTTCGGGGCCATCCTCGTCTTCCGCGTGCTGTACTACCTTGTGCCGCTGGGCATTTCGGCCGTCATGCTCTTCTTCTACGAGTTCCGCCTGCGCGCCCGCACGCCCGAGCAGATAAAGGCCGAAGCCGAGGCCACCATACTCCCCGGCAAGACCATGCTGTTCTGACCGCCAAGGCCCTGCCGCATACGCCGCAGGGCTTTTCTTTTCCCGCACGCCGGGATACTATGCCGCCCATGCGCACCTTCAAGACCCTTTTCGTCCCCCTGCTCCTTCTGGTCCTGTGGCACTGGATAGCCGCCTCGGGGCTGGTTTCGCGCTATCTCCTGCCCGGGCCGGGGGCCGTGCTGAGTTCCGCCCTGTCCATGGCGCAGAGCGGCATCCTTGCCGAGCACCTTGCCGCCTCCTTCTCGCGCATCGCCATGGGCTTTTCCGCCAGCACCGTTGTGGGCCTTGCCGTGGCGGGCCTGCTCTACCGCTTCCGCCTGCTGGACGAGCTCTTCACCGGCACGCTCTCCTTCCTGCGCATGACGCCGCCGCTGGCCCTCGCCCCGCTCATCATACTCTGGCTGGGCATCGACGGGGCCATGCAGGTGGCCATCATCATGCTGGCCTCGTTCTTCCCCATCTACCTGAACACGCGCGCCGGGCTTTCGCGGCTCGACCCTCTGCACCGCGAGCTGGCCGCCAGCCTGCACGTCTCGCGCCTGCGCTTCGTGCTCTTCTTCCTCGTGCCTGCGGCCATACCCTCCGTCATCACGGGCCTGCGCCTGAGCTTCGGCTACAGCTGGCGCGCCCTCATCGCGGCGGAGCTCATCGCGGCGTCCAGCGGGCTGGGCTATCTCATCATGGACGCCGAACAGATGCAGAGGGCCGACGAGGTCATCGTGGGCATCGTGGTCATCGGCGTCATCGGCTGGATGCTGGACGCAGGCTTCGTGCGCGTCACCACGGCCCTTCTCGGCCGCCGCTTCCCGGAAATACGGGGCTAGGAGGGACCATGCTCATCCTCGAAGACATCCGCAAGGCCTTCGGCGCAAAGCCCGTCCTTCAGGGGCTGGGGCTGGAACTCGCCCCTTCCGGCGTCACCTGCCTGCTCGGCCCTTCGGGCTGCGGCAAATCCACGCTCCTGCGCATCGCCGCCGGGCTTGAATCGCCCGATTCCGGCCTCGTCCATGCCCGCCCGGAAGACTGCGCCGTGGTCTTTCAGGACCCGCGCCTCCTGCCGTGGCTCACCGTGGGCGAGAACCTGCGCCTTGCCCTGCCCGCCATGCTCCCTTCCCGCGAAGCCGCCGCAGGCATCGAAGCCGCCCTTGCCATGGTGGAGCTTCCGCCAGCGCTCTCCCGCGCCATGCCCCGCGAACTTTCCGGCGGCATGGCCCAGCGCGTAGGCGTGGCCCGCGCCCTTCTGCGCCGCCCGCGCATCATGCTCATGGACGAGCCCTTCGCCGCCCTCGACGCCATGACCCGCGCCCATCTGCAGGATATGCTCCGCACCCTCATGCGCGAATCGCTCTGCCTTTTCGTGACGCACGATATCTCCGAGGCCTTCCGCGTGGCAAGGCGCATCTGCGTCATGAAGGAAGGCTCCATCGTGCGCACCTTCGAGGAAGGCGACTTCGCCACCGCCGAACAGCGCCGCGCCCTGAAGAAGCTCATCGTGGAACAGCTCGGCATACGCGAGAAGGGCGCGAAGGACGACTGAACGGCCCTGCCTTCCCGCCGCCTGCCCGCATATTTCCTTGGACATTTGGGCACAAGTCCTGCATTATCGGCGGATAGACGTTCACCAGGAGCCTGCCATGTACTCGTTAGTTGAAAACCTCGACGCAGTGAACAAATGGATGGAACGCTACGGCGTCCGTTTCGGCATCTATAAAAACGGGGAGTTCAAGGAACAGCTCTTCCCCTTCGACCCTATCCCGCGCGTCATCACGCCGGAGGAATGGGCCTATCTGGAAAAGGGCCTCGCCCAGCGCGTGAAGGCGCTCAATATGTTCCTTGCCGATATCTACGGCGAAAAGAAGATCGTGCAGGACGGCATCGTTCCCGAAGCCTTCATCTACGCTTCCAAGGGCTACCTGCCCCAGTGCGAAGGCATACGCCCGCCGCATAGCGTTTTCTCCCACATTTCCGGCATCGACCTCGTGCAGGCGCTGGACGGCCAGTGGTTCGTGCTCGAAGACAACCTGCGCATCCCCTCCGGCGCGTCCTACCCGCTCATCGCGCGCACCGTTACCCGCAAGGTGAGCCCCGAGACCTTCACGAGCAACGACATCGAGGACAACCGCGACTACCCCGCCCTGCTCAAGAAGGTGATGGACAGCATGAACGTCAACGGCGGCCTCAACGTCATCCTCACCCCCGGCCGCTACAACTCCGCCTTCTTCGAGCATTCCTACCTTGCCGAACGCACCGACTCCACGCTGGCCTTCCCCGGCGACCTCGTGGTGGAAGACGGCCGCGTGTACTACCAGAACTTCTCGGACGAGAAGGCCCTCGTGGGCGCGGTGTACCGCCGCGTGTCCGACGAATACCTCGACCCGATGGTCTTCGAGCCGGATTCCCTGCTCGGCGTGCCCAACATCATGCAGGCCTACGCGGCAGGCAACGTGGCCATCATCAACACGCCCGGCAACGGCGTGGCCGACGACAAGGGCATCTACTACTTCGTGCCCAAGATGGTGGAATACTACCTTGGCGAAGAGCCCATTCTCCAGAACGCCCCCACCTACCTGCCCTATTATAAGGAAGACAGCGACTACGTGCTGGCCAACATGGAAAAGCTGGTCATCAAGGACGTGAGCGAGGCCGGCGGCTACGGCGTGGTGTTCGGCAAGGACCTCAGCCCCGAACAGCTCGAGGAGCTCAAGAAGCTCGTCATCGACGAGCCCCGCCGCTGGATAGCGCAGGAAGTCATCTACTTCAAGGACCTCGAGACCATGGAAGACCGCGCCATGGTCTATCGCAAAGCCGACCTGCGCGCCTTCGTGCTCTCTTCCGCCGACGATACCGTGGTGTGGAAGAGCGGCCTTACCCGCTTCGCCCGCCAGCCCGATTCCTTTGTGGTGAACTCCAGTCAGGGCGGCGGCTTCAAAGATACCTGGGTGATGCGCGAGAACCCCTCCGCGAAGGTCTAACGTCAGCACGGGCGGGCCCCGTCCGCCCTTCAAGGATGCGCCATGCAGATTTCGTTTCAGCAGCAGAACACCGTGTCTGCCCTGCCCGCCTACGTCGGGCAGACCATCTCTCCCGCCAAGGCGAACCGCCTGTACTGGCTGGGCCGCTATGCCGAGCGCGTTTCCGCCCAGCTCCACTTCCTGCGCCATTATTACGACCTCTGCCTCGACGGAGGCCACGAGGACGCGCTTCTCGAATACTGCTCCAAACTCAGCCTCAGCGACTGCCCGCAGGACCGCGACCTCTTCCTCGTCCAGCACCTTTTCGGCGACCAGCCGGGCTGTCTGCGCCACACGCTCAACTGCCTGAACGACAACAGCATAGTCCTGCGCGAACAGCTTGCCACCAACACCATCGCGTATGTGAACCTCTGCGTGGCCACGCTCAAGCACAGCGAGCACAACAAGGACGTGAACATCAACAAGCTCCAGCCCATCTCCGACTACATCCTCGCCTTCTGGGGTTCGGTGCTCCATTTCGTGGTGGATCAGGCCCCGCTCGACCTCCTGTGCATCGGCAGGCGGCTGGAATCCATCGACGTGGAGACCCGATTCGGTGAACGCTACGAACGGCTGGTGGCGGAATGGAAGATGCTGGAACGCCGCCTCGACCGGCAGATCCATCTGGTCAGCAAGGAACAGCGCCTCATCCTGCGCGACATCTTCGCCGATCCCGCCCGCTTCGACCAGCGCCGCCCCGAAATGCTGAACGCCCTGAATTCCCTCATCAACGTATGAAGCGCTTCTCCTTCCGCTACGAGAGTTCCGTTGCCCTGAATGCGCCCGTAACGACGCATTCATGGCTCTTGCGGGCTCTTCCGCGTGAGGAGCAGTTCCAGCGCGTGGAATGGGAATCCCTGCGCGTGGAAGCCGCCCTCCCCGGCGGCGGCACGGTGGAGATACCCGTTTCCACCGGCGCGGACGCCTTCGGCAACCGCGTGCAGTTCGGGGCCATACTCCAGCCGCACATGGGCATGAGCATGGTCGCCGAGGGCCGGGTCTGGCAGGAGCCGTACCGCATCTGCGGCGCGGCGCATGGCATGTACGGCGCGCACACGGCCCTCACCGCGCCGTCAAGCGCCATGCTCGCCTTCCTGCGGGAGCTTAAGTTAGACACATCTAACAAAGCGGAACTGGCTTCGCGCATCGCCTCCGCCGTACACGAACGCATGGCCTACCAGCCCGGCGTCACCGGCGTGGCCACCACGGCGGCGCAGGCCTTCGAGCTTGGCCGTGGCGTGTGCCAGGACTACGCGCACATCACCATCGCCCTCCTGCGGGAGGCAGGCATCCCGGCGCGCTACGTCTGCGGCTTCCTTCCCGGCGAAGGCGCTACCCACGCATGGGTGGAATGGCACGATTCCGGCGCGTGGCTGGCCCTTGACCCCACCCACGGCAGGGCCGTAGAGTACGGCTGCATCAAGGTCGCCCACGGGCGCGACAGTACCGACTGCCCCGTGAACCGCGGCATCTTCACCGGCCGCGCCATGCAGAGAAACTCCGTTTCCATAAAAGTGGAAGAACAATGATAAAAACTGTGATCTCGACCGAACTGCCCGTGGACGAGCACCTGCTCATCCGCAAGAACTCCCTCACCGGGGGAAGCGGCAGGAAGAGGATTTGCATCGTCACCGGCACGCACGGCGACGAGCTTGAAGGCCAGTACATCTGCTGGCGCATAGGCGAACTGCTGCAGAGCCGCCTTTCCGAGCTGGACGGCACGGTGGACATCTACCCCGCGCTGAACCCTATGGGCATCGACTCCATCACGCGCGGCATCCCGAACTTCGACCTCGACATGAACCGCATCTTCCCCGGCGACCCTATGGGAAGCATGGCCGAGAACACGGCCCACAGCATCATCGAGGAGCTTCGCGGCGCAGATCTGGTCATCGACATCCATTCCAGCAATATCTTCCTCTATGAAGTGCCGCAGGTGCGCATCAACCAGCTCACGGCCGGCACGCTCGTCCCGCTGGCGGAAAAGCTGAACCTCGACTTCCTCTGGGTACACGAGGCCGCGACCGTTCTGGAATCCACGCTGGCCTATTCGCTGAACTCGCTGAACACGCCCACCCTTGTGGTGGAAATGGGCGTGGGGATGCGCATCACGCAGAGCTACGGAGAACAGCTCGTCACCGGCATACTCAACCTCATGCGCCACCTCGGCGTGTGGAAGGGCGACGTACCGCCGCTGAAGGAAGGCCGCACCATCCTTTCCACCAAGGGCACGGTGGACTTCATCAACGCCTCTGCCTCGGGCGTGTTCATCCCGCTCATCAAACATTCCAACCACGCCGAAGCCGGGCAGCTCATCGGCCGCATCGTCGATCCCCTCCACGGCACGGTGCTTCAGGACGTGAAGCTCGAGAAGCCGGGCTTCGTGTTCACCATCCGCGCCTATCCCGTGGTGTACGAAGGTTCTCTCCTCGCCCGCGTGTACAGGGAGGAAAAGGCATGAAGCGCGAACTCCTCTTCGTTCTCCCCTCCACCTTCCGCGACGAGTTCCGCATCCAGGGCTTCCGCTTCGGTTCCGGCGAAAAGAGCATAGCCATCGTGGGCGCCATGCGCGGCGACGAGCTCCAGCAGCAGTTCATCTGCTCCCAGCTCGTGAACACCCTGCAGGACCTTGAGGAGCGCGGCGACCTTGTGCCCGGGCACGAGATACTTGTCGTGCCTTCGGCCAACCCCTTCGCCATGAACATCGGAAAGCGCTTCTGGGCCATGGACAATACGGACATCAACCGTATGTTCCCGGGCTACAGCCTTGGCGAGACCACCCAGCGCATCGCGGCCGCGCTTTTCGAACAGCTTCAGGGCTACAGGTTCGGCGTGCAGATGTCGAGCTACTACCTTGCGGGGCATTACATCCCGCACGTGCGCATGATGCACACGGGCTACGAGAAGCCCGAACTGGCGCAGGGCTTCGGCCTGCCCTACACCTTCCTGCGCAATCCCAAGCCCTTCGACACCACCACCCTGAACTACAACTGGCAGATATGGGAAACGCAGGCCTTCTCGGTCTGCGCCGGACAGCCCGGGCACATCGACAACGATTCCGCGCGCGACATCGTTTCCGCCACCCTGCGCTTCATGGCCCTGCACGGCATCATCAAGTGCCGGACCCATCCGGGCTACTATTCCGAACTCCAGCTCGAAGAGAACCTCATCACGGTCAAGGCCCGGCGTGCGGGCATCCTGTACTGCCTTGTGCGCCCCGACGAAAGCGTGAGGCGCGATCAGGTGCTGGCCCGCATCCTCGACCCCTACGACGGTTCGGTGCGCTGGGAAGCCCGCGCCCCCGAGGACGGCACGGTGTTCTACACCCCTGCCAAGCCTCTGGTGCACGAAAATTCCGTGCTCTTCCGCATCATCCCGAATTAGCAGGAAAAGGCATGGCGTCCCTCCTCGACATCCGGAATCTCAGCGTTTCCTTCGGCGGCGTGCCCGTGGTGCGCGGCCTCGACCTGCGCCTCGAAAAGGGCCGCACCACCTGCCTTGTGGGCGAATCCGGCTCGGGCAAGAGCATGACGGCCTTCTCCATCATGCGCCTCGTGCCTGAGCCCGGGCGCATCGAGGCAAACGCCCTGCTCTTCGACGGGGAAGACCTTCTCAGGCTCCCGGAAAAGGCCATGCGCGCCCGCCGCGGCCGCGACATCTCCATGATATTCCAGGAGCCCATGACCTCGCTGAACCCGGTGCTCCGCATAGGCCGCCAGATAGCCGAACCGCTGGAACTGCATCAGGGCCTGACGAGGAAGGAAGCGCTCGACAAGGCCGTGGAGCTCATGGCGCTGGTGGGCATACCCGACGCGGCGAACCGCCTGAACGACTGGCCGCACCAGTTCTCCGGCGGCATGCGCCAGCGCGTGATGATCGCCATGGCGCTGGCCTGCTCGCCACGCCTGCTCCTTGCGGACGAGCCCACCACCGCCCTCGACATCACCATTCAGGGCCAGATACTGCGCCTTCTGAACCGCCTTGCCCGCGAACGCGACATGGCCGTCCTGCTCATCACGCACGACCTCGGCGTGGTGGCCGAAGCCGCCGACGACGTGGCCGTGATGTACGCTGGCGAGCTGGTGGAGCAGGCCCCCGTGCGGGACTTCTTCGAGCGCCCCCTGCACCCCTATGCTCAGGGGCTCATGGCCTGCGCCCCCCTGCTGGGCAACCACGCCGCCCGCCGCCTGCCCTCCATCCCCGGCATGGTCCCCCTGCCCTCGGAACTGCCCGAGGGCTGTGCCTTCGCCCCGCGCTGCCCGCTTGCGGAAGCGGCGTGCCGCCAGAAGCAGGCGCTGCGCGAAGTCGCGCCCGGGCATATGGTGCGCTGCTGGAAGGCCTGAACGCCAGACGCTTGAAGCCAGCCCTTCCGGAAAAATCCCTTCCCTGCAAAAAAACGCTTGCCAAAGCCGGGCAAATGTTCTACATACATTTCCGCGCCGAAGTGGTGAAATTGGTAGACACGCTAGGTTCAGGGTCTAGTTCCCGTACGGGAGTAAGAGTTCGAGTCTCTTCTTCGGCACCAGTTATACATCCAAAGATGTATGAAAAAGCCCGGAATGATTTGAGAAATCAGCATTCCGGGCTTTTTCGTATGTCCCGTAAAATCCAGAGAGGTACGTGGACACCCACAAATTCTGTTGGTATTCTCGTTGGTATCTATGCATGCTAGATTACCCGTTGCGAAGAATACCAACACTCGCAAAACATATTGAAATACCAATGGTTTTTGATGCGAGAATGGTATTTTTCATGAAAGAAACGACTTTTTCCATGAGGATACCAACATGCCCTTATTCGACACGACATTAAGAAATACGAGAGCTGGCGAGAAGCCTCAGAAGCTCTCCGATGGAGGAGGACTCTACCTCCTCGTAAAGACTACCGGCAAAAAATTCTGGCACATGGCCTATCGCTTCGACGGTAAGCAGAAACTCCTGAGCTTCGGCCAATATCCTGAGGTCAGCCTCAGCGATGCCCGTGAAGCGAGGCAGAAAGCGCGTGAGCTTCTGGCAAAAGGCATCGACCCCGGTCAGGTGAAGAAGGAAGCCAAGCTTGCGAAGAAAGCCGAAGAGCAAGTTGTCCGCAATACCTTCCAGAAAGTCGCCAGCGAGTGGCTTCAGAAGTACGAGGTCAAGATTTCCGAGAAACACGCCGCCAAGCTCAAACGCTACCTTGA
>JAFQTU010000058.1 GCA_017408905.1 Mailhella sp. | reverse complement strand
CGCCGCGACCACCTAAGGAAGGGGTGCTCCGGGGGGATGGAAGGGGGTGCAGGAGGGGAAACGCAGTTTCCCATAACGCACCCGCCTTCCCCCGTCTGGAAGACTCAGCTTTAAACAAGCTAGATTGACTTGAGGCAAGCACTCCGAGAGCCTCGGCGCCCCGACACCCCGGCTCTTGCGGTCTTCTTCCTTTCTCCAAACCCGCCCTTGAAAGGGCAATCCCCTTCGAGACTCACTCCCGACCGGCGGGTCACTCTCCCGCCCTCTGGCAGGGTGCGCCGCTCCGCCTTCCGCATCCCCGGGGTTCGGGAAGGGGGGCTTCCTCACTCCCACCCCCTTCCCCCATCCCCATACCCCGCACTTGAGCCCCTTGCCTTTTAATGGTATAGAACGCTGTTCCCCCTTGGGGACGGCAAACATGAATCATTCTCAGGGAGTCTCCCATGTCCGCATACGAAGCTGTCATCGGCCTTGAAGTGCACGTGCACCTTGCCACGGCCAGCAAGCTTTTCTGTTCCTGCCCCAACTCCTTCGGCGACGAGCCCAACACCAACGTCTGCGAAGTGTGCTCCGGTATGCCGGGCGTTCTGCCCGTGCTGAACCGCAAGGCCGTGGAATTCGCCTCGCGCATGGCTATGGCCATCGACGCCACCATCAACCAGCGCTCGCAGTTCGCCCGCAAGAACTACTTCTACCCGGATATGCCCAAGGACTACCAGATCTCGCAGTTCGAGCTTCCCCTCTGCGAGCACGGCCACCTCGACATCACGGTGAACGGCAAGAAGAAGCGCATCGGCATCACCCGCATCCACATGGAGGACGACGCCGGAAAGAACATCCACCCCGCAGGCGAGAAGCATAGCTGTGTGGACCTGAACCGCGCCGGTACGCCGCTCATCGAGATCGTGTCCGAACCCGACCTGCGCTCCGCCGAAGAGGCCGTGGCCTACCTCAAGAAACTGCACGCCATGGTGGTGAGCCTTGGCATCAGCAACGGCAACATGGAGGAAGGCTGCTTCCGCTGCGACGCCAACGTCTCCCTGCGCCCGCGCGGGCAGGAGAAGTTCGGCACGCGCACCGAGCTCAAGAACCTGAACTCCTTCCGCAACGTCCAGCGCGCCATCGAATTCGAGATCGCCCGCCAGACCGACGTGCTCGACGACGGCGAAAAGGTCATCCAGGAGACCCGCCTCTACGACGCCA
The DNA here is from genome assembly GCA_017408905.1 of Mailhella sp. GTDB lineage: Bacteria > Desulfobacterota > Desulfovibrionia > Desulfovibrionales > Desulfovibrionaceae > Mailhella. Next base: position 29,078 of record JAFQTU010000058.1, on the reverse strand, counting down.
ATAAGAACATCACGCTGTCCATGCGCTCCAAGGAAGACGCGCAGGATTACCGCTACTTCCCCGACCCCGACCTGCTCCCCGTGGTCATCACCGACGAGGAGCTCGCCCAGTGGGCCGCCACCCAGCCCGAACTGCCCGAAGCCAAGATGCAGCGCTGGATGGAGGAATTCCAGCTTGCCGAGGAACACGCCGAACAGCTCGTGGCCGACCCGGCCGTGGCCGCCTTCTTCGAGAAGGCCGCCCAGCTCTGCGGCCAGCCCAAGAAGGCCGCGAACGTCATCCTCGGTATGCTCATGCGCGAGGTGAACGCCGCCCAGCTCGACACCGCAAGCCTTGCCATCCAGCCCGAAGCCGTGGCCGAACTGGTCACGCTCATGGAAAAGGGAACGATTTCCGCCAAGATAGCCGCCGACATCTTCCCCGACCTTATGAAGGGCGGCGTGATGCCCGGCGCGCTGGTCAAGGAACGCGGCCTCGTGCAGGTGTCCGACACCGGCGCCATCGACGCCGCCGTGCAGAAGGTGCTGGCCGCCAACCCCGCCGAAGTGGAAGCCTACCGCGGCGGCAAGACCAAGCTCATCAGCTTCTTCGTGGGGCAGGTCATGCGCGAAATGCGCGGCAAGGCCAACCCCGCCGTGGTGAACGAAGCCCTTGCCAAGTTCCTTGGCTAATCGGCAACCTGTTGCCATAACTCGCAATTCCACCACATGAGCAAGATCTCGAAAGACGAACTCCTCTCCCTCGAACCCGCGCCCAAGGCCAGGAAGGCCAAGGCGGCGGCCAAGGGCGAAGGCGCGGCCAAGGGCGGCGCGAAGAAGAAGGCGGCCAGCCCGAAGCGCGGCTGTCTTTCGCGCATCTTCCGCTTCTTCCTCTGGCTCTTCCTGCTTGGCGTGCTGGCGGCGGCAGGCGGCGGCTTCGCCCTGTACAAATGGGCCGAGAGCGACCTGCCCAGCTTCAGCAAGATAGCCGACTACCGCCCCCCGCTGGTGACTACCGTGCTTGCCCGCGACGGTTCCGTCATCGGCCAGCTCTACCGCGAACGCCGCTTCCTCGTCACGCTGGACCAGCTTCCCAAGTTCGTGCCGCAGGCCTTCCTTGCCGTGGAAGACGACCATTTCTACGAGCACCCCGGCGTGGACCTCAAGGCCATCGCCCGCGCGGCCATTGCCAATTTCCAGCACGGCCGCACCACGCAGGGCGGTTCCACCATCACCCAGCAGGTGGTGAAGCGCCTCATGCTCACGCCCGAAAAGAGCTACGAGCGCAAGCTGAAGGAAGCCATCCTTGCCTATCGGCTTGAACAGCAGCTCTCCAAGGACGACATCCTCACCCTCTATATCAACCAGATATTCCTCGGGAACAACGCCTACGGCGTGGAAGCCGCCGCGCGCGTGTACTTTGCCAAGCACGCCTACGAGCTGACCATTGCCGAAGCCGCGCTCATCGCGGGCCTTGGGCAGTCGCCTTCGACCTACAATCCCTACCGCAACCCCAAGGCCGCCGAAAAGCGCCAGCAGCACGTTCTGCGCCGCCTGCGCGACCTTGGCTGGATAAGCGACGCCGAATACGAGCAGGCCGTGAACCAGAAGCTGGTCTATACCGCCATGCAGAGCAGCAACCCCACGGGCGGCTGGTATCTGGAAGAGGTGCGCCGCCAGCTCGTGGAGATGTTCTCGGAAGAGAACGCCGCCAAGTACGGCTTCGACTTCGGCCTCTACGGCGAAGACGCCGTGTATGAGCTTGGCCTTACCGTGCACACCGCTATGGACCCCCTTCAGCAGAAGGCCGCCCACAACGGCCTGCGCAAGGGCCTTGAAGAGGCCACCAAGCGCCACGGCTGGCGCGGCCCGCACGCCCACCTTGAGCCGGGCGAGTACGACAAGTACCTGAAAGACAAGAAGTTCAAGCTCGAAGACCTTGACGACGGCGGCTGGGCGCGCGCCCTTGTCACCAAAGTTGCGGCTTCGCACGCGGACGTGGCGCTCTCGCCCACGCACAAGGGCCGCGTGCCGGTTTCCACCATGAAGTGGGCCCGCAAGCCCGACAGGAAGAAGCGCCCCATACCCGGCCACGCCTACGTGACCGACGCGCGCAAGCTGCTCAAGGAAGGCGATGTCATCTGGGTGTCGCGCGGCAAAGCCCCGTCCAAGGGCCTGCCTGCGGGCTTCCTGCCCCTTCAGCTCGAGCAGGTGCCGGACGTGCAGGGCGCTATGGTCTCCATCGAGCCCGAATCCTGCGACGTGGTGGCTATGGTGGGCGGCTATGCCTTCGGCGCTGGCGGCTCGCAGTTCAACCGCGTCACGCAGGCCACGCGCCAGCCCGGTTCGGCCTTCAAGCCCGTGGTCTATTCCGCGGCGCTGGATCAGGGCTTCACGCCCTCGTCCATGCTGCTCGACGCGCCTATTATCATCATAGATAAGTGGACCAAGCAGTCGTGGCGGCCCGGCAACTCCGACGGCAAGTTCCTCGGCCCCATGCCGCTGTGGGAAGGCCTGGCCCGTTCGCGCAACCTGTGCACCATACGCCTTGTGCAGGAAATGGGCATCGACCATGTCATCGCCCGCGCCAAGAACCTCATGCTGGCCCCGGAATTCCCGCGCGTGCTGGCCATCAGCCTCGGCTCGGTGGACGTGTCGCCACTGAACATGGCGCAGGCCTACACGGCGTTCGCCAACGGCGGCAAGGTCAGCTCGCCCCGCATGATAACCAGCATTCAGGGCCCGTGGGGCAATACCATCTATCAGTCCGAGCCCGAGCACGTAGAAGCCATCAGCCCGCAGAACGCCTATGTCATGGCCAATCTGCTCAAGGGCGTGGTGCAGTACGGCACGGGCCAGCGCGCCAAGGTGCTGGAACGCCCCATCGGCGGCAAGACCGGCACTACCAACGACGAGCAGGACGCATGGTTCCTTGCGGTCACGCCGCACCTTGTCACGGCCACCTACGTGGGCTACGACCTTGTCCAGCCTATGGGCAGGGGCGAGCAGGGCGGCTCTACGGCGCTCCCCTGCTACGTGCACTACGCCAAGGAAGCCCTGAAGGCCTACCCGCCGGACGACTTCGCCAAGCCCGAGACCGGCATCGTGGACGTCCAGCTCGGGGAGAACCTTGTCCTGCCCTTCTACGAGGGGACCGACCCCTTCTCCGGCTACGGCTCGAACAGCGCTATGGGCGGCGAGGACGGCGGCATGGACGACGTGGGCGCGGCCCTCGAATCCCTGCAGGGCTCTGCTCCCGGCCCGGACGGCGAGGCCGTTGCCGTTCCGCCCGAAGTGCTGGTGCGCCAGAAACAGGCCGCCCAGCGCCGCAAGGCCGAAGAACAGGCCCGCCAGGGCGAAGACCTGCTGATGGAGATGTTTTAAGGAGTGCGGCAGAGCCGGGAGCAAGCAATGCCCTCGGCCCGAAGCGCCAAAGGCGTCAGGCGCAGTCCGGCCAGCGGGAGACTTCCCCTCCCCGCAGTCCGGCGCGGCGTGATGCTTTAGGTCGGAGGGCCGCCGCAGGCGTGCCCGACAGCCAGTCCGCCAGTGAGCGGGGCGAAAGGGCCGAAGGCCCGAAAAGCCCCCGCGAACAAGGCTGGCGTCATCTGGTGGTCAACTGACGCAGAGAAGCGAAAGAGACGCCGGGAGGGCGCAAGCCCGGGCGGCTCTTGAGCGGAACGAGGCTCTGGTCAGGGAGCGGAAAATCGGCAGATTTTCCAAGACATCCCGCGCCGGGAGCTGTCGGGTGAAGGGAAACAGAACTAGGCAGGAAACCTTTCTTCCGGAGCGGTGAACCAGACGTGTTTTGAAAACTCCCGGCCTGCTTGCCTCAAGTCAGCCTTACTTTTTAAGTGGAGAGTCTTCCAGACAGGGCAAGGCGGGTGCTGCTTGGGGCTGCCGCCCCACGGAGCACCCCCTTCCAACCCCCGCCGGCAACCCCGCTGGCTCTCGCCCAACTCGGACCTCGCTCTGGCCCGGTCAGTTTTTGGGAAAAACTGACGCGTGCCACAAGCCGCTCGGCAAGCGTCATCCCGCTCTCGTCCTTCGAGAGTCGCCTGCTCTAAGGGGCGGCTTGCAAAGCGTTCTGTTTCCGGGAGAAGCTCTTCGAGCCAACGGAGCGCCGGGCAGAACGGAAGCCGCGAAGGGCCGGGCAGAGGCTAGACGGGCCGCCTGCTTGGCGTTAGGAATAGGTGGCCCGTTGCCGCTGTGCGCGTAGCCCGAAGGGCGAAAGGAACGCGGCGGGCGAAGGAAATTTGAAGGCGGAACGCGTGGCCAGTGCTTGGGAAAGCTGGCGCAGTTTTGCCCGAAGCGCCAAAGGTGCTAGGCGCAGTCCGGCCAGCAGGAGCCTTCCCCTTCCCGCAGTCCGGCGCGGCGTGATGCGTGAGGAAAAAGGTGTCAGGCGGCCTCAGCCCAACGTGCGCCCCTGACCCGCAACCTTCACGGCAAGCCGCGAGATGCGCGAGGTCAGCGGTGCAAGCAACGCCCATTGCCCGAAGCGCCAAAGGCGTCAGGCGCAGTCCGGCCCAGCGGGAGCCTTCCCCTCCCCGCAGTCCGGCGCGGCGTGGTGCTTTAGGTCGGAGGGCCGCCGCAGGCGTGCCCGACAGCCAGTCCGCCAGTGAGCGGGGCGAAAGCGCGCCAGCGCGAAAAGCCCCCGCGAACAAGGCTGGCGTCATCTGGTGGTCAACTGACGCAGAGAAGCGAAAGAGACGCCAGAAGGGCGCAAGCCCGGGCGGCTCTTGAGCGGAACGAGGCTCTGGTCTGGCGGCGAAAAACCGGCAGGTTTTTCAAGAATCCCGCGCCGGGAGCTGTCGGGCAGAGGACAACATTTCAAGGCGGCAACACGCCAAGCCCAACGCGCCCAAGCTCTGCCGCCTTTATGGTTGGGAGCTACCGGGCGAAGGACAACATTTCTAGGCAGAAAAGGCCTGCTTTCCAAAGCATCCCCTTTCTCCTACAACCATATCAAAACAAAAAGGCTGGGGAGTGCCCCTCTTCCGTCTTTTTCACCCGCCCGGTACCCTGCCGCGGTGGCCGGGGCCATTCCCCACAGGCGGGTTTTTTTGAATGAAACTTGCGGATGCGCAGGAGAACATATGGAAAAGCTTGAACGCGAAGTCATGCAGGTGAGCAAGGAAATAGCTGTGAAGTTCATTGAGGCACAGCGCCTTTCTCCCAATAATTTCGAGGAGATATTCCCCTCTATCTATCGCGTGGTCATGGAGACGGCCCTCAAGGGCCGCGAACGCCTCGACCAGGAAGGAGACGCCGAATGAGCGAACTGAAGCACGAGGACGTGACCGCCACCAACAAGGCCCTGCCTTCCGCCAATCCCGACGCACCGGCCCTCAGCGACGACCAGCACACCGAAGACGTGGCCGAAATGTTCGGCCGCATGACGCGCTGGTACGACCTGCAGAACCGCGTGTTCAGCCTTTTCCTCGACTGCTGGTGGCGGCATAATCTGGTGAAGGCCGTGGTTCCCGGGCCTACCGGCCACGTTATCGACATGGCGGCCGGCACGCTGGACGTGTCCCTCGCTCTCTTGCGCCGCTACCCGGAACTGCGCGTCACCGCCACGGATATCTGCGAGCCCATGCTGCGCTACGGCATGGAAAAGAAAGTGCGCCCCACCGAGCGCGCCCGCTTCACCAGCATGGTGGCCGACGCCCGCCATATGCCCCTTGAAGACAACTGCGCCGACGCCGTGACCATTGCCTTCGGCATCCGCAACGTGCGCCCGCGCATGGACGCCCTGCGCGAGATGCACCGCCTGCTCGTGCCCGGCGGCCGCGCCTGCATCCTGGAATTCGCGCCGGTCAGCACGCCGGTGTTCGGCCCGTTCTACCACTGGTATCTGAAGCACGTCATGCCCAGGCTGGCCGGGCTGGTCAGCCGTTCCGACAATGCGTTCAGCTACTTTGCGGAAACTATCGAGACCTTCCCCAAGCCCGCCGACTTCAGCGCCGAACTGCGCGAGGCAGGCTTCACCTTTGTCCAGCACATCCCGTTCACGCTTGGCGTGGCGAACATCCATATCGCCGTGCGCGGATAAGCGCACCCCCATCGGAGTAATCACATGGCACTCAGCTTAGGTATCGTCGGCCTGCCCAACGTGGGCATGTCCACCCTTTTCAACGCGCTCACCAAGGCCCAGAACGCCGAAGCCGCGAACTATCCCTTCTGCACCATCGAGCCCAACAAGGCCACCGTGGCCGTGCCGGACAAGCGCGTGGACGCCCTCACCGCGCTGGTCAAGCCCGCCAAAACCATCTATGCCACCGTGGATTTCGTGGATATCGCGGGCCTCGTGAAGGGCGCCAGCAAGGGCGAAGGCCTTGGCAACCAGTTCCTCGGCAATATCCGCGAATGCGCCGCCATCGTGGAGGTGGTGCGCTGCTTCGACGACGAGAACATCGCCCATGTGGACGGCTCCGTCGATCCCCTGCGCGACGTGGAGACCATCGAGACCGAACTTTTGCTCTCCGACCTTGAAAGCGCCGAGAAGCGCCTCGACAACCTCAAGAAAAAGGCCAAGTTCGACAAGGAGATGCAGAAGGCCCAGCCCGTGCTCGAAGCCCTTGTGGCCCACCTTGGCGAAGGCAAGCCCGGCTCCGCCTTCGAACTGCCCGAGAACAACGACGCCTTTGCGCAGGTCTGGCGCGAGCTTTCCCTGCTCACGGCCAAGAAGTTCATCTACTGCGCCAACGTGGACGAGGACGGCCTGAACGAGGACAACGAACACGTCACCGCCCTGCGCGGCCTTGCCGCCAGCCGCGGCTGTGAACTGGTGAAGATCTGCGCCCGCCTCGAAGAGGAACTGCAGGGCCTCTCCGACGAGGAACAGGCCGAAATGCTGGAATCCTACGGCATCACCGAAAGCGGCCTCGAGAACATCATCCGCACGGGCTACCATACCCTCGGCCTCGCCAGCTTCCTCACCGCCGGGCCCAAGGAAGTGCGCGCATGGACCTTCAAGCAGGGCTGGAAAGCACCCCAGACCGCAGGCGTCATCCACACCGACTTCGAAAAGGGCTTCATCCGCGCCGAAGTCATCAGCTACGAAGACTACATGACCCATAAGTCCGAAGCCGCCTGCCGCGCCGCCGGCTGCCTCCGCGTGGAAGGCAAGGAATACGTGGTCAAGGACGGCGACATGATGAACTTCCTGTTCAACGTGTAAGTGGTAGAGATTGTTTGAGATGCGAGGGAGGGAAGGAACTTTTCTGTAGAAAAGCTTCCTTCCCTCCCTCGCGCTCCCTCCCATCTTCCAAAGACTTTTGATAGGAACGCCGGGGCTGTCGTGATGGCTCCGGTGTTGTTATTCCACGCTTTACAGCTGGCTTCAAAAGGAAGAGTATGGGAGGAAATCAGGGAGGAAACATGAAAAAACTTGCTCTCGCCCTCGCGTTCTTCTTCTGTCTTGCCTCTGCCATCCCCTCGCAGGCCGAATGCATCGCTGGCAAAGCGGGCGACGTCTTCGCGTCCTTCCCGGAAGTGGCCACACCTTTCGGGGCAAAAATGGGCATGCCGGGGCACGCCTTCCCGGAACTCAGGCAGCAAGAAGTCACGAGCCTCGAGACCTATGTGGTGCGCTCCGTGCCTGAGCCCTCCCCGCTCTTCGACCTCTACCTGCTCACCTTCGAGGACGACGGCAGGAGCGTGGACGGCCTCAGTTCCATATGCGGCGCGGTGATATTCCGCAAGGGGATGCACGGCCTTGCTGAATTTTTCGTCAAGCAGACCTCGGTGTTCCAGAAGCATTACGGCGAGCCGGACATCTATCTCAACGAAAAATGGGTGGCCTACCTCAAGGAGAAGCGCCCTGAATGCGAGGAGCTCATGGAAGCCATCGCCGCCGACCCGATGCAGAGCTTTGTGGCGGTGTGGAATCTCAAGGGCCGCAAGGACGGCATAAAGCGCGTGCAGGTGCAGTTCTTTCCGCAGAGCCGAAACCAATGCTGGGGCGTGGCGTCCTTCTATTTTGAAAACTACAAGTAGCTGATTTCGCTATGGTCTCTGCCTTCGCATGAAAGCAGGAACGCCGGGGCGGTCGTGTGACGGCTCCGGCGTTTTGCTGTTAAAAAAGAAACGCGGCTGTAACCGCGCTCTATTCTTCCCTTTCCCTTGCCTCTTGCTCCCGTATGGCCGCGGCCAGCTTTTCCGCCAGCTCCCCCACGCCAAGGCCAAGCGCATCGGCAAGCTTCATAAGCGTGCTGAACCTCGGCTCTCGAAGGCCTTTCTCTATGATGGCGAGTTCCCTTGTGTTTTTGTTCAGGCGCTTGGCAAGGGCGTACTGCGTGAGGCCGATACGCTTTCTTTCCTGAACGATGAGCGCCCCGAAGGGATGTGGTGCTTTGTTTTCCATATTGCCAAAGCATAAGGAAAAACGTATATCTCAAATACCCATCTAAAAAGATGGGTAAAAGATACTCATGAGGGGGGAAGGATGAAAAAGCTACTCGTTCTGCTTGGGGCTGTGGCTCTCATACCCGGGTGCATCAACGCCGGGCAGCACAGGGCCGAAGTGCGTGACGACTCTGCCGACCGCATCAGCGTTGCCCACGTCCAAAGGGAAATCAAGGTCGGTATGTCCGGCGCGGATGTGATTGCCGTCCTCGGTTCGCCCAATATGGTGACGAGCGACAGCCAGCGCCGGGAAACGTGGGTCTATGACAAGGTAGCGACCGAGCGCGTTTACTCCACGTCCCAAGGCGGCCTTGGCCTTCTGCTGGGCGGCCTTGCCGGAGGCTCGAGCGGCGGCGTTCTTGGCGGCTTCGGCTCTTCTTTCGGCAAGAGCGCCGGAGCGGCTTCTACCTCACAGCGAACGCTAACCATTGTCATCAAGTTCGATAAGGACGGCCTCGTCCGAGATTACAGCTACCGGCAGTCGAGCTTCTGAGGTGCGTATGAAAAAGATACTTGCCTCTGTTCTCTGCTGTCTCTGCCTCAGCGGGTGCGGCATCCCCAAGGACGCGCTCCAGCTCTCTCCCGAAAGCCTTCAGGACAGGCAGACCCAGACGCGCCGCTTCGAAACCACCGACAAGGTGACAATGCTGACGGCGGCTACGGCTGTTTTGCAGGACCTTGGCTTCAACCTTGAGGAAACGGAGATCCCGCTGGGCATACTGGTGGGCTCTAAGAACCGCGATGCCACCAGCGGCGGCCAGATAGCCGGAGCCATTATCCTGGCGGCCCTTACCGGTGTTGCCATGCCCCTGGATTCGCATCAGACCATCCGTGTTTCCATGGTCATGCGGGAAAAGAGAACGGAAGAGACGGAAAAGCGTGTTCTCCCCAGCCTTTCCAGCAAGGAGATGCTTGCCTTGGAACAGAGCGTGGAGCGTTCCATCGGCGCTGGCCTCAAGCGGCATTACCCCGCAGAGGTGAGCCGGAAGGTGGCGTCGCAGGCGGCCGGGGATATGGCGAAGCTCTTGCAGGCCGACCTCAAGCGCCTGCTTTCTATCCATGCCGTCAAGGGGGAATCCATAGTCCGGGTGACGTTCCAGCGCATCATTTTCGATACGCATGGGCGTGTGACAAGGGCTGAACAGATAAAAGACCCGGAACTCTATCAGAAGTTCTATGAAAAACTTTCTCAGGCAGTCTTTCTGGAGGCACACGAAATATGAAAAAGCAGTTTGTCATCGCGCTTCTGCTCAGTCTCTCTCTCCTTGGCGGCTGTGCCGTCAACGCGCAGAAGGGCGTTCTTGATTCCAGCGGAGAATCCATGCTCAAACTCCGCCAGATACAGACCAGATACTTTGATACCAGCGACAAGAAAAAGACCGTTGAAGCCGTTATCGCCACGTTGCAGGACCTCGGCTTCGTTCTGGACAAAGCCTCCTTGGAGCTGGGAAGCGTAACGGCGACCAAGCTGGCAGGCTACAGACTGCGCATGACGGTGAACGTCATTCCCCGTGGGGCGGAGCAGATGACCGTTCGCGCCAGCGCCCAGTACAATATCGTGCCTGTCGAAGACCCGACTCCGTATCAGCATTTCTTCGATGCCCTTGCCAAGAGCCTCTTCCTTCAGGCGCATACCGAAGAGTAGCAGGCCTCCCCGGAGGCAGGAACGCCGGGGCTGTCGTGTGGCGGCTCCGGCGTTTTGCGTTCCCTATCCCTGAATCCCCCAAAACTGGTCAGGCAAAAAGCCCCGCCGTCGTGTGATGGCAGGGCTTTTCTTTCAGGCGCATCGCGCGCTCAGGCTACTTTCCGGCGCGCGGCATCCCGCAGGCCTTGCCTTCGCGGCTCCAGATGCGGTGCAGTTTCATGGCGGCAAGGAAGCGGGCCATAGCGGTCCTGCTGTCCTTTTCCAGTATCAGTCCGGCGTCCGCGCCTTCGGGCAGGCCGGAGGTCAGCATCATGGCGCTGGCCTCGCCGGGCAGGGCAATGGGCTTCAGGTGGCGGAAGGCCTCCCACAGGTAATGCCGCGCCTTGCCGCATTGCGACAGCGCTTCCAGACTGTGCGTGCCTTCGGGCACGGCCACGGCGTCGAACAGCACGGAGGGCTCTCCGGCCAGCGTGCCGTCCACTTTCAGGCGGCCGCCCTCCCGGCTCTTCACGCAGCCCATGTGCGGGGCCAGCAGGGCCGTGTGTATGCCGTGCTCCCCAAGGATGCGGCGCATCTCCTGCACCGAGGCCTCGCTCACGCCGTCGGCGCAGAGCAGGGCCACGCGGCGGCCCTTGAGCACCTGTTCCCCGGTGGCGTACAGGCTGAGGGCCGGGTCGCAGAGCAGGCCCTTCACCGGGCCGGGCAGGTCGCGCCGGAGCTGTTCCGCCGTGAGGTGCAGGCCCAGCATGGCCGCCACTTCCTGCGCGAGGCCGGTGTCGATGCGGGTGAGCAGATCGACCACGCGCTCGCGGATGTAGCAGCGCGCCACCTTGGAAAGCTCGAAGCCGAAGGCCGCGGCCAGATGCTTCTTCTCGGGTTCGGTCAGGCTCAGGTAGAAAAAGCGCGGCTGGGTGTAGTAGTCCGCGAAGCTGGGCGAACGCAGGCGGGCGCGCACCGATTCCAGCCTGCGCCCCTGCGCTATGCTCTGGAAGCCGCCGTGGCGGCCCGGGGCAGTCTCGCGCGGGAAGTTGGCGCTGAGGGAATTGGGCTCGTAGTTCGCGCCGCAGTCTATCTGCTGGCGGAAGAAGCCCCCGCGCTGGTGATTGCGCACCGGGACGAGCGGCCGGTTGATGGGCAGCTCGTTGAAGTTGGCCGTGCCAAGGCGGTGGCGCTGGGTGTCCACGTAGGAGAAGGTGCGGCCCTGCAGGAGCGGGTCGTCCGAGAAGTCGATGCCCGGCACGAGGTTGGCGGGGCAGAAGGCGGCCTGTTCGGTCTCGGCAAAGAAGTCGTCGGGGTTACGGTCGAGTGTTATTTTGCCTATAACGCGCACGGGGACGAGCGCCTCGGGGATGAGTTTTGTCGGGTCGAGTATATCGAAGCCGAAGGCGTGCTCGTCCTTCTCCTCGATGAGCTGCACGCCGAGCTCGTATTCGGGGTAGTCGCCCGCTTCGATGGCCTGCCAGAGGTCGCGGCGATGGAAGTCGGGGTCGCGCCCGGTGATGAGCTGGGCCTCGTCCCAGAGGAGCGAAGCCTTGCCATAGAGCGGCTTCCAGTGGAAGCGCACGAAGCAGGATTTGCCTTTTTCGTTCACCATGCGGAAGGTGTGGATGCCGAAGCCTTCCATGGTGCGGTACGAGCGCGGGATGCCCCGGTCGCTCATGGCCCACATCACGTTATGCAGGGTCTCGGGCTGGAGCGACACGTAATCCCAGAAGCTGTCGTGGGCGCTCTGGCCCTGCGGCATGGCGTTGTGGGCTTCGGGCTTCACGGCGTGGACGAAATCCGGGAATTTCAGCGGGTCCTGGATGAAGAACACGGGCGTGTCGTTGCCCACGAGGTCGAAGTTGCCCTCGCTGGTGTAGAATTTCACGGCGAAGCCGCGGATGTCGCGCACGGTGTCGGCCGAGCCGAGGGCGCCCTGCACGGTGGAGAAGCGCACGAAGACCGGGGTCTTCACGGCCGGGTCGCAGAGGAAGGAGGCCTTGGTGAACTCCGCGCAGGACTGGTACACCTCGAAGTGGCCGTACGCGCCCGAGCCGCGCGCGTGCACTACGCGTTCCGGGATGCGTTCGCGGTCGAAGTGGCCCAGCTTGTCGATGAAATGGAAGTCCTCCAGAAGGAGAGGGCCGGAAGGGCCGGCGCTCAGGGTGTTCTGGTTGTCCGACACTTTCACGCCGGTGGAGGTGGTGAGCGGCATGTTCCGGGCGCAGGCGCGGCGGCAGTTCATGTCGCGCGTTTTGTCGCTGGCGTTGTCGGGCGATTTCAGCGTGCCGGGGAGCATGGCTTCCGCCCCGGGCGGCGTGTGGCCCTGCGTGGGGCAGGGGGCGTCCGGCGGGGTGAGGCAGGAAAGGTGCGGCCTTGCGGAATCGGCGTCCGTCAGGGGCGCGGCGGCGGGCTGGCGGCGCGCTTCGTGTTCGCAGGCGGGGGCGTCGGCCCGGCAGGGGCTGGGCGCGTGTTCGGGCGTGTTTTCGGGCATGATACCTCCAGAGTTTCACAGCCTCCGGCAGGTTCGCTTCGGCTGTTCTGTGAAGGTAGCGTGCCCGGCGTGAGGCGTAAGCTATTTTTTCGCCGTGCGCGCAGGCATGGACGCGGGGGCGTTTCCGTTCTATAGTACGCCTTCGCACCACAACGCCCCGGAAGGAGCCTTCATGGAAATCTATCTCAGGGGGGCGGCGGTCGGCCTCGCCTACCTTGCCCCCATCGGCCTGCAGAACCTTTTTGTCATCCATTCCGCCCTGTTCCACCCGCGCCGCCGTGCCATGCTCGTGGCGGCGGTGGTGATTTTCTTCGATGTCACGCTGGCGCTGGCCAGTTTCCTCGGGGCGGGGGCGGTGCTCGAGGCCGTGCCCGGCATACGCAAGGCCGTTCTGCTCATCGGCGGCCATGTGCTCATGCTCATGGGCTTCAGGCTCGTCCGGGCCAGGGTGGCGGAGCGCGGCGAGGAGAGCAGTGCCAAGGCCAGCCTGTGGCGGAGCGCGGCGGCGGCCTTCGCGGTGTCGTGGCTGAACCCGCAGGCGATCCTCGACGCCACTATCCTGCTCGGCGCGGCGCAGGCTTCCGTTCCCCCGGGCACGGACTGGCTCTTCATGGGCGGCATGGCCACGGCTTCCTGCCTGTGGTTCACCTGCCTCACGCTCCTTGTCTCGCTCCTTGGCGACCGCTTCACGCCGCGCGTCCTGCGCTGGGTGAACGTGATATGCGGCGTGGCGCTGTTTATCTACGGGGCCAGCCTCTGCTTCACCGCGGCAGGCGAGATGTTCGGATAACATTGCGGATTTCCTTTGAAAACAAAGCTCCCGGCCTGAGTGTTCAGGTCGGGAGCTTTGTTTTACTCATGTCCTTTTCCTAATTCGCCTCCGGCTCCTTCAGCAGGCAGGCGAACAGCACGCACACGGCGGCCAGCGGGGTGAGCAGGTGCATGGCGGGGGCAAGCCCGCCCCAGAGGTCGGCGGCCCAGCCCAGCGCGGGGGCAAACATGCCGCCTACGGAGATGGCCACGCCCAGCGTCATGCCCGAGGCAAAGGCCACGTTGCGCGAAAGGTAGCGCTGGCCCAGCACCACAAGGGAGCTGTACGGCGCAAAGATGCCCACGGCAATGGGCACGAGCAGGGCGGCGGCCAGCCACGGATCGCTGACAAAGGGGAAGAGCGCCACGCAGGGCAGGGTGAGCATGGCGGTAGTGCGGGCCACGCGGCGGAAGCCCCAGCGGTCGCCGCATTCGCCGCCCATGAGGTTGCTGGCCACGCCGACGACCGAGTAGAAGACAAGGACCATGTTGCCCACCTCGGCGCTCTGCTGGAACACGCGTTCCCAGTACAGCGGCAGGTAGGTTCCGAAGGCCACGCCCACCGAGGTGCGGGTGAGCATACAGCCCATGAGCACGGCAAAGGCGTTCCAGTCGTTATGCCCGGATTCGGCGGCCTTTTTTGCGGCGCGCGAGCTGTCGAGCTTCCATGCGTTGATGCGCCAGAAGAGCAGGGCGCTCATGGCCGCGCCGATAAGGCCGAACACCGCCGTGCCGTGCAGGCCGAAGCCGCCAAGGGTGAAGCCGCCCAGCGGCAGGCCCACCACGGCGAGCATCACCAGCAGGGGGCCCACCACCATAGCGCCGCTGCCGCCCACGGCAAAGATGCTGAGGCCCATGCCCTTCTTGTTCCCGGAAACAAGGTTGGCGTAGCGTGCGCCTTCGGGGTGGAAGACGGCCGCGCCCACGCCCGCCACCATGAGCGCAAGGAAAATGGCGAACGCGCTGGAAAAATAGCCGGAAAAGCTGAAGCCGAGGCCCGCCATGAGTATGCCCAGCGGAATGAACCAGCCCTTGGCCACCCTGTCGGCAATGAGGCCGAGCACAGGCTGCACCAGCGAGGCCACGGCGGCGTAGGCAAAGGCCAGCAGGCCGCAGGTCTGGTAATCGAAGCCGTGCGCCGCCGCCAGATAGGGCAGGAGCGCGGGCAGGGCATGGGCGTTGATGTCGGTGGACATATGGCCCAGCGAGATGAGCGATATCTTTTTGTAATCCATACGTTTTTCCTTTTGGGGGAAGGCGCGCCGCGGGGGCTTCGCGCTCTTGGGCCACTGTATGCCCGTTAGGCAGGGAAGGCAAGGGGAGCTTGCCGGGGGGCGGGCCGCCATGATAAAAGGAGACTGGCATCCTTCTATTCCGCAGGAGTCTGCCGGGAGGACATATGGGCAAGATGTTTGACGCTGTAAAACACGCTTTTTGTACTGCGGGCGCTGTTCTGGGCATAGCCGCCTTGGGAACGGCTTCGGCTGGCACTGTGGATACCGCTCCTCAAAACGGGGGAACCCGGGTGGAAGACGGGCAGGACAGCCTCGATATTTTCGACCCGGTGACCAGAAAGCGGCACTTCGAAGCGCACGGCGACCGCTGGGCGGTGTTTGCCGAAAAGGGCCGGGAAGGAGAATGCATGGCGAAGGCCATGGGCTGGATACTGGACCAGAAGGAACTTGACGTCCTGAGCACGCCGCTGGACAAGGTGCTCCTCCTTGTTCCCAAGGGGCGGGAAGCCGCGCCGGGCTGTATCATGCGGGTATCGGAGGAAGGCGAAATGCACATGGACTCGGTCTTCCCTGTCCTGAAGGGCCTGCCCAACGAGATGCACTGCCGCTACGCGTATCGCTGGCAGAGAACGGGCGGAGCGGAGGCCGACCTTTTCTTTGCATTTGAAGGCGGCCCTCACGTTTCGCTCTACGACCCGTTCTTCCTGCTGGATGCTGAATCATTCAAGCAGGATGCGCCCGTGACAATGGAGGTGGCCGCCTGGGCCTACAGCGCCAGAAAGGCAACGGAGGACAGCCACATCCTGTCGCCGGACTCGGGGGCGTACAAGGATCTGCGCAGGATGTACCCAGACACGGTCGAGGAAATACGCATCAGTCTGAAGGGCATCCGTGCCATGCTGTCCCGGGAATACGCCTCGGAGTTCAACTTCCGCGTACCCGTGGAAGGCGTGGAGAAAATCATGTGCGCCGACTGGCCCATGTACCGCATCACGACAACGCTTGTGGGCGAAGGCGAGGGCTTGCGTGCATATCTCTACGTTGCCGAACATCTGCTGGGGGACTACATCCCGCAGGTCGGGGACGATCTCGAAGGCCGGTACTGGCTCACGGGACATCCGAAGCGCGCGGAGTAAGGAAAGCGGCTTGCCGGAGCGGAGAGCTTGCCGCCATGCCCTTCCCGAAGCGGTTCGGCGGTCGTATCCCCCTGCGCTCCCGGCCCTTGTACCCTTTAAAAGGAAAACCGCCAGAGCCTGATTGTCAGGACTCAAGGCGGGTTCAAGGCGTCCGCTTTTGCGAAAGCGTCCGCCTCTTGGGAGGTGGAGAGTGACGCGGAAGTTTGCGTGCGCGTCACCCTCTAAGGCCGCGCTTTGCGCTAGGCCTCGAGTCACGGGTACGGCCTGCGGGAAGTGGTGTTCAAGGAAATATTTTCCAGAGTCTTGGATTTCCTGCCGGAAATCCGCTTCCGCGCTTCGCGCGGTGAGGTAGAAAAGGCATCCTGAAATGCCGTTCGCTCGAAGCCGCCCGGGCATTCGCCCTTCTGGCGGCTTTGTCGCTCACTTGGCTTTTGACCACCAGATGACGCCAGCCTTGTTCAGGCCGCTCTTTCGCGCTTCGCGCTCTCGCGGCCTTCACTGGCGGACTGGCTGTCGGGCACGCCTTCGGCGGCCCTCCGTCCTAAAGCATCACACCGCGCCGGACTGCGGGAAGGGGAAGGCTCACGTTGAGCCGAACAGCGCCTTGAACCGTTCGAGCTTCGAACCGAGGCCGCCTGCCTTCCTGTTCCGCTGGCCTACGTTTTCCCAGTCTTCAAGGCACTCTGAGCGCCGCTCTCCTTTCGCCCTTTTCGCCACGCGCACAGCGGCTACGGGCCACATTTCCGAACTCCGAAAGGCGACCTTTCGGGCCTCTGCCCGGCTCTTTGCGGCTTCCGTTCTGTACTGTGCTCCGTTGGCTCGAAGCGCTTCTCCCGGAAACAAAACGCTTTGCAAGCCGTCCCTTAGAACAGGCGGCTCTCGAAGGACGAGAGCGGGATGACGCTTGCCGAGCGGCTTGTGGCACGCGTCAGTTTTTCCTAAAAACTGACCGGGCCAGAGCGAGGTCCGAGTTGGGCGAGAGCCAGCGGGGTTGCCGGCGGGGGTTGGAAGGGGGTGCTCCGTGGGGCGGCTAGCCCCAAGCAGCACCCGCCTTCCCCCGTCTGGAAGACTCAGCTTTAAACAAGGCAGATTGACTTGCGGCAAGCAGGCCGAGAGCCTCGGCGCTCCGATAATCAGGCTCTTGCCATCCCTTCCTTTCTCCAAACCCGCCCTCGAAAGGGCAATTCCCTTTGATACCCGCTCCCAGCGGTGAAGGCAGGCGCTCCCGCCCTTTGGCAGGGTGAGCCGCTCCGGCAAGCACGCCGGGAGCCTCAGCGCCACGACACTCGCCGAAGGCACTCCCCCCCCTTCCCCCTACCGGTACGGCTTCACCCAGAGTGCCGCCTGAGCCTTGCCAGCGGCGCGGCAGGCACGGCGGAGCTGGCCCGCCGTCACCACGGCCACGGTGCTGTCCGCCAGCACCCACTCCGTTTCCTCGTCCAGCGATTCCGCCATCAGCACGGCACGGGCCATGCGTTCCTGCGCGGCCTCGTCGCCGTCGAAAGTCATGCCGTCCACCTCCACGGTGAGGGCGGCCACGGCGTCGGCGCGTTCGGCCTTGGCGCGGGCAAGGGCCTCGGCGGCCAGCACATCGGCAGGTTTGGCCGGGGCGTCGGTCAGCGCGCCTTCGGGGAGCGGGCCGGGTTCGGCCATGTACCGGGCCGGAGACTGCCACGAGTCGCCGGGCATCCAGAAGGGCGTGCCCGAGCCCTCGAGAGGCAGGCCGTCCGGGCCGTACTGGGGGCGGTGATCCTCCACCAGCTCCCACGCGGCCCCGTTCCACAGCGCGGCGTGCCCGGCCTTGGGCGCGGGGGGCGGCGTGAAGCAGGCGTGGGCGGGCAGAAGCCACACCTCGCGGCCCTGCGCCCTGGATTCCAGAGGGTCGGGGAAGGCTTCTTCCGAACGCAGGAACTCGCGGCTTTCGGCATCGAATACGTATATCTGCATGGTTCACCCCTAGTATTTGATATAGAAACGCATGGTGAGGGCGGGCGGCTGAACAGTACCGGAGGCGCCGTAGAAGCCGTTCGTTTCGGAAGCCCAGCCGATATTGCTCCTGCCGTAATTGTGATACTGGCCGGAATCGGCGTAGTTCACCGTAAAAATGGCGTTATAGCCTGCGCTGGCGTAGTTGTAGCCCATGGTAAGAGTAAGGTAATGCGTATGGTTCGGCAGGCCTGCCGCCTTTGCTGTGCCTGCCGTGCCCGAGCCCTGGATGAACCTGTCCGTCAGGTTCGGCAGGTTGAAGGTGCTTGCGCCGTCGCCCGCGCCGTAGGTCGTGCCGATGGCCGAGAACAGCGCCGCGTAGGTCGTGCGCGAGACCGCCGCCCCGTTGCAGAGCACAAAGCCCTCGGGCGCGGCATTGGCCGCAAAGGCGATGACTGTGCCTGCGGGAACGGCCTTGCCGATGGCGGTATCGCGGGCCTCGGCTTCGGCGCTCACCAGCGCGCGCAGCGTGCTTTCGAGCGTGGAATCCGCCTCGGCGGCCGCGCTTCTGGCGCTTTCCACCTGCTCCGCGATGACGCCGCGCAGGGTGCTGTCCAGCGAGGTCACGCGTTCGTCCACGGCGCCCACGGCCTGCGTGTTCAGGGCGGCGGCTTCGGCCTGCGTCTCGCTTTCTTCGCGGATATCGGCCATGAGCTGGCGGATGGCGTCGTTGATGCCGCTGGGCGCGCACCCTTCCGCGATGTTGATGCCCGAGATGCTCACGTTGAGCCCGGCTTCGACATGGTAATCTTGTACCGACATAAACCCTCCGTATCACAGGAAACTCAGAAGTCCGCCGCCAATGCCGCCGATAAGCGCGCCCCAAGGCCCGCCTATGCTCGCGCCCATGCTGGCGCCCGCGCCCGCCCCGGCCATGAAGCCGCCCAGCTTGTTGGCAGGGGTGCTCTGCATGCCGGTCGTGGTCACGGTGGAACCGTAGTCGCCCTGCACGAGCTGGCTGTACTGCTTCAGGGCGCTGATGTCCTTCTGCTGGTCGTGGTTCCAGCGCTCTATCTCGGCGTTGAGGAGCTGCTGGGCGTAGCTTTCCTGCGCGGCCCCGGCCTCGGCAAGGGCGGCGGCGTCCATGTAGGGCTGGTTGGCAAGGCTCTGGGCCAGCCCGGCGGCGGCCATCTGCTGGTTCAGGCCCGTGCCGTAAAGCTGGCCTGCGGCCTGCGCGGCGCTGATCTGCTGGCCAAGCCCGGCGTTGTAGGCGCTGGCGGCCTGAGCGGCGGCCTGCATCTGCTGTTCGTAGGCCGCCCCGTACATCTGCGAGGCAAGGCCGGTGGCGGCGTCGGCCTGAGCGGCGGCATGGGCGCCCGAACCGTAGCGCCCCGCGCGGCTGA
Source organism: Mailhella sp. (assembly GCA_017408905.1). Classification (GTDB taxonomy): domain Bacteria; phylum Desulfobacterota; class Desulfovibrionia; order Desulfovibrionales; family Desulfovibrionaceae; genus Mailhella. Next base: position 10,063 of record JAFQTU010000058.1, on the reverse strand, counting down.
ACGAGCCGTCCAGCACGGAAAGGGCCTCGCGGCTGGCGTCCGCGTACAGGGTGTCGAGCCACGGGTTGCGGGCCTGCGCCATGCCTTCGAGGGCGGCGAGCCCGCTGTTTTCGGCGTTGACGTCGCGGGAAGCCAGCCCCTCCAGAACGCCGAGGCCCGTGCCTGCCAGCGCCTGCCCGGACACGATGCCGTCCACGGCGCTTTGCGCGGCCTGTACCGAGGCCGAACCGGCAAGGGCGCGGTCGGCCTGCATCTGTATGGCCTGCGAGGTCCACGGCGACTGGTCGGCCACGGTCTGCCCCGGGTAGAAGTCGGGCGAGAGCGCGCCGGAATGGTAGAGATGGCTTGCCTGCGAGAACACGTCCGTGAGATAGGGCTGCTGCCCGCTCCACGGGTCGGCTTTCTGCACGGTCGTGGTGGTGGAAGAACCTCCGCTGCTGCCCATGATGCCTCCTAGATGCTGGCCGCCCGCTGGGGGACGGCCTCGCGGTCGAAAGTGGTTATGATGCCCGGCACGTTGCGCCTTGCGTCGTACAGCCAGCACAGGCCGGGCACGCTGGCGTGTTCCCGTGCGCCCAGCGAGCGCACGAAGGCCAGCGCGGAACGGTTGCTCTGCGGCGTGACGCCGATGAGCGTATCGAGACGGAAGCCCTGCTCCGGCACTTCCCAGAGCGCCGCGCCAAGGCCGAACAGCGCGGCGGCCCGGGCGAGCGGCAGGCGTACGAGGGGGGAAGCCCCCGCCGGGCGGAGCGCTTCGGGCAGGGCTTCGCGCGGCACGGCAAGGCGGCGCGTGCCGCAGGGCAGGAAGCAGAAATGCACGTGGGCGCTCCTGCCTTGAAGATCGGTGAGATAGTACAGGGCCACGGGCAGGCCGCGCCACGCCACCAGCCACGGATGCACGCCCGGGCGGCGCAGGAAGCGGCAGAAGGCCGGGCCGTCCATAGCCGGGCGGTCGAAGCCTATGCTCCTGCCCCGGCCTGCGGCCTGCACCAGTTCCCAGAAGGCCATGAGCTGGCGGTCGGAAAGGTCGGCCTTGTAGATGCGGCTGAATCCACCCATGCGCACCTCAGGCCCTGCTTTCGGAGGGCGCGGCGCTCTGCCCTTCGCCGGAGAGCATCCAGCCGAAGGCGCAGGCTTCGGGCACGGCGTCGAATTCGAAGCGCATGCTTCCGCGTTCCATGGCGGCCAGGTGCCAGCGCACGGCGGCGGCCCTGGCGTCCAGCGGGATGAGCTGGGCCAGACGCCCGGCCCGGCAGCGGGGATCCTGCACGGTGGCCTGCACCGCCCCGGCGGCCACGGAGAGCAGGCCGGTATTGGCGCAGTCGCCGCGCAGGGCGGCGTTCACGGCGGCGGCAAGGGCCAGCATCTGCCTCGGGCTGGCTTCCGCCGTGGGGGAAACGAATCGGGACATGGGGTCTCCTTGGTTCAGAGTCAGGGTTCAGGACTCAGATTCAGGCTCAGATTTCAGAGCGCAGAGCTCAGGGCTTCTCTTCGGCTTCGAACACGGCCTGCACGCCCGTGGCGTGATACCAGTTCTGCCCGGCGGGGATGCGCATACGGGCGCTGAACCAGCGCGCCGAAAGGTGCTGGGGGCAGAAGCCGTCTCGGTCGGGCCTTGCCCAGCGGCCCGGGCGGCGCGGCTCGGCAAGGCGGGAACGGTACAGGGGCATGACCTCGGCAAGGGCGCTGTCCGCATGGGGGCGGAAGCCGTGCAGAAGGGCGCGGCCTGCGCTGTGCTCGGTGCTTTCCATCAGGGCTTCCAGCGCAGGGCCTTCCATGGTGCAGAGCCGGTGGGCGCTGTCGAAGGCGAAAATGGAAAGCCAGCCGTGGCGCAGGGTTGCGGCGTCCAGCGTGCTGATGCTCAGGCTGTCCAGCGAGCCGAAGGCGTCCAGCTCTTCCAGCGTGAAGCCGCGCGTCCAGTCCGGGAACAGCAGTTCGCAGGCAAGGTCGGCACAGCTCCAGCGGTCCAGCTCCGGCGAGTAGATGAGCACCTTGTCGAAACTGCCGGGCGCGGCCTTGGGCGAAGCGAAGCTCCACAGGGCCACGCGCTGGCGCGGGTCGTACACGCCGCGCGTTTCGGCAAGGCGGGCGGAATCGCAGTTCTCGAAAAACCAGCGGTCCACGCGCTCCAGCCCAATGGCCTTCACGCGTGCGCCGTCGGTGGCGAACCAGCCGTCCGCGCTCAGGAAGCAGCACAGGCCGCCGCAGTCCACGGCGCTGTCCGGGGCAAGCAGGCCGCGCCGCCTGTCCACGTGGTCGAACTGGAAAAGGTAGGGCGCGCCCACGTAGGTGGCCCGCTCGATACTGCGCTCGAGGAAGATCAGGCCGTCCGCGCCGCCAAGGCCGCCGAGTATGGCCTGCACGCGCCCGCCCACGGGGAAGACCTGCAAATCCGACTGCACGTACTGCGCCTCGTCCGAGCCGGGCTCGGGCCATTCGTCCGGCCTGTCGAGGCCCGACCAGCGCACCGCATGGGGCTCTTCCTCCAGCCCGCCGAGGAAGAGGAAGTCGCGCACCACGCCCAGCGCCGAGGCCTGCGGGGCGGCCTGCACCGCGCTGAAGCCGCCCACGTTGCCGCCCGCCAGTTCGGCCTTGAGGAGCTGTTTGCCGAACAGGGCATAGACGGCGCTTCCGTAGTCCGCGAAGGCGCGCCGGGCCGAGACCGCCGTGCCGCTGTGCCGCGCCTGCCACTGGCCGTTCTCCAGCGAGAAGATGCCCTGCTCCGTGGCGGCCAGCGTGGTGAGGGCCTCGCCTTCGCGGCAGGAAAAGGCCGCCAGAGCCGCACCGGGCAGGGGCGCGTACTGCTGGGGGGCAAGCCCGTTCAGGGGCCGCCAGCCCCGTGCCGCCGGGAGCACGCCGTTCACCGCGCAGGACTGCGTGCCGCCAAGGCGGGCGGCGTCCGGCTCCCACGGGCCGAAGGGGAGCGTCACTGTTGTCAGCGCCATGCCGAACTCCTTTGCTGTTCCGGTTCACGCCACGAAGCGCCCGCGCTCGTGTGCGGCGTCCAGTCCTGCCGGGCCTGCGGGGCATTCCCGCTCCAGTTCCAGCCCTTGGCCGCCAGTTCCAGCCGCGCCCCGGCCTGCGCCCTGCCCAGCGGGGCCAGCGTAAGGCCGAAGGAAAGGCGCAATGCCCCGGCGCTCCCTGCCCCTTCGCTCCCTTGCAGGGAAGCGGTGATGTTCGGGTGCAGGGCTTCGCCCATGCGGGCCGCGCCGTCCATCTCCAGATAGAGCACGCCCACGCCCAGCAGGTCGTTGGCCGCGAGGGCCGCCGTGCCGCCGGAAAAGGGCCGCAGGCGCAGGAGGCCAAGGCCGGGGAGCGCTGTGCCCATGCCCTGCGCTCCCAGCGTTCTTGTTACGGAACTGTGCAGGATAGCAGAACTTTTTGTGCCAATCCCGCCGGAGAGGCAGGCCGTGGAGCAGGCCGAAAAGCCCGAATCCGCGCGCCCGCCGCCTGCGATGCGCAGGCCGTAGAGCCCGGCGCTCTGCCACAGGGGGCTGTCCAGCGTGGCGGGCAGGCTGTCCAGAGCGCCCCAGCTGTCCAGCGTTTCGAGGCTCTGGGGCGGGGGCGAGAGGGGAAAGAACTCTGCCACGGCCTAGTCCATGCTCAGGGTGAGGCCGCCCGCGTTCACGCGGTAGATGTCGCCGGTGTAGAGGGTCTTGGGGATGTCCACCGCGCCGCTCCACCACAGGTTGCCGCCGCTTTCGGCGTCGAAGAGGCCCCAGCCTGCGGCCGTGCCCCAGTCCGAGGTGGCGGTGGGGAACTCGATGGGAACGGCGTTGGCCATACTGCCGCCAGCCGGTGCGCCGAAGGTCACGCTCTGGCGGGCGTAGCCGCCGCCTTCCACTTCCGCGCCCGTGCCGTCTTCGGCGGGAACGGTGGTGAACAGGGCCAGCCAGAAGGGCGTGGCTTCCTGCACGAGGCGCAGGACGGCGTTTTCTCCGTAATTGCTCAAGCTCATGGATTCCTTACCTTTTTAGAGATTTTGGGCGGCTCACACGCGCCGCGTGGGCCTCATGCACAGGTTGGCGGTGAAGCGGCCGCGCTCTTCGGCGGCCTGCACGCGGGCGCGGGCCGTGGCGTAGAAGCGTTCCCACAGTTCCAGCGGGGCCGAGCCGCGCGTGTAGGGCGCGCTTTCCACCAGCGCCCCGTAGAGGTAGAGGTCGGGCGCGGTGAGCAGCACCTCGTTTTCCGGCTGTTCCGGGCCGAGCGGCGCGGGTTCGGCAAAGTAGCAGAGCAGGAGGCGGCCCGCCTCGGCAGGGGTGGGGTGCAGGACGAGGTCGCGCCCGAGTATGCTGAAGCCCTGCGGTTCTCCGGCCTCGCGGCCAAGGGCCGAACCGTCGGGCGGCAGGTAGCGCAGGTTGCGGCAGTGGCCGCTTGCGCCCTGCCAGCCAAGGTCGCGCATTTCGAGGAACACGTCCCAGCGGCCGGGCTCGCGCCGCCACGGCAGGGGCACGAAGCGCTGGCCTGCCTGCACCTCGGTTTCGGCGCGGCGTTCCATAACGCGCAGGCGCAGTTCGCGGGCCATGCGGCGTTCTGCCAGCGCGATGAAATCCGGGATGCGCCCGGCAAGGTCGTCGCGCCCCAGCCAGTCCGCCACGGCGGCCTTGAGGCCTGCGTAATTCCGGATGCTTGTCATGCAAAGTCCTTTCGGGGCTGTTTGTTGTGGGAAAGCAGGTGCTTACACGCGTTCTTCCGTGGTGCGGAAGGCGGCGTTGTCGCGGCTGTTGAGGAAGCGGCGCAGGGCCTCGGGGTCGCGCAGGAGGTCCAGCCCCTGCGCCTTGGCGATGTCCACCACGGCAAGCGGGATGCTGGCCACGCGCCGGAACACCGGGGCAGGGCGGAAGCCGCAGCGCCGGGCCGACTCGTTCCTCAGCGCCCGGTTCAGCCGGACTATGCCGCCGACATCCTGCACGCGGCACAGGCGGCCTTCGGCGTCCAGAAAGTCGGCGATGCCGTCGCCCCGGGCCTGCACAAGGCGGCCATGTATCCGCTGGGTAAGATCGAGCATGGGCTATCTCGCTGGGTTTGGGTTGTGTGGGAGGGGGGAGGGAGGAGAAGAGGAGGCAGAGGTTGGGCGCGTTGGGCGGGGCGGGGTGGCGGCCTTGGTATGTTGAGCGTTGCCCGAAGCTCCCGGGGGACGCAATGCCCGTTGCCCGAAGCTCAATCGGTACAAGGCGCAGTCCGGCCCGAAGACCGCCATCCCCTCCCCGCAACCCGGCGCGGCGTGATGCTTTAGGACGGAGGGCCGCCGAAGGCGTGCCCGACAGCCGATCCGCCAGTGAGCGGGGCGGGAGCGCGAAGCGCGAAAAGCCCCCGCGAACAAGGTCGGCGTCATCTGGTGGTCAAAAGCCAAGTGAGCGACAAAGCCGCCAGAAGAGCCGCAGGCTCGGGCGGCTTCGAGCGAACGGCATTTCAGGATGCCTTTTCTTCCTCACCGCGCGAAGCGCGGAAGCGGATTTCCGGCAGGAAATCCAAGACTCTGGAAAATATTTCCTTGAACACCACTTCCCGCAGTCCGAACCCGTGACTCGAGGCCAAGGGCAAAGCCCGGCCTTAGAGGGTAGTGAGCAAGCAAACTTCCGCGTCACTTCCCCCTTCCCAAGAGGCGGACGCTCTCGAAAGAGCGGCCGCCTTGAACCCGCCTTGCGCCACTCCCTCCGGCTCTTGCGGCCTTCCTTTTAAAAGGATGCAAGGGGCGGGAGCGCGGGGGACACGACAGGCTCCCGCTCTCCCCTTGCTTCTCCCCTTACGCCTTCAGGTCAGCGTAAACGCCGCTGGACTTGGGCTGGCGGGCTTCCAGCGTGCATTCCACCAGCACATGGCCCTTGAGGGAGTCGCCGGTCTTGGCGAGTTTTTCTTCCGTGAATCCGCGCAGATAGGCCACCTTCCAGTATTCGGGGTCGAGCACGAACGCGCAGTTCTTGGCGTAGGGCTCGAAGGCCTGCACGCGGTTGGGCACGAGCTTGAGCGTGCCGAAGTCGGACACGTACACGTCGATGACCGCGTGGACGGTCTTTTCCTCGGCCTTTTCCATGCGGGTGGCGCCGCCGGTGAGCACCTCGCTCATTTTCACGCGGATCTCGGGGCTCATCATGATGCAGTCGGGGTTGCCGCCCGCGTTGTAGATGTCCATGAGCAGGCTCTTGAGCTCGGCTTCGGAGGGCTCGCGCAGGGTTCCGGCCACGGCGGAGGCGCTGGAGGTGGCCGCCGAGCCGCCCTGCCCAAGGCGCATATTGCCGCCCTCGGTGAACCAGCAGGGCAGGCCGGTCATAAGGCGGGCTTCGGAACCGCTTTCGGCGCGGGCGAGCTTATTGTGCAAAAGCGCGTATTCCACGTCGCGCTTCAGCTCCTTGGTGCGCAGGGCCATCTGGTAGGCGTACTGGCCTTCCACACCGGCCTGACGCACCGCCTGAGCCGTGCCGGAAACATTGATGGCCTTGCTCAGGATCTGGGTGCGGTTGTTGAGTTCGGTGCTGGTGGTGCTGGTGAATTCGGTGGTGTCCGCACCTTCAAGGCGTTCGTTCTCGCCGGGAAGCACAAGCTCGTCGGTCTGCCATTCGTGCAGCGCCTGCGAGGCCTCGCTTTGCCCGCACATGGAGAGGAAGGGCGTGTCCGTAGGGGCAACGCTGAAAATTTCATCCATGATGTCGCGGGGTTTGCCCTGAATACCAGCTTCCTTGAGCTGGCCGGAAACAATGGCCATACTTCCTCCTTACATGGCGGCGAACAGCGCGGCAAGGGCCTCGGTGCTGTTCGGATTTTTGTTGAGAGCGGCACGTGCGCGGCCCAGCTTGTCGCCTTCGTCCAGGCCTGCGCGGCGCGGCGACTGCACCAGCGGCACGTCGGCCAGCTTGGCTTCGGCCTCGGCGCGGCGGCTCTGCATCTTGTCGAAGAGCATGGCCTTGGTGCACAGCTCCAGCTCGTAGCCTCGGCTCATGGCGCAGACGGCTTCCATAGGCACGCCCTGCTGGAGAAGGTATTGTGCCATTTCCACCTTGAAGGCCTTGCGCTCGAAACCTTCGCCTACCAGCTTGGCGATGCGCGGGAGAACGGCTTCGAGCGCGTCCTGCACTTCGCTGACCACGCGCTGGCCGGTGCGTTCGGCCTCGGCGGCGGCAAGGTTCTTGTGAAGCTGGGAACCGCGGCCGCGCAGGGCGTCGATGGCGTTGGCGTTGTTTTTAGCCATGCCGCTGAGTCGGGCAAAGGTCTTGGGGTCGCGGCGCGCCAGCTCCTGCCAGTCCACGCGGGAAAGCGCCCCCTTGTGGGCGGCCTGCATGGCTTCCAGCATCTGCGCCATGCCTTCGCTCATCTCGCGGCGGGAGCGCAGACCGGCCTCGTTTTTCTTTCGAAGCCTGCCCGCCAGCTTGTCGCGCACCTCGGGGGCGATGGACATCCAGAGGTCGGGGTCCCAGCCCTCGGGAGCACACTGGCTTCTGAAATTCCTGTTCATGTTCCTCCTTTGCGGCTTCCCGGGATGGGCGGCAGAACGAGCCCGCCCTGCCGTTGCCGCGTTGGGCTTATTTTAACATATGTAAAATAAAATCGGAAGAGTTTTTTAGACAAAAGTAAAAATAAATGCGACAGACGGCCTCGGCCCGAAGCGCCTGGGTACGCAATGCCCGTTGCTCGAAGCTCGACCCTAACCCGCAACCTTCACGGCTAGCCGCGAGATGCTTTAGGTCAGCGGTGCACGCAATGCCCTTCGCCCAGCGCTCCAAAGGTGCAAGGCGCAGTTCAGCCCGAAGCTCAATCGGTGCAAGGCGCAGTTCGGCCCAACGCTCAACTTCCCCTTCCCGCAACCCGGCGCCGCGTGATGCTTTAGGTCGGAGGGCCGCCGAAGGCGTGCCCGACAGCCGATCCGCCAGTGAAGGCCGCGAGAGCGCGAAGCGCGAAAGAGCGGCCTGAACAAGGTCGGCGTCATCTGGTGGTCAAAAGCCAAGTGAGCGACAAAGCCGCCAGAAGGGCGTGAGCCCGGGCGGCTCTTGAGCGAACGACTGCGCAGGATGCCTTTTCTTCCTCACCGCGCGAAGCGCGGAAGCGGATTTCCGGCAGGAAATCCAAGACTCTGGAAAATATTTCCTTGAACACCACTTCCCGCAGTCCGTACCCGTGACTCGAGGCCAAGGGCAAAGCCCGGCCTTAGAAGGTAGTGAGCACGCAAACTTCCGCGCTACTTCCCCCTTCCCAAGAGGCGGACGCTCTCGAAAGAGCGGCCGCCTTGAACCCGCCTTGCGCCCCTTCCCCCGGCTCTGGCGGTCTTCCTTTTAAAGGATACGAGGGCCGGGAGCGCGGGGGACACGACAGTCTCACGCTCCGGCAGGAAGCCCCCCCTCGGCGGCCCTCCGACCTCACGCATCACGCGGCTAGCCGTGAAGGGGGCGCGTAACAGGTTCTCCCCGAAAAATAAAACCCCGAAGTCAGCGGACTCCGGGGCATATCCCGCAGGGGCGGGAAAAGTCGAACGATATCAATGGGCGGCGAGGGCGGCTTCAAGCTGGGCGATGCGGGCCTTCAGCATATCGCGTTCCACCTCGTCTTCGGGTTTCGGGCCTGCGATGAGCTTCTTTTCCACGTAGGCGAGCTGGGCGCGGGCCTCTTCAAGGGTGAGCAGGCACTTGTTTTCTATGTCGTAGGGCAGTTCATGCTTCATGGCAAAGCTCCTTGCTGAGTGTTCTGTGCCAAACATAGCGCCGACAGCCCGGCGATGCAAGAGGCACAGCGGCTCAAACGGCGCTTGTTGCGTTGGAGCAGGCTTCCCGCTATCCTTGGGCAAAAGGAGAACGCCATGCAAAAACTGCTCATCGCCTCGGATATCCACGGTTCTGCGCACTGGTGCGCGCGGCTTCTGGAGCGCTTCGCCGCCGAAAGTCAGGGCTTCGAGCCCGGCGAGGTGCGCCTGCTCCTGCTGGGCGACGTGCTCTACCACGGCCCCCGCAACGACCTGCCCGAACGCTACGCGCCCAAGGAGGTCATCGCCATGCTGAACCCCCTGCGCGACCGCCTGTTCTGCGTGCGCGGCAACTGCGACGGCGAGGTCGATCAGATGGTGCTCGACTTCCCCATCATGGCGGATTACGCGCTGTTCCGGCTGTTCGGGCGTACGATCTTCGCCACGCACGGCCACCGCTGGAACGCCGCCACGCCCCCGCCGCTCTGCCCCGGCGACGCCTTGCTCTACGGCCATTTCCATGTGCCGATGTGCGAGCAGGCCTCGCTTCCGGGCGGCACGTTCACGGTGCTGAACCCCGGTTCGACCTCCATCCCCAAGAACGGGAGCGCCCACAGCGCCATGATCTGGGACGAGCGCGGCGTGCGCTGGATAGACCTCGAAAGCGGGGCGTCCTTCATGGAGTGGAAAGGGTAGGGATTTTGGGGAGAAGTCGGAGAGCGTCTTCGGAGCAAGGAAGAGACGGCAAGAACCGGAGAGGGCGGGTGTGCCGCGCTCTCGGCCTGCTTGCGGAGGGGTGAGCCCTGCCGAAGGAGAGCGCCTGCCTGCCCGGAGAGGGGAGCTTGTCGTGTCCCCTGCGCTCCCGGCCCTTGTACCTTTTAAAAGGAAGACCGCCAGAGCCTGTTTGTCAGGACTCAAGGTGGGTTCAAGGCGTCCGCTTTTTCGAAAGCGTCCGCCTCTTGGGAAGGGGGAAGTGACGCGGAAGTTTGCGTGCGCGTCACCCTCTAAGGCCGGGCTTTGCCCTTGGCCTCGAGTCACGGCTACGGCCTGCGGGAAGTGGTGTTCAAGGAAATATGTTCCAGAGTCTTGGAAAATCTGCCGATTTTCCGCTTTGGCGGCAAAGGTTGGACGCGTTGGGCTGAACGTGTTGCGGCCTTGCTCTGTTTCTCTTCGCCCGACAGCTCCCGGCGCAAGATTCTTGAAAAACCTGCCGGTTTTTCGCCGCCAGACCAGAGCCTTGTTCCGCTCAAGAGCCGCCCGGGCATTCGCCCTTCCGGCGTCTCTTTCGCTTCTCTGCGTCAGTTGACCACCAGATGACGCCGGCCTGGCTCATGCCGCTTTTCGGGCTACGCCCTCGCGCGGCATTCGCTGGCGGACCGGCTGTCGGGATCCGCT